>CAXNIN010000288.1:0-6003 GCA_964202365.1 Myxococcota bacterium | reverse complement strand
GCCACGGTGGAGGAGGGCTTCGAGTGTCGCATCCTGCTTCGAGAGCAGGGCGCCTGCGGCGAAGGGACCTACCTCATCGAGGATGGCGATACGAGCATCGCCATGACCATCTCGGACTGCGAGGGCGTGCCGGACGCGTACGAGGGCGCAACGCCGGCCGTGGAGGGCAGCGTCACGTTCGACGTGCTGGACGCCGGCGACACCCCCGGCAATTTCACCGGCAAGCCGCTCGCCACGCGCATCGCCGGGACGATCGACGTCGCGGACGCCACGGGCGTGGTGCTGGGCGGCGCGTTCGACGTCACCTACGAGGTCATCGCGGGAGACGCCGAGGAGAGCGCCTGCGCGCTCGACCGGTAGCGCAGCGGCTCCTGCGTCCCCCGCTGGCCAAGGACCGTCTCCAGCGCCGCGAGGACGGCAGCATCCTGGTGGGGCTCAAAGCGCGTCTGGAATGACAGGACCTCGGCCCTTGTTTTCTCCCCGTCGAGCTCGTCGAGCGTCTTGTGGTCATGGTTCCGCCTCCTCGGATCAACCAGGTCATTTATCGGGCCTTGCGCGTCGTGGCCGCCTCCCCGGACAGTTGAGGTTTCCCGAGGGGGCCGAAAGGCCGCTGAGCGGCGATGTCCTCGCGGTCTCTCCCCTCCCACAGATGCATCCCCACCGACGCGCAAATCCATATACTTCTACGCCCGTTCTGCGCCGGCCTTGTGCGCCGTGTTCAGGAGGCCCCTGCGGGGGAGGGTTCTGCGCCGAGGGCGAGTCGCGCGCAGGTCACTCGGCCCCGGGCGTCGTCGTCCCCTCATTGAGCAGGTCCAGATACCGCTGGTAGACGAACAGCTTTCCGCGCTGCCGCCCCGTGGACTCACGCACGAGCCCCAGCCGCTGTAGGTTCCCGAGCGCGAGCGTGGTAGTGGGCACCGACATGGACGAGCGCTCGGCGAGCTGCGCGATGGTCGCGATCGGGCGACGCTTCATCGCGTCGTGGAGGCGCAACGCCGCGCTGGCCTGTCGGCCGAGCGTCGCCAGCGGCGCGCGGTCCTCCTCGAACAAAGCGAGGATGCTTCGCGCAGCGGTCACCGCCTGCTCGGCGGTCTCCGCGACGCCCTGCATGAAGAACCGCACCCAGTCCTCCCAGGCGCCGGTCTCGCGGACCGCCGTCAGGTGAGCGTAGTATTCGGCCCGGTGCACCTTGAAGAAGAGGCTGAGGTAGAGCGTGGGCTCCTGAAGCACCCCCTCGGCGCAGAGCAGCAGCGGGATGAGCAGGCGTCCCAGTCGACCGTTGCCGTCGAGGAAGGGGTGGATGGTCTCGAACTGGACGTGGGCGAGCGCCGCCCGAAGGAGCACGGGCGTCCGCACCGGCTCGCCGTGCAGGAACCGCTCCAGGTCACCCATGCACGGGACCACCTGCTCTGCAGGCGGCGGCACGAACGCGGCGACTCCGGGACGAGCCCCTCCGATCCAGTTCTGACTCGTGCGGAAGAGCCCGGGCTGCTTGGTGCTGCCACGCCCCTGGGACAGGAGCACCTCGTGCATCTCCTTGATCAGCCGGAGCGAGATCGGGAAGCCGCCCCGCATTCGCTCGAGGCCGTGGGTGATCGCCGCGACGTAGTTGGACACCTCCACAACGTCGTCGATAGGGGCCCCCGGCGCCTGCGCGCTCTCGTGAAGCAGGAGGTCCGACAGCGACGACTGGGTACCCTCGATCTGTGAGGAGAGAACAGCCTCCTTGCGGATGTACAAGTAGACGAAGAGGTGCGTGTCCGGGAGCATCATCCCGAGGCCGTCGAGGCGACCGAGGGCACGGTTCGCCCGGTCGATGAGCTCCCGGTCGTCCTCCGTGAGCGCCAGCGGCGGCTCCGGGGGCAGCGGCCTCGGCACGAACGCGCGGACGACCTCTCCGATGGTCGAGGTGGTTACGAGTTCGCCAGCGCGGGGGTGGGCCTGCACGGAGTCTCCGTTATTCAAGTGAGCTTCATTGGTCCGCGCCTTGATAAGGCGAACACCCATTCGCTTTAGTAACGGGTCGGTCGCGGCGGCGGAAGGGGCGGCGCTCAGTCATCCTCGTCAAACGCATCGTCGTCGGCGTCATCCCACTCCTCGGCTTGTTCCTCGTCGCTGGGTTCCTCCCAGTCCTTTCCGGCATCGTCAACATGCCGATGCGCGACGGCCTCCAGCTCATCCAGTCGTCCGTGGTGGTGCCCGACGGTCGCCCGGAGCTGCGCCAGCTCGGCGAGCTCGCCGCTCATGGTCGCGATCCTGCGCTCGGCGGCCGCGAGTCGCACCAGCGCCTCGACCAGGTGGCGCTCCAACTCGACGGCTCGGTCGTTGCTCGGCCTCGCCGGCGCCGAGGTGACCATCGTGGCGTCCCGCGTCCGCCGCCTGACGAGCACGCTCCCGACGAGGAACCCACCCTCTCGATGTACCCGCACACGAAGTCCCCGGTCGCCGACGCCCAGGCGCCCGCCGAGCCCAGCGACATGGGAACCGGCGTCGCCCGATCCAGCCCAGGACCACCGGCCGACCTGCTCCTCGCGCTTGTCCGCGTGGACGACGGCGACAGCGACGTAGGCCGCCGGTTCACGCCCCAGTTCGCGGTCGGCACGCTCGAGCAGCGCACGGAGTGAACCGATGTTCGACCACGCCTGCCCCACCTTCATCCAGTTGCTACCTGCATTCTCTGGGACGCTCGCGGCACCGCTGGACGAGCGGTTCACGCGGTTCACGCGTTCCGGCGATACATCATCTGATACACGAAGATGTGTCACGGGGGTGCTCACGCTCCACCTCCACCGGCGACCCCGTCTCCCCCACGAGGCTCATCCTCTCGCTCGGCGTGAACCGCGTGAACCACCGGCCCGAGGACCCGGGTGACGTAGGCGCGGCTCACCCCGAGGTACCGGGCGAGTTCGGCGCGGGTCTTGATGGTCACCCCGTCCAGCAGGGCGGTCAGTCGCTCACGGGTCTGCTCGGCGGTGGGCCGGAGCTTCCCCACACACTTCCGCTTCCCAAGCTTCCTTCCTTCCTTCTTCTTCTTGATCCTGGAAACTGTGAAGGGTACGCCGCACCAGAAGACCGGCCGTCCGCGCCGGCCCGATGTGTGCCGAGCGCCACCAATGGGGAGCCATATCGTCCCCGATTGCATCTCAGGAGACCGAGGTGCTGTTTACGTGGGACCTCGTGGTTCCGATCCCGGTCCCCGCCGACAACGGCGGGAGCCGGCATCATCCACCGGTTGAGGCTCTTCGGTACGGACACCGAAGGGCCTCTTCGCGTTTTCGGCGCCGCTCCCCCGCCGCGTCGGCTGGCGCGGGTGCAGAAGGCTCAACGCGCCACGCGATCGAGCACGACGAAGCCGGCGAAGCGGTCAACGCGCCAGAACGAGGCTCAACGCGCCACGTCAACGCGCCACTTCGCGCCGAGGCCTGGGCCGAGCGCCGCGCCCGGATGCGCGCCTTCCTGAACAAGGGGCGCGGGTACGAGGCGTGGCTGGAGGCGGCCGAGGGCCGGTCGACGAAGCACCTGGCCGAGCGCGAGGGCTGCAGCCGCCCCCGCATCTGCCAGCTCCTCGTGCTCACGCGGCTCGCCCCCGAGATCCAGGCCGACCTCGACGACGAGGCGCGCACCACGCCGGTGCCCACGGAGCGCGAGCTGCGCGCGATCGCCGACCTCCCCGCCGTGGAGCAGTTCTGGAAGTACATGGAGCTCACCGGGGAGCTGGTGGAGGTGCGCGACTCGCGCAAGGTGGCCCGGCTGGCGGGCTTCCAGCACCTCTTCGCCCGCGCCCGCGCCCTTCGTGAGCGCTACGACTCGGGCCAGTACCGGAACCTCGACGAGCTCGGGGCGACGGAGGGCATCACCGGCGGGCGGGCCTCGCAGCTGATGAACCTGCTGCTGCTCGCGCCCGAGATCATCGCCGCGCTCGATGTGCCCAAGGAGCAGGCGCCGCGGCTGTCCGAGCGGGAGCTTCGGAAGATCGCGCGGCTGTTCGAGCATGAGGAGCAGCGGGTGGTGTTCGGGAGGATGGTGCGGGCGGTGGCGCCGCTCGTTTGACTACGACGAGCTGGCTACGCACCGAGCATCGCCCCGACCTCGGCGACGAGCCGATCGGCGATCACCGCACGCTCGTCCGGCGCATACTGGATTGCCCTCGGATGGTAGAGGTAAGCGACGTTCTGCGCGCGCCCGCACCGGTCAACGGTGCCCGTGTAGAAGCGGAACGTGCGATTCGAAAGCTTGATTTCGTGCATCACAGTATTGGATCTCGAGCGTGCCAGACCGGTGCGCTCTCCGATGCTAAGCGGAACGACAAGCAGCCGCGGCCGGAGGGCCTCCACGATATCTTCATTCAGAACGTCGCAAAACTCGGCCATCCGCCTCACCAGAGCACTGTCGACCTCGGCGAGCGGCTTCCACAAGGTGGATGCATCCGAACTCCCCCAGGGCACGATGTTCGCCATGGCGATGGAGAGGTTCGGACGAACGCGGGCGAACGTGTCACGGTAGAACTTCCATCCGCCCTGGGGCTTACCGACCGGGTCCCAGCCTACCCGCCATCCTCCCCCCCGCTGCCAGTGCCGTACGTCGATTTCGCCGAAGAAGTTCGACTCGATTTGCAGCTCCAGAGTGTGGGACGGCGGTGCTGATTTCCCGAGGATGGCGTCGACGGACTCCTGCGCGTTCGGGTTCGCGCCCAGCCATAGGACATCCACCCGGCGACTCTCCAGCGCGGCCTCCACGTCGGCCGCAAGCTCACACCCGAAGAGCGTGCCACGGAACGGGGTCGAGAACGTCCCCGTGCCGGGCGCCAGCCTCGCGTTCTCCGGCCTGCGGACGAAGTCCACGATCCGCGTATTGAAGTCGTGAAAGATAGTCATGGCTTGACGTAGCTCGCGAACACGCTCATGCAAACCCACATCTCAAGCTGTAGCGGTTCAGCCCCCCTGTAACCCCGGCTCGGGCCCGGCCTGAGGGAGCAGGCTCGGCAGAGGCCCTCCGCGGCGGTGCGCGAGCAGCGTGTCGCGCATGAAGTCGAGCACCCGCCGCCCCTGACGCTTGCAGGTACCAACCGTGGTCAGCACCCGGGAGACGAAGAGGCTGCCGGCGTCGGTGCGCGTGCCTTGGGTAGTGCGGCGCCAGATCACGGCGCTCCGTAGGCCCTGCTCCGCGGTGTTGTTGGTGGGCTCCACCCCGGGGGTTTCGAGGAAGCGGAACACGCTGTCCCACTGTCGGAGGAGGTCCGCTCCCAGGGACCTCCACTTCCGGTCCCGCTTCTGGCGGCTGCCGCCCGTGCAGAAGCGTTTGAACGCCGCGCGGTAGCCTGCCGTTTCGATCAGGAGTGCGGCTCGGGTCAGGCTTCCCGCCTTGAAGCGGTGCCACGCCTCGAACATGGTCGTCGCACCCGCGAGCGCGAGGACGGCGAGCGCTTCGCCCGCCCGCTTCCGGTCGATGATGGCCTGGATGTCCCGTTCCAGGTGCGCCCAGCAGAGCTGCCGCCGGCCGAACATCTCGTAGGGGCGCCACCGATCGCAGTGGAGGACGCCGGCGTACCCGTCCGGGAACCACAGCTTCAGCTGGTCCTTGCCACGGCGGCGATGGACGGCGAACGAGGCGAGCCTGTCGGTGGCAGCAATCCACAGCCAGTGAATGACGCCCCGTTGGCGCCAGCTCGTCTCGTCGAGGTGCAGGCTGGCCGCCGCGGGCAGCGCCTCCTCCACCGCGCGGGTCGGCGCGGCGAGGGCATCGCTCATCTGCGCACAGCAGCTCTGCACCGTCGCCGGGCAGATCGGGACGCCGAGCACCGTTTGGAGCAGCGCCGCGGTGGCGTCACGGGAGAGGTGATACTCGCCGACCAGGGTGGCCACGAGGGCGGTGAGGTTCGGCCCCGTGCAGGTGACGGCCTCTGGCGGAGGCACGGGCTCGTTGAGCGCATGGCAGCACGGACACCGCACACGTTGGAGCAGGTACTCGGTCACATGCGGCTTGATGTCGGGGAGCTCGATGACC
>CAXNIN010000287.1:0-6009 GCA_964202365.1 Myxococcota bacterium | reverse complement strand
CCTCTCCGGCGCCGACCTCACGGGCGCGATCCTCGCGAAGGCGAACCTCTCCGGGGCGGACCTCACGGGCGCCACCCTCGACCGCTGCGTCGCCATCCGCGCGCGTCTCCGCGAGGCGTACCTCGGCAACGCCCGCGCGGCGGACGGCGAGTTCTCCGGCGCCGACTTCGCCGAGGCCGATCTCACCGGCTTCGCCGCCCCGAAGGGCAGATTCGCCGGCGCGCGCTTCAAGGAGGCCGTGCTCACCAACGCCGTCCTCGCCGACGGCGACTTCACCGATGCGCGGTTCGCCGACGCCGACCTGCGCGGCGCCGACTTCACGGGCGCCAAGCTGCCCGGCGCCGAGCTCGCCCGGGTGAACGCCGTGGCCGCGCGCTTCGTTCGCGCGGACATGCAGAACGCGCGCCTCGGCGGCGCCGTGCTCAAGAACGCCCACCTCGCCGAGGCGAACCTGACGGGGGCGGACCTCTCCGCCGCGGACCTCACCGGCGCAGATCTCACCGCGGCGAACCTCGATCGCACGGATCTCTTCGACGTCGTCGCCGACCCCGAGACCCTGCGGGCCGCCAAGCTCCCCGCGGGCGTCGCCGAGACCCCCGTGGCCGCCCCTTCCGGGGACGCGGGCGTAGAGCTGCACTTCGAGGAGCCGTCCGTCGCCACCTCGGGCAACGCCACCGCCGCGTTGTGGGACAACGCCGACGCGGACGACGTGTTCACGCTCCGGTGCATCGTCTCCACCTCGCCGAAGGCGGTCAAGGCCGGCTCCCACGCGCTCGCCATCCCCGTGGACCAGGTCCTCGCCCGCGGGCTGCTGGCCTCCGCAGACGGTTTTCACTGCATCCTCTTCCTCGACCGGCCCGCCGGCGTGGAGATGATGGTGCTCGCCGTGGAGCGCACCGGCGCGTTCGGCCCGCCCCGCTCCGTGCGGCTCGGCTACACGCCCGTGGTGAAGCCCGTGCTCGTCCCGGACGACGACGGCTTCCTCATCTTCGGCATCGGCCGCCAGGGCGCGCTCTCGGCGCACCGGTTCGACGGCACCGCGCTCCACGAGCTGATGCGCGCGCCCGCCGGCACCTACCGCGGCTTCTGCGGCCGGCTCGACCCCGTTCTCCTCGGGAAGGGCGGCACCGTAGCGGCCGTGCGTCGCGACGGGATCGGCAAGCTCCAGTCCGCGCCGACGGCCTACCCGGGCCGCCTCACCTCGGCGGCGTACCGCGCCGACGGCGACCTCATCGCCCTCGCGTGGGTGGGCAAGACCGAGAAGGGCGTGCGCTTCCAGGTGCTCGGCGCCGACGCGGAGGCCTCGCGGGTGGACGTCGCGGCCGACATCGGCGCGATCGACCTGCGCGCGTTCGACGACCGCTGGCTGCTCGTCTACACGCGCGAGAGCGCCACCGAGGCCGACGTGACCACCCCGATGGCGGTCTGGCTGCCCGGCGGGAAGCCCTTCACGCTCCTCGACGGCCCGGATCGTGTGGACATCGAGGACATCCGCATCCTGCCGGGCCCCGCCGCCCAGGTCGGCCTCGTCACCCTCGGGGAAGACCTCGTGGTTGTCGACGTGGGCGAGTCGAGCGCGAAGGTGCGCGCGCGTTTCGGGGAGATGTCCATCCGGTAGCGGCCACGTTCCCGGCGCGGCGTCCGGGAACGGTTAGGCGGAGGCATGGCCCGCGTCGCCGCATGTTTCCACGGGTTCCTCCGCACCGGCGGGTCGATGTGGCTCCTTGCGCGGGCCCTGCGGCGCGCCGGCTACGACACCGTGGCGCTCCCGACGTTCGGGTACCACCTCGCGCCGCTCGAGTACCACGCGGATCGCGCCGCCGCCGAGCTCTCCGTGCTGGCCGCGCGAAACCCCGACGCCACGATCGACCTCGTGACGCACTCCTACGGGGGCATCCTCGCCCGGGCCACGCTCGCGCGGCTCCCGCGCCCGCTCGTGCGCCGCGTGGTGATGCTCTCGCCGCCGAACCAGGGGGCCCGCATGGCGGCGCAGGTCCGCGCGCTCCTGCCGGTTCACCGCCTGGGCTGGGACCCCCTCGGGCAGCTCCTCCCGGGCGTGCCGGGCCGCCAGCCGGGGCCGCGCGGCGCGGACGTGGGCGTGCTCACCGGCGGCACCGGCGGGCGCGGGTTCAGCCCGTGGCTGGGGGCCGACAACGACGGCAAGGTGCGGATCGACGAGGCCGCCCTCCCCGACCTCGCCGACTTCCACGTCATCCCCGTGCGGCACGCGCTGATGCCGTATTCGCCCACGTCCCACGCGCAGGTGCTCGCGTTCTTGGAGACCGGCCGCTTCGCCCGCACCGCCCTCTTCTCGGACACCGGCCCCGGCGACGCTACCGCCCCGTAGGGCAGCGCACCGTGGTCTTCGAGGCGCAGGAAGCGGCGCACACCGCGCGCCGGGCCTCGAGGTCCGTGTAGTTCTGCGCGACGAGGCGGGCGTCGACGGCCTTGCACATCGCGTCGCGGCCGGGGCCGACGGCCTGCCAGCCCACGGCGTCGATCTGGAGCACCTCGCCTGTCCAACAGCTGGGGTCCGGGAGCTCCACGAAGCAGAGCGCGGGCGCCGCGAGCGCCGGCTCCGGGAAGCAGTTCACGAACGCGCGCGTTGGGACCGTGTCGGCGCACATCGAGAAGGCCTCGTCCACCTGCGTCGCCCTCTTCGTGCGTTGGGCGGCCACCCACAGCTCGGTCACCCGCTCGAGCTGCCGTCGGAGCGCGCGCTCAGCCGACTTCTCGTTCGGGCCCGCGTCGCTTGCGACGATCTCCCCGCGCAGCGCACACCCGGGGACGGGGCCTGTCCACATGGCGACACACCGCGTGGGGGTGGCGAGGGCGAGCGAGGCGAGCGCGAGGAGCATCGTGACCTGTTGGGCGGCCAACGGTACCCCAAACCCGTGGGGTCGCCCACCGCGCCGCGCGTCGGATCGCCAGATTGTCGGCGCGGCCACCGCCGGCCCGCGCCGCTACCGGTAGCCGGACCGCCGCCGGAGCCACCAGCTCGCCGAAACGAGGAGGCCGAACACCGCGGGAATCAGCGGCATGGCGTAGAGCGCCGTCTCGACGCGATCCTGCACGCGGCGACCGGCTTCGGTGTCCCGAAGGGGCTCGGCGGCCTCGCCGGGGGCGACGTAGCGACCGCCGGTGCGCGCCGCGAGGGTGCGGAGGAAGGCGCCGTCGGGCTCGACCTCTTCGAGCTCGGGGTCGCGGGTGGTGACGGCGTAGGCCGTCTGGGCGGCGCCGAGCGGGGCGCCGCCGGCCGTCTTCGCGACCACCTTGACGCGGTGGGCGCCCCGGTCCGCGGCGGCGAACGTGACGGCGACGGTGCCGTCCACGCCGGTGACGCCGGGGAGCGTGGTTCGCCCGCCCGGGCCGTCGATCTGCACGTCCACGCGCGCCTCGGGGATGGGCGCGAAGGAGACGTTGCGGACGCGCGCGGTGATGCGCACTTCCTCGCCGACCTGGTAGTTCTCCCGGTTCGCCTCGACCGCCACAGGCTGATCTTCGGGGTCGCCGATGAGCCAGCGCATCGCGTTCTTCCAGAAGCGCAGGTAGGCCTGGTTGCCGCGGCCCTCGCCCGCCTCGGCGAACGACCAGCGCCAGGAGGAGTCGCCCATCAGCGCCATGGAGCGGCCCGCGCCGAACTCGCCCACGGCGAGCACCGGGAGCGGGGTGCCGTCGACGCCGGACCGGGACGGGTGCTCGAGGAGCACGGCCGAGCCGGCGGCGGCGCCCCGCGAGAGGTTGAGGCCGTCGAGCGGGGAGAGGCCCTCCCAGATGCGGGCGTTCTCGGTAGGGTCTCCGACGAGCTGGGTGAGCGGGTGGCGGGCGCCGCTCTCGGTGAGCCGCGGGGAGAAGCTCGCGGCGTCGATCGCCTCGCCGGGCACTCCCAACTGGACGGGGAGAACGTCCGCGATCGGCGTGTTCGCGTACGCGCCGAGGTCGAAGCTTCGGTCGCCGCCCATCATCACGAAGGCCTTGCCGCTGTCGCGGACGTACTTCGCGATGTTGGAGAGCAGCTCGTCGGAGTTGCGCTCGAAGTACGGGCGGTAGTCGAAGTTCTGGAAGATGACGAGGTCGAACGACCAGAGCTCGGAGGAGAACAACTTCTCGTACGGGAACTGGATGAGGGAAAGCTCGGAGCCGTCCCAGCCGGCGCCCATGTCGCGGTCGGTGCGGAGGATGAAGAACGAGACGAGGTCGACCGCGGGGTCTTCCTTGAGGAAGAGGCGCATGAACTTCTGATCGAAGCTCGGCGACCCGCACACCTGGAGCACGCGCACGCGGTCGCGGACAACGCGGACGGCGAGCGAGAGCGCGTTGTTTGCCGGCACGGCGTCGCCGTCGATGACCGGGGTGGAGGCCTCGTAGATGAAGCGCCCCACGGTGTCGGGCACGAGCTCGAACCGGGCGGTGCCGCGGCCCTCGGCGTCGAGGGTGACGGTGCGTGTGCCGGCGGGCTGGCCGTCGCGCGTGAGCTGGACGGGGACGGTGCCGGTGGCGGCGCCCACCGCGCGCACGTCGACCTCGACCGCGAACGGCGCGCGGAGGAACGCGAACCCGCCCGCGCGCACGTCGACGACGGAGATGTCGGTGCGCCCACCGTCTTCACCGGCCTGGTACACGGTGAGCGGCCCGTTGAGGCGCGGGAGGACGGCGTCGGCCTCGCCGAGCACCCGGCGACGCAGCCCGCCGCGATCGATGCCGTCGGTGATGACCGCGATGCCCTCGAGCTTCTCGCCCGCGTACCGCTGTGCGACGGCGGCCAACGCCCCGCCGAGGTCGGAGTCGCCGCCGTCGTACGCGGCGGGCGCGCCGGGGCGCAGGGAGTCTCCGAAGGTGTAGACGTCCGCCCCCGGAAAGTCCGCCAGCCGCGCCGCGACCTTGGCCGCACGCGCCTGGCCGTCCCCGTCGAGCACCTGCATCGAGCGGGAGCCGTCGACCAGCACGACGAACCGCCCGCGCTCGACGCGGTCACCCTCCTGCACCCACACCGGCCCCGCCACCGCCACCACGAGCACCACCGCCGCGAGCGCGAGGAGGACGACCTCGGCCACCCGCAGAGCGCCCTTCGGCAGGGGGTAGGCGGCGAACGCGACGGCCGCGAGCGCGCCGAACGCGGCCACGCCCGTGACCCACCCGGGTGTAGTCCAGACCAGCACCCCGCCGGGCCCGCAGCAGCCGCCGAACAGCCAGTCGATCATTCGAGCCGCCCCTCGCGGATGAGCTGCTCGACGTGCGCCTGATCCTGCTTGTAGTTGGAGGTGAGACCGTACATCAGCAGGTTCACCCCCAGCTTCACGGCCTCTCGGCGCTGAAGCTCGCCGCCGGGCACGCACGGCGCGGCGTCGCTGCCGTCGGGGCGGCGGTCGAGGGCGCCCGAGAGGTCATCGCGGCCGTAGAGGAGCGGGTGCATGCTCCCCTGCGCCACGCCCTCGAGCGTGCGGTGGAGCGCGACGCGGCCCATGGGCTCGCGAAGGAGGAAGAAGGCGCGGTACACCGAGTGATCCGACGGGAGCACGGTGAGCGGGCGCGTGGGAAACAACCGGCGGATCATCGCGCGGACGCTCGTGTCGAACGCGCTCTCGCGCTCCCCCGACGTGTCGTCGATGAAGAGGAAGCCGCCGTAGGAGAGATAGCGCACGAGCTGCTGCTCGGCGGCCTCCGAGAGCGCGGGGAGCGCGGCGTTGCCGGCGAGCACCGCGAAGGGGTGGCGGAACAACGCGGGATCGTCCGGGGCGAGCGGCACCACGCGTGGCTCGGCCTCTACCGAGGTGCTCTGGAGCAGCTCGAAGAGCAGGCGGGTCCACGCTTCGGGCCGGGACACCGTGCCGCGGGGGAGCTGGATCTCCGCGAGATCGACCTCGGACGCCGGGCCGAGCGCTCGGGCGCGGGGCGCCATCGCGAGCGCGAGAGAGCTCGCCAGGAGCGTTCGGCGGGTGATCGTGACGGGAAGCGAGGGTGCCCCGACGTCGGAGAGGGGGGCGTTGCGGGGGGCCCCCCCCCGCCCCA
>CAXNIN010000286.1:0-6051 GCA_964202365.1 Myxococcota bacterium | reverse complement strand
CCCGCGGACTTCCTCGAGGTGTGCGCCGCCGCCGAGCTCACGGTGCCGCCCAGGGTGTTGACGCCCATGGGCCCGAGCGCGCGGAAACGCTGAGCCTCCGGGGAAGGCGGGGAACGACCACGCCGCGGTTGGCGCCGCTCTGGGCGCCTTGGCACCGCGGCGGCCGGGCCTTGGGCGCGAGCCCCTGACCCCCTGAAGCACCCGCGCGCCGCGCGATCAGTCGCAGGCGCGGTCGGTCGTGGGGTCCTGGTTCTCGTCGATCGTGAGGTCCTCGCGCCACGGCGAGCTCGCGTCGCGCACCTCGAGGTACAGGCAGCCGACCTCGCCGTCGGGGCACGCGATGCAGGAGTCGCCGAAGCCCTCCGCGAGGCCGCACACGTCGATGCCGAGGCCTTCCGAGAGCGGGCGCGCGTCGAGCAGGCCGGTGACCGTCACGTCCGTGGCCGACTCGCCGTCTTCGGCGAAGGTGCCCGCGATGGTGAGGTCGAGCAGATCGAACGCGATGCCGTTTGCCTCGAGCGCCGCGTCAAACGGGCCGACGGCGAAGGCGGGGTGGTCCGAGAAGGACGCCGGCTCGAAGTCGATGGCGTAGGTGCAGGGGTATTGCGCGGGCAGCTCGCGGAAGACGTAGCCGGCGGCGCCCACGAGGTCGATCTTGCCGGAGTCGGCGGACTCGACCATGAACAGGATGCGGTCGGTGGCGAGCTGGCTCACGAGCACCGAGCCGAGGCCCGGGGCCACCCACACGAGATCGCTGCCCGCAAGCTCGATGTCGTAGGTGCGACCGGTGAGATCGAGGGCGAGCGCTTCGCCGACCGTCGTGAACGACGTAGACGCGCTGGAGTCGCAGACGCTCGCGCTCGCGCGGTAGCGCGTGCCGTAGGAGAGGGAGGCGTCGGGCACGAAGGTGGCGCTCGTGCCGTCGCCGGCGAGCGTCACGGTGCCGGAGAGGCCGTCGACGTTGATGTCCGCGGCGGTGACCGCCTCGGAGAACGTCGCGACCACGTGGCTGTCGAGCGCGATGTCGAGGGCGCCGTCGGCGGGGGTGATCCCCGTGATTGTCGCGGTGCAGAGGTCGGTGTCGGCGTCGGTGTCGGTGTCTGTGTCCGTGTCGGCGTCGGCGTCGGTGTCCGTGTCGGCGTCGCCGTCGGAGCCCGCGGGATCGGTGTCGTCCGAGGAGGCCTTTTCCTCGACGCAGCCGAGCGTGAGGATCAAGGCGAGGAGGGACAGGCGCATGGGTGCCTCGGGGGAGGGCGTAGTATGGCGGGCCGACGCGGACTTCGCCACCGTGGGCGGGCGGCGCGCGTGGCGGAGGAGGTCTCGCAAAAACGAAGAGAGCCAGGGTTTCCCCTGGCTCTCCGCGCTGAACCCGGGAGGTTTACTCCTCGGCGCAGACCGCGTCTTCCGCGGGGGGGCCGGACTCGCAGCCGGCGCAATCGTTGCCGGCAACTTCGACGAGCACGGTGCCCTCGACCTGGACGGCCGTGATCTGGTCGGCCACGAGGGTGAGGCAGAAGGGCTCGCCGTCGGACGGGCAGGCGGTGCAGGCCGCGCCGAAGCTCACCGCGAGGGAACAAATCGCGCCCTCGTCGCCGCTGTCGTCGAGGAGGGGAGCGAGGGGGCGGGTGTCGATGGTGCCCGAGAGGGTGCCGCCGCCGAAGTACGAGCCGTCCGGCGCGAAGGTGCCGGTGATCTCGAGGTTGCCGATCTCGATCGTGTAGCCGGCCACCGAGAGCGCGGTGTCCTGCGGGCCGATCTGGAAGTAGGGCGCGTCGGTGAACGTGGCGTCCGGGAAGTCGATCGTCGGGTCGCAGTAGTCCTGGGCGGGGGGATCGGCGCCCTCGACGCCGATCGCGCCGACCATCTGAATGTTCGTCTCGGACACGGTCTGGACGCCCACCAGGATGTCCTGGGTGAGGTAGCCGGAGAGCACGGCGCCGATGCCGGCGGGCTCCACGATGCGCGCGTCGCCGAGGGCGAGCGCGTAGGTGTTGCCGGTGAGGTCACCCTCGAGGGCGCCGCCGAGCTCGGAGGTGGTGAACGACAGCGGCGAGGTGCCGCCGCAGTAGTCGAGCGTGACCGTGTAGGTGGTGTTGGGCGCCAGGGCGGCGGACGGCGTGAACACGACGGTCTCGCCGTCGTTGATGACCGTGGAGGTGCCCGCGATGTCGGACGAGGCGACGGCCGTGGGGTCCGCGGCGGAGAGCTGGAACTCGATCGGCGCGCGGTAGTCGGCGTCAATCGCGCCGGAGCTCGGCACGGTCGAGTCGATGATGACCTCGCAGCCCGGGGTTTCGCCGCCGCTGGTGTCTTCCGCCTTGTCTTCGGCGGGGCAGGCGGTCAGCAGCAGGGGGAGGAGGAGGAGGGAAAGGCGCATGGTGTGGTCTCCATCTTGGGCGGGCAACGTAGCGGCGACGAAGGATACACGAACGACCCGAGGCGCGTCAACTGACCTTCGCGGCCGCCGCGGCGTAGCGCTGCCCGACGTCGTTGCGGACGGCGTCCAGCAGGTGCTGCTCGTCGGTGTCGAGGTTGCCGTTTGTCTTCTTCGCGAGGATCTCGAGCAGGTCGAGCGTCTGCTTCGCGAGGTGGAGGTCGATCGGGTGCTCCACGCCGCCCGGATCGCGAAGGCCGAGGTGCATGAGTCCGGAGCTCGCGAGGGAGATCACGAACGTGCTGAAGGAGATGGGGGCCTCGGGTTGGCTGGGCATGGGTCCTCCTGGGGGGCTCGCCCTATCACGCCCCGCGCGTTAGGCGGGGGGCGTGAAGCGGCTGTTCCTGGCTTTTCTCTGGATGTTCGTGCTGTCCGTGCCCGTGGCGCGGGCCGAACGTCCCCGCATGACCGCGCAAGAGGCGTACGAGCTCGGGCTCCGGTACCTCAAGAACGGGTCGTACACCAAGGCGCTCGAGCAGCTCAACCGCGTTCGAACCTACTATCGGGACGATCCGTACGCGTTGAAGGCGGAGCTCGCCATCGCCGACGTTCACTTCAAGAAGGCCGAGTGGGACGCCGCGCGTCTCGCCTACGAGGACTTCCAGCGCGCCCACCCGCGCTACCGGGACCTCGACTACGTGGTGTACCAGCTCGGGCTCACCCTGTTCAAGAAGGCGCCCCTCGTGGCCGCCCGCGACCAGACCGCCACCCGGGAGGCGGTGGACGAGTGGACAGGCTTCGGGCCGCGGTTTCCCGAGAGCGAGTGGCGGGACGAGGTCGAGAAAGGCCTGATGGACGCCCGCAATCGCCTGGCCCGCAAGGAACTGCTCGTCGCGCGGTTCTATGAGCGCCGCTCCGCGTGGGCGGCCGTCGTCGGGCGCACCGAGGCGCTCCTGCGCGATTTCCCCCAGAGCGCCGACCGTATCGAGGCGCTCGGGCTGCTCGGGAGGGGCTACGCCGGCCTGGGCCGCACCGAGCAGGCGCGCCAGGTGGTGGAGCGGCTCCGCATCGACGCGCCCGAGAGCCGGGAGATCGCGGACGTGGAGAAGGCCATCGCCGAGGCCGAGGAGGCCGCCGCCGAGAAGGCCGCCGCCGAAGCGGCTGCAGCCCCTCCCGTTCCCACCGCTCCCTGAAAGCACGAAACCCCGCGCGGCGGGCCTGACGGCCCCGGCGGGGGGAGGCGAGCGCAGCCTCCGACGTTGCCGCCGGAGGCTGGGCACGGTCGATCAGAGCGTGAGGCCGCCGTCGACGTCCACGCAGCGACCGGTGAAGTAGTCGCAGTCGATGATGAACTTCACGGCCGAGAAGATCTCGCCGGGGGTGCCGACGCGGCGGAGCGGGACGGGCTTGAGCATGCCGTCGAGCACGTCGGGGCGCATGCCCTGGAGGATCGGGGTGTCGATGAAGCCGGGCGCGATGGCGCCGGTGCGGATGCCGTACCGCGCGAGCTCGATCGCCCAGAGCTTGGTGTCCGCGATGAGGCCGGCCTTGGCGGCCGAGTAGTTGGACTGGCCGGGGTTGCCGTGGCGCGCGATCGACGAGATGTTGATGACGACGGAAGCCGGCACCTTGTTCTGGATGACGTGCGCGGCGAACTCGCGGGTGAGGAGGAACGGGCCCGTGAGGTCGACGTCCAGCACCATCTGCCAGTTCTTGAGCGACATCTTCTTGATCTCGCCCGTCTCCTTGTCCGGCTTCACGAGGAGGCCGTCGCGGAAGATGCCCGCGTTGTTGACGAGGCCGTTGAGCTTGCCGAGGGCCGCGGCGGACTTGGCGATAAGCTCGATCACCTGGGCTTCGTCGGCCACGTTCGCGGTGAAGCCCGCGACCTTGCCGGGGAGGCCCTTGGCTTCGGCCTCGACGGCGGCCACGCCGTCGGCGTTCACGTCACAAAACGCCACGTTGGCGCCGAGGCCGGCGAGGGCCAGCACGAAGAACTTGCCCATGCCGCTGGCGCCGCCAGTGACGAGGATGTTCATTCCTACGATGTTCATCACACTCTCCGAGAGGGCGTGCGGTCTAACATGACGGGCCAGAGGTGCCGATGCCGCCCGCCCGATCCGTGCCGACCCCGCCGACCGACGCGCCGATGCGCGCCGCCTCCGAGGGCCTGGCTACGCCGAGAGCACCTGCGGCACCGCCGCGAGCATCTCGGGCAGCTTCTCCGGCTCCTTCCCGCCCGCCTGGGCCATGTCCGGACGTCCGCCGCCCTTCCCGCCGACCATGGCGGCGAGGGCGCCGATGATCTTCCCGGCGTTGTAGCGTGACCCCGCGAGGTCTTTGCTGACCGCCACGAGGATGCGGACGCCGTCGGGATCCCGCGCCGCGAGCACCACCACGCAGGTGCCGAGGGAGTCGCGGAGCCGGTCGGCCTGTTCGCGCAGACCCTTGGCGTCCGCGTCGATCTCGGCCGCGAGCACGTTCACGCCTTCGATCACGACGGCGCGGTCCGCGAGGTCGCCCGCGGCGGCCTGGGAGGCCTCCCGGCGCATCGCGTCGAGCTCGCGGCCGAGGCGCGTCTTGTCGTCGAGGAGGCGCTTGATGGCATCCACGAGCTTGTCCGGGGATGTCTTCAGCTCGGTGGCGGCCGCCCGCGCGGTGCTCTCGAGGTCCCGGATGTACGCCTGCGCCCCGAGGCCCGTCTGGGCTTCGATGCGCCGCACGCCGGCGGCGATACCGCCCTCGGACACCACCTTGAACAGGCCGATGTCTCCACTCCGACGCGCGTGCGTGCCGCCGCACAGCTCCTTGCTGAACGCGTCGACGGTGACGACGCGCACGCGGTCGCCGTACTTCTCGCCGAACAGCGCCGTGGCGCCCGCCTTGCGGGCCTCCTCCACGTCCTGCACGGCGGTGGTGACCGCGTGGTTCGCCAGGATCTGCGCGTTCACGATGTCCTCGACCCGGCGCACGTCGTCCGCGGTCATCGCCTTGTGATGCGAGAAGTCGAAGCGCAGGCGGTCGGGCCCGACGAGCGAGCCCTTCTGCGTGACGTGGCCGCCGAGCACTTCCTTCAGGGCGGCGTGGAGCAGGTGCGTGGCGGTGTGGTTGAGGCGCGAGCGGTTCCGCCGGGCCGAGTCCACGTCGAGGCGCACCGTCTCCGCGACGCGAAGCGTCCCCGCCACCACGCGAACATGGTGAACGTGGAGATCGCCGCCCGCGGGCTTCGTGGTGTCGAGCACCTCGGCCTCGCCGCCGGCCCAGCGGAGCCAGCCGGTGTCGCCCACCTGACCGCCGCTCTCCGCGTAGAACGGCGTGGTGTCGGTGAGCACTTCGCCCTCCTGGCCCGCCACCAGGGCGCTCACGCGCGCGCCTTCGGACACCACCGCGCGCACCGTGCCGGAGTCGCTGTCGGCGTCGTACCCGGTGAAGGCTACGCGTACGTCCTCGGCGAGCTCATGCCAGATCGCCGCGATCGCGGCTTCGCCGGAGCCCTTCCAGTTCGCGCGGCCGCGGGCGCGCTGCTCGCCGAGCAGGCGTTCGTAGGCGATGGTGTCGACCTCGCGACCGCGCTCGCCGGCGATGATCTGCGTGAGGTCGAGCGGGAACCCGAAGGTGTCGTAGAGCGCGAACGCCGTTTCGCCGGGGACCTTCTCCGGGTGTTCCACGAAGGCCCG
>CAXNIN010000285.1:0-6068 GCA_964202365.1 Myxococcota bacterium | reverse complement strand
CCGTCACCTGGAAACCCTGCGGGGTGGGGCGACCGCCCATGCCGCCGCCCGGCTGCCCTTCGCCGCCCGGAGGCGGACCGCCGGTACCCGGCTGCCCTTCGCCGCCCGGCGGGCCGCCCTGGCCCTCCATCGGCTTGTCCGTGCCGGCGCCCCCGGGCGCGGCGGTGGGGTCGGGGCATCCCGCGAGGACGAGCAGGAACGGAAGGCTACGGTTCAGCATGGGAACTCCACGGCGGTTCGGTGCGACGGTTGCATACAGGAGAGCCGTTCGCACGTCAACGGGGC
Source organism: Myxococcota bacterium (assembly GCA_964202365.1). GTDB lineage: Bacteria > Myxococcota_A > UBA796 > UBA796 > SXON01 > CAJBVW01. The sequence goes on along the minus strand of CAXNIN010000285.1, from coordinate 5,783 downwards.
AACGCCGGCGCGGTACGGGCGTTGACACACGTGTCGTCGGCGCGGTATTCCACGTCGCCCGGGTCGTCCGGTCGCTCGTCCACGAGGAGTTCAGGTGTCCATCACGCTGCGCAGCTACGTGTTCCTCGACAGTCTGCAGCCGCAGCTCGCCGCGTTCACCGGTACGACGGCGCGCGGCTTCCTCCCGCTCGCGGGCATGGCGTCCCTCTGGGTCGAGACCGCGCCGGGCATGATCATCAACCGCGTCACCGACGTGGCGCTCAAGGCCACCGCCGCCGTCCCCGCCGTTCAGGTGGTCGAACGCGCGTTCGGCCTCCTCGAGCTCCACCATGACGACAAGGGCGTGGTCCACTCCGCGGGTGACGCCATCCTCGAGTTCCTCAAGCTCGAGCGCAACCAGTACACCGCGCCGAAGGTCACCTCGAACCAGATCATCCGCGCGGTGGAGCCCTACCAGGCCCAGCTCATCAACCGCAACCGCAGCGGCATGATGCTCATCCCCGGCCAGAGCCTCTTCATCCTCGAGACCGAGCCCGCCGCGTGGATCGTGCTCGCGGCGAACGAAGCCGAGAAGGCCGCGAACGTGAGCCTCATCAACATGCAGCCCTACGGCGCGTTCGGCCGCCTGTGGATGTCGGGCACCGAAGCCGAGATCGACAGCGCCGCCGCTGCCGCCATTGCCGCCATCGAGGGCACCCGCCCGTCCTGAATCGTGATCTTCCTGGGGCAGGGGGGCGAGCCCCCCCGCAACGCCCCCCCCGACCTCCTGACCCGTCCTACTTGGAGTTGACGTTATGGCTGACGCGCTGGGATTGATCGAGACCAAGGGTTTCGTGGCCATGGTCGAAGCGGCGGACGCGATGGTGAAGGCCGCCCGCGTCGAGCTCGTGGGCTACGAGAAGACCGGCGGCGGCTACGTCACCGCCATCGTCCGCGGCGACGTCGCGGCCGTGAAGGCCGCCACCGAGGCCGGCGCCCGCCAGGCGCAGCGCGTCGGCGAGCTCGTGTCGGTGCACGTCATCCCGCGCCCGCACGACAACATCGACACCGTCCTTCCGCTCGGCCGCAAGACCGACAGCGCGAAGTAGCGGCCATGAAGCTCGGCAGGGTGGTCGGGACAGTCGTCGCCTCCCGCAAGGACGAGAAGCTCGAAGGGCTGCGCCTCTACATGGTGCAGGACCTCTCGCTCGGCCTCGCGGGCAAGGACTCGTTCGTGGTCGCGGTCGACGCTGTCGGCGCGGGCGTGAGCGAGGTCGTGCTGTATGCGTCGGGCTCCAGCGCCCGTCAGACCAACCAGACCGATGGCCGCCCCGTCGACGCCGTCATCATGGCCATCGTCGACACCGTCGAAGTCAACGGCGCCGTCGCCTACGACAAGTCCGGGGACTGACGCATGGAGCGCGACCAGCTCGAGAGCCTCGTGAAGCAGGTCCTGGCGCGGGTGCACGCCGACCAGGCCCCCGCCCGCCACGACCCCCCTTCCAAGCCGAAGGGCGTCTACAAGACCGTTTCGGACGCCGTCGGCGCCGCGCGGCAGGCGCAGCTCACGCTCGTCGCGCTCCCGCTCGAGAAGCGGCGCGAGATCATCGCGAACATCCGCCGCCGCTGCGCGGAGGACGTCGTCGCGCTCGCGAAGCTGGCGGTCGAAGAGACCGGCCTCGGTCGCGTCGACGACAAGATCAAGAAGAACCTGCTCGTCATCCACCGCACGCCGGGCCCCGAGATCCTCGAGCCCATCGCGTACACGGGAGACGACGGCCTCACGCTCATCGAGCGCGCGCCGTACGGCGTCATCGCGGCGATCACCCCGACGACGAACCCCACCGAGACCATCATCTGCAACGGCATCGGCATGGTGTCGGGCGGAAACTCGGTCGTGTTCAACACGCACCCGTCCGCGAAGGGCGTGAGCGCGTACGTCATCGACCTGATCAACCGCGCGGTCATCGAGGTCGGCGGCCCTGAAAACCTGATGACCTGCATCGCGTCCCCGACGATTGAGTCGGCGAACGAGCTGCTCCGGTTCCCGGGCATCCGCCTCAACGTCGTCACCGGCGGCCCCGCCGTCGTGAAGGCGGCGCTCGCGGCCAACAAGAAGGCGATTTGCGGCGGTCCGGGCAACCCGCCCGTCGTCGTTGACGACACGGCCGACATCGACCAGGCCGCGCGCGGGATCATCGCCGGCGCGAGCTTCGACAACAACATCATCTGTTGTGACGAGAAAGAGGTCTTCGTCGTCGACAAGGTCGCCGACAAGCTCCTCGACACGATGGACCGCGTGGGTGCGGTGCGCCTGCGCAACCACCAGATCACGCGGCTCATGAAGCTCGTGCTCACGCCGGACGGCGAGCACGTGAATTCGAAGTGGGTCGGGAAGAACGCCTCGGCGTACCTCCGCGAGATCGACGTGCCCTTCCAGGGCGACCCGCGCCTCATCACCTGCGAGGTCGGCTTCGATCACCCGTTCGTGCAGCACGAGCTCCTGATGCCCATCATGGGTGTGGTGCGCGTGAAGGACGTGCACGAGGGCATCGACATGGCCATCCGCGCCGAGCACGGCTTCGGCCACACCGCCTCGATGTACAGCAAGAACATCGACTCCCTGCACCGCATGGCGCGGGTGGCCAACTGCTCGATCTTCGTGAAGAACGCCCCGAACTACGCCGGCCTCGGCTTCGGCGGCGAGGGCTACACGAGCTTCACGATCGCGTCGCCCACGGGCGAGGGCCTCACCACCGCTCGCAACTTCACCCGCGAGCGCCGCTGCACGCTGTCGGGCCACTTCCGTATCGTTTGAAGGCCCCGTTGGACGCCCTCGCGCTGCTCGAGCTCGACTCCATCGCGCGGGGCTACCGCGTGCTGGACGCGCTCGTGAAGGAATCGCCGGTCACGGTGGTGAACGCGAACGTGGTCGAACCCGGGAAGTTCCTGATCCTCTTCGGCGGAGGTGTCGCCGAAGTGGACGCCGCCTGGGCGGTCGGGGTGGACACCGCGGCGGACACCCTGGTCGACAAGGTGTTCCTGCCGGGCGTGCACCCGCGAATCTGGACGGCGCTCGCCGGCGAGACGACACGCGGCGCCATCGACACCATCGGGGTCATCGAGGCCGGCTCGGTCGCGGGCGTCATCGAGGCGGCCGACCGCAGCCTCAAGGACGCCGCCGTCACGCTCCTCGGCCTGCGCATCTCGCCGGGCCTGGGCGGAAAGGGCTACTACGTGGTGGACGGCCAGCAGTACGATGTGGAGGCCGCCATCGAGGCCGGCTCTGCCGTCCTCGACGCGCGCGGCAAGCTCGTGCGCGCCGAGCGCATCGCCCGCCCGCACCCCGACTTCCTCGCCCATCTCCTCCGCCCCGCTCCGTTTGGAGGCGCCTAGTGCAGCTCGCGCGCGTGCTCGGTTCGGTGGTCGCGACGGTCAAGCACGACAGCCTGACCGGCGTTCGGCTGCTTCTCATTCAGCCCCAGGACGAAAACGGCGTGCCCGACGGCGACGCCATCGTCGCTGCGGACCCTCTCCAGGCCGGCGCCGGCGACCTCGTGGAGTGGACGACCGGCCGCGAGGCCGCGCTCACCCTGCCCGTCACCTACTCCCCGGTGGACTGCGCGATCGTCGCGATCGTCGACCACGCCTGGAGCGACAAGAGGTACCTCGGATGATCCTCGCGCGTGTCATCGGCAACGCCGTGAGCACGGTGAAGCACCCGTGCTTCGAGGGGCGGAGCGTCCTCATCGTCCAGCCGGTCGGGCTCGACGGAAAAACCCCGCTCGGCGCCAGCTTCCTCTCGGTGGACAGCGTCCAGGCCGGCGTGGGCGACCTCGTCCTCGCCGCGCGCGAAGGGAACACCGCGCGCCAGATCCTGGGGAGCGACGCGGACCCCTTCCACTCGGTCATCCTCGGCATCGTCGACGCCATCGGCGCGTAGGTCCGCGCGCGCCGCGCGCGCCGCTCTTCCGGAACCCGGGTAGAGTGGGGCCCGAGGAGGCCGCCGTGGCCCGGAACGCTGGTGTCTCGCCCGTTGGCCTGGTCGCGCTGCTCGTCGGCGCGGTGATCTCCACGGCGACCACGTGCGGCCCGCCGGATCGCCGCACGGACGGCGGCGCGGTCGACACCGCGATCATCCCGGGCGGCGGCGGGGGCCCCCCGGACACCGGCTTCACCGTGGTCGGATCAGGCGTCTTCGAGGTCGCGGAGGCGGACGCCGTGACGAACGTGCAGGTGCGCGTCACGCTGTCGGAGCGGTGCCTCATGGAGGTGCCCGAGTACGGCTGGGGGTACCCTTCCGGCTGGCTCGTGCTGGGGTACACGCTGACTGCCGTGCCCGGCGCGGGCCCGGATACGGGCGACACCGCTGCGGACACCGCGACGTCGGTCGATACGGGCGCGGACACCGGTGCTCCGGTGGACACGGCGGACACCGCGACCTCTGCGGACACCGGCGCCCCGGTCGACACCTCATCCTCCGGCGACACGGCCGACACCGACGCCCCCGACACCGGCGCCCCCGACACCGGCGCCTCGGAGGACACCGCTCCGTCGGACGACACCGGCGCCCCGGTCGACACCTCGACCTCCGGCGACACCTCCGCCCCCGACACCTCCTCCCCCGACACCTCCGCCCCCGACACCTCCGACACCGGCTGGGGCGACACCGGCGGCCCGCCTCCGGACGCGCGGGTGCGCGTGACCGCCACCAACCCCGACGGTGGGCTTCTTGGGGAGGCACGGCTGCGGCTCGTCGGCGAGACGCCGGAGAGCGGCGGCTTCACCACCGAGCGCCCCTACGTGACGTGCACGGCGGACGCCCGGTGCGAGCTCACGTGGACCCTCGCGTTCGCCCTCGTGGACGGCGCGGCGGCGCGCGGCGAGCTCGAGGCGAACGCGCGGCTGAACCTCTGCAGTTCGGGCGAGCCCATCACGTCGGACATCACGGTGGTCGTCGAGTGAGCGCCGGCGGGCGAGCGCGCGCGCATCCGATTGGGGTGGCGGCGCTCCTAATGGGGAGCGTGCTCGCGATGGCGACGGACCCCGTGGTGGACGACCTCACCGTTTACATCGACACTCCGCCCCGCGAAGGCGCGTTCACCGTCGCGCCCGGCGTGCCCGGCGGCGCGGCGCTCCAGCTCACCCTGGCCTGCGCCACCCCCGCCGAGCCCGGCGCCGTCTTGCCAATCTACGACCCTCCCTCCGTGGCGGTCGACCTCGCGCTCACGCCGACAGGGGACGGCCCGGACACCGCGGCGCGCACGTTCGTGACCGGGCGCCTCGTGGTGAACGCCGTGGCCGCGGAAGAGGACGAAGCGTTCCTCGACGACACCACCGAGTGGATGGCGCTCTGGGCTACCGCGGGCGAGGCGTGCACCGTGGGCGCGCCGTGCGTGGCCACAATCAACGTAGCGGTAGATGCGGACGCGCCGGTGGACGTCGCGTGGAAAGCGCACGCCGCCGTACAGGTTGTCGAGGGCCCTGGAAACGTGTGCCAACTCTTCCTTGAGCCGACGCGCCCGTGAGCCGCGCGGCGGCGGGGCTCGTGCATCCCGTGCCGCTCGTGGCGATGCTCGTGCTCGCGCTCAACGACCACTGGGCGAAGGCGGCGTTTCCGGGGCTTGTCACCGGGAAGGTGTCCGACTTCGCCGGGCTCGCGTTCTTTCCGCTCCTCCTCCAGGCCGGCTGGGAAGTCGCGCTCCGGAGGCCGGCGTCTCATCGCGTGTTGCGGCGCGCGACCGTCGTGACGGGGCTCGTGTTCGCGCTCACGAAGACCTGGCCGCCCGCCAACGATGCGTGGG
>CAXNIN010000284.1:0-6156 GCA_964202365.1 Myxococcota bacterium | reverse complement strand
CTCGGCGACCGGGTGCCCATCCGCCGCGCGGCCGGGTGTGAGGGGTTGGACGCGGCCGTACGCACGGTGATCCTCGCGGGCATGGGCGGCCCGCTGATGACGCGCATCCTCGCGGGCGCGCCCGACACCGTGACGCGCGTGGTGCTCCAGCCGAACGTCGGCGAATCGCCGCTCCGGCGTTGGCTCGCGGAGTCGGGCTGGGCGATCGACGCCGAGCGCGTGGTGTTCGACCGCGCCCGCCCCTTCGCGATGCTCACCGCGGCGCGCGCGTGGCGCCCGCTCCCGCTCGCAGACGCGACCGACCTCGCGTTCGGAGAGGCCTCGCTTCATCGGGACCGCCCCGCGTTTGCCGAGCGGCTCGCGCGCGAACGGGCGCACCTCGACGCGCTCGTGGACGCGTCGCCGGGCGCGGCGGACGCCCTGGCCGAGCGCTACGCGGCGATCGACACGGCGCGGGCGCGGCTCGCGGCGTTGGCGCTCATCGCCCAGGCGTCCGAGTTGGAGTGGTGGCGAACCGGCGACGCGCCCTGAACGCACCGCAGGGGCCGGTCAGTCCGCCAACGTCACCGTGCGCTCGGCGGTGAGCACGCGCCCGCAGGCGTCCTCCACGCGCGCCACCATGCGCGCCTCGACGCCGTCGAAGCCGCCGAAGCCGCCGCCGCCGCCGGTGTCGTAGCTGTAGTAGAGGACGAACAACGTCTCGCCGACGAGCTCGAAGGAGCCGTCTCGCCGGCTGAAGAAGCGCGGCGTGGCGCTGTACCCGGCGAGCGTTTCGTCATCCGCGACGATCTGGAACGTGACGACGGGCTGCATGTCGGCGTCCAAGTTCAGGGTCTCGCCGACGATCCCGGTGGCGCGCAGGCTGCCCCAGATGTGCTGCCCGCCCTGGGGCCCCCAATTCACGGCGAGGCGGTCGCCGTCGGCCACCGGGGTGAACGTGAACTCGCCTGTGCCAATCTCCAGAATGCCGGCCTCGGCCGCGGCTTCCCTGCACTGAGCTTCGGAGTCGGTGTCGCACGCGACGAGCGGCGGGAGGGCGAGGAGGGCGGCGAGCAGGCGGGGCATGGACTCTCGGGGGCGGTGCCAACCGTTCAAGCACGTTGCGTGCCATGCCTGCTGCGCTACAGCGCGTGCGCGCGGGCTTGCGCCGCCCAGGGCCATGGGTGAGGTGGTCGGCATGCTCGGATTGCTCGTCTCCGTTGCCTTGTCGGCCGATTACGAGCGTGAGGTTCGTGAGGGAATAACCTCTTTCAAGCGATTCACCGACGGCGCTCGGCCGCAAAATGTCTACGCGGTACGCGTCGACCTCTCTGTCCCCAACATCGGTCTCCATGCGTCGACCGACACCCGCGGAACCGAGTGGTACACCGACACCCTCAGCTTCGCCGAGGAGGTCGGCGCTGTCGCCGCGATCAACGGCGACTGGTCGTGCACTACCTGCTCGGGCTCCAACTACCTGCACCCGCTCGGGCTGGCGATCTCGGGCGGCGCGGTCTGGAACGACCACATCCAGACGGACGCAATCGGCAACACGTGGGGCTACCTCGCCTGCTCGATCGACAAGCGCTGCGATCTCGACCAGTCCGCGCCGCTCGGCGACGCCAGCATGGTGTTCAGCCCCCTGCAGGCCCCGTCGGTGTACCCGCTGCGGTACCAGAACGCGATCGGGGCGAACGGGCTGGTCCTGGTGGAGGACGGCGTCGCCGGGGGCGGCTGCTTCGACTCGAGCTCCACCAACCCGCGCAGCGCGGCGTGCATCCAGGCCGATGGCCTCCATCTGTGGCTGGTGGTGGTGGACGGGCGCGGCGCGGGGGGCGGCACCGGCATGAGCTGCGACGAGGTGCGCGACCTCCTGCTCAGCGACCCGTTCGATTGCTGGGACGCCGTGATGCTCGACGGTGGCGGCAGTTCGACCCTCGTGGTCGAGGACACCAACTCCGGGGCGGACTGCAACCCGCGCGGCGCGGACGATCTCTGCGTGAAGAACAATCCCTCCGACGGCTCGCTTCGTACGGTCGCAAACCACCTCGCGATCACCTGGGAGGATGCGCCCGACGGCCGCTGTGAGCTCGCGAACGGGAAGTGGTGCGAGGGGACGGTCATCGCGCAGTGCGAGGGCGGGCGCTTCGGCGGCTCCGGCGACTGCGCCACGTACGGCGCCACCTGCCAGGAGGACGGGGACTTTGCCTTCTGCGTGGACTACCGGTGCCCGGAAGGCGACGGCCTTCGGCGCTACGCGTGTGTCGACGGCACGGTCATCGCGAGTTGCAACGACGGGATTTACGGGACGGGCGACTGCGGGGCCTTCGGCCTCGTGTGCGGGGCCGACGCCGCGGGGGCCGCCTGCATGGACGGCCGCTGCGCCGCCGGGCCGAACAGCAGCTTCTGCCTCTCCGACACCGCGGTCGGGTCGTGCGCGGGCGGGGTGTATGCGGAAGCTACCTGCGCGGCGGACGGCGTTTGCACGGACGGCGCGTGCGTCGTGCCCGGCGGTGACACCGGCGCGCCGGTCGACGACACCGCGGCCCCGGGGGTAGACACCGACCCCCCGCGGCGTGACACCGGCGCCGTGCCGGGCTCGCTCGTCCCGATGGAGAGCCTGCCGACCGGGTGTGGATGCACGAGCGCGACCCCCGCGGGCTGGGTCGCCACGATCGGGGCGTACTTCCTGGCTCGCCGCCGCGCGCGCCGTGGGACCACTCGGCGCGTACACCCGCCTTCCGCCGCCGCCCGTCCGGGCTGAGGTCGCCGCCTCGGGTGCGCCGACGCCGTCTCGGCCTGCCGTCGGCCCTCTCGCCGCCGAGAGGGGGAACCCGCCCGACGTCTCGCCGTTACGCGAGGTTGTGGAACACGTTCTGGACGTCGTCGTCCTGCTCGAGCTTGTCGACGAGCTCGAGCATTTGCGTGGTCTGCTCTTCGTTGAGCTCGATGAGCGAGTTCGGCACGTACTCGGACCCGGACGACACGACCGTGAGGCCGCGCTCTTCGATGGCCTTCTGCATGGTGCCGAAGTCGTTGAACGCGCAGCGGACGATGAGGACGGGCTCGCCCTTTTCGCCGGTGCCTTCGCCGAGCTCTTCGAGCCCGGAGTCGATGAGATCGAGCTCGAGGGCCTCGGCGTCGACCCCTTCGGGCGCGAGGCGGAACACGCCCATCCGCTTGAAGAGGAACGACACGCTGCCGGAGGAGCCCATGTTGCCGCCGTTGCGGTTGAAGCCAACGCGCACGTTGGCGACGGTGCGCACGGGGTTGTCCGTGGCCGTCTCGACGATGATGGCGGCGCCGCCGGGGCCGTAGCCCTCGTAGACGATCTCTTCATAGTTTGCTTCGCCCTGGCCGGACGCCTTCTTGATGGCGGCCTCGACCCTGTCCTTGGGCATGTTCGCGGCGCGGGCGTTCTGCACGGCGCGGCGGAGCGCGGGGTTGCTCTCGACAATCGGCCCGCCGGCCTTCACCGCCATGGCGATTTCGCGGCCGACGCGGGTGAACGCCTTGGACATCTTGTCCCAGCGCTTGAACATCGTGGCCTTGCGTGTCTCGAAGATGCGTCCCATCACGGTTCCCGGGGCTTCGCGCTCCCCCGCGGGCCGCGCGACGCGGACGCTGGGGAGGAGCGGGGCGGGTACGTAGCCCGCGGGCGTTCCGCGCGAAAGACGGGCGCGTGCGAGAACGTGGCCGAGAGCGCCGCGTCAGCGCGCGGGGCTACTCGGCGACGGCGGCGGCCTCGCCGCGCGGCGATTCGGCGCCCGGGAGAGCGAACACCTTCCAGGTGGCGGTCTCCGCGACGAGCGCGAGCTCGGGCGGGGTGGCCTTCATGAGCGGCACGAGGCCGGGCATGCCGCCGGGCACGCGCACCATCTCGAGGGCGACGGCCTCGGCGCCGGAGCGGCGGAGGCGGTCGGCGAGGCCGGCCGCTGTCAGGCGGCGCGGATCGCCGCCGAGGCCGGAGAGCTGGGTGCTACCGCGGAGCCAGCCGTCACGCCGGACGTGGAACCACGCCGAGTTCGACAAGAACGGGCCGTCGAGGTGGGCGCAGTCCGCCGCGAGCGTCGCGAGCTCGACGAAGCGCGGCTCGGGGGCGAGGAGCGGCCGCAGGTTCCAGGCGCCGACCGCCAGCGCCGCGGCGCCGAGCGCGACGGCGCGCAGGCGTCCTGCCGGCAGGAGCCACGGCGCGCCGAGGGCGAACGCGAGCTGCGCGGGCAGGCAGAGCCGCTGGTTCGAGAACACGAGCGCGACCAGCGCGCAGTGGAGCAGCCCCCACCCGAGGAGCGCGCGGGCGCGGGCGTCGCGCAGCCCGACGACGAGCCCGAGCGCGGCCACACGTGTCGGCCAGTCGGGCAGCGCGTCGCGGAGCGCGCGGAAGAACCCGGCCGGGAAACGGAGGAGCGTGTCGGCCGAGAGCAGCGAGAGCGGCCGCCCGCCGGCCCCGATGGCGAGGTTCCGCCCCTGGTCGGGGAGGGGAGACGCGCCGGTGGCGGCCGCGAGCACGAAGTGGGGCGACACGGCGAGGAGGAGCGTGCGCCACGCCCGCGGTTCGAGCGCGAGCACCACCGGCACCGCCGCGATCGCCGTGTAGCGCACGAGGCACGCGAGCCCGACGAGCGCGCCCGCGAGCCCGGCGCGGCGCCCGTGCGCGGCCGTGATTCCGCCGAGCGCGAGGGCGGCCGCGAGCAGGTCGGTGCCCTCGGTGATGCCCCACTCCATCGGCCCCGACTGGGCGAGCGCCCACGCGGCGCCCGCCGGCCCCGCGAGGAGCGCGGCCGCGAACGCGACGCCCCCGGCGGCGAGCACGGAGAGCGCCTTCGCCGCCACGATCACGTCGGCCCCGAGGCCGTGCGCCGCGGCGAGCAGCGCGGGGTAGCCGACGGGGTAGAGGGGGTCGACGAGGCGCGCGCCGAGGGACTCCGCCCGCGCGGAGAACGCGACGACGTCGACGAACCGGAGGCCGGGGTGCCGCGCCGCGAGCGCGCCGAAGCCGACCGTCGCGAGGACGGCGACGATCACGGCGGGCCGGGTGGGGGCGAGAGGAACACGCACGGACGCTCGGTAACGGGCGGGCGGGATCTGGGCCTTCGGCGGGACGGGTGCCGCACCCGGGGCGGGGGGGCGTAGCGGGGGGGGCGGAGCCCCCCGCCCCCCGAAGAAGCGGGCGCTCGCCATTCCCTGGCCCGTCGGGACGCGGCCGGCTTATAGTCGCCACGCGATGCTCCCCCACGACCTCCCCGACTCAGACCTCGTGCTCCGCGTCCGCAACGGGGACGGCACCGCCTACCGCCCGCTGGTGGAGCGCTACCAGAGCCGTATCCACGCGATGGTGTACGGCATGGTGCGGGACCCCGAAGAGGCGCGCGACATCACGCAGAACGCCTTCATCAAGGCGTACCAGAACCTCGCTTCTTTCCGCGTCGAGTCGAGCTTCTACACGTGGCTCTACCGCATCGCGATGAACCTCGCGATCGACCACTGCCGCAAGAACCGCCGGCGGAAGACCACGGCGTTCGACGAGGCGATCGCGAACCGCGACGAGGACGGCACCATCCTCGACATGCACCAGAGCGAGTCGCCCCAGAAGGCACTCCAGCGCAAGCAGCTTCATGAGCGGATCTTCGCGGCGCTCGGCGAGCTGTCGGAAGACCAGCGCGAAGTGGTGCTGCTCCGCGAGGTGGAGGGGCTCTCCTACAAGGAGATCGCCGACGCCATGGGCATTCCCGAGGGCACGGTGATGAGCCGGTTGTTCTACGCGCGCAAGCGTCTCCAGGGGCTGCTTCAGCAATCCACGGGGGAGATGTAGATGGCGCTGAATACTCGCCCCACACGGACGTTCCAGGGTTGATGGACCCGCGCCAACCCGACCGGTTCGAGGAGCTCCTCACACGAGCGTTCGACGGGGAGCTCTCCCCCGCCGACCGTGAAGAGTTGTCCTCCCTCGCGAACCTCGAGCCCCGGCTCGCGGCGCTCGACGCGCTGCGGGAGGCGCTGCGCGCCGCGCTCGCGGAGCCCGGCCCGGTGGATGTCGCCGGGGAAGTAATGGCGATCCTCGCGGAGGATCAGGAATGGTCCCTCGGGGACGCCCTGCGCGGCGCGGTCACCGACGCCGGCCCGCTCCCGTTCGACATCGCCGCCGCCGTGATGGGCGGCATCGCGGAGGACGCCGCC
>CAXNIN010000283.1:0-6199 GCA_964202365.1 Myxococcota bacterium | reverse complement strand
CGATACGTTCCGCCCGTGATCCGCTACGCCAGCGACGCCCCTCGCGCCCGCGCCCTCGACGCCGCGCTCGCCGGCGTGGACGGCCCGGACGACCTGTGCCTCGTTCTCGGCGGCGACGGCACGATGTTGCGCGCCATCCAGCGCCACGGGCCCGACCGCGCCTACCTCGGCGTCAACTGCGGCCACCTCGGTTTTCTGATGAACGAGTTCGCCGGCGACACGCAGGAGGTCGCGCGCGCCGTGGCGGCGCTCGTGCACGAAGGACGCTGGTTCGCCCAGCCCTTTCCACGCCTCCACATGCGCGCGCGCACGGCGGAGGCGGAGTTCGAAGCGACGGCGCTCAACGACGTGTACGTGGAGCGCCAGTACCAGACCTGCCACCTGCGCGTGACGGTTGACGGTGTCGAGGTGGTGCGGCACATGGTCGCCGACGGCATCGTCGCCGCGACCCCGCTCGGGAGCACCGCCTACTCGTTCTCGGCGGGCGGGCCGGCCGCGCACCCGCTCGTGCGCGCGATCCACCTCACCGCGATCTGCCCCCACATTCCCAAGCTCGCGCCCCTGCTCTTGCCGCCCACCTCCCGCATCTACGTGGAGGTGCTCGACGCCGAGGAGCGCCCCGCGCGCGCCGTGGCGGACGGCATCCCCTTCGAGGACGTTCGCAGCGTGGAGATCGCCAGCAGCGGCGACTCCGTGCGGCTCGCCTTCCGGGAGGGGCACGACTTCACCCACACGATGATCCGGAAGATCCTGCACCCCTGACGGGGTCGGGGTAGGGGCGGGGGATGGGGACGCTCCTCGCGCCCCACGATCATCCCTAATACACGTTGTACTTCTTCCGGTATCCCTCGTGTTCGGCCACGGAGCGGGACGGGTGTAGGTTCTGCTCGGAGTCGTGGAGGTAATACCAGAACTCGCTGGCTTCGGGCGCGGCGGCGGCCTCGAGCGCGGCGATGCCCGGATTGCCGATGGGCGTTGGCGGGAGACCAGGGCGGAGGCGGGTGTTCCACGGATCTTCGGGGTCGCGGAGCTTGCCGAGGAACGCCTTGCGGTCGTTCCAGTCGTCGAGGGTGTAGCGAGAGGTGGCGTCGACGCCGAGGTTCCAGCCGGAGTCGATGCGCTTCCAGAGGATGCCGGCCACAAGCGGGCGTTTTTCCTTCTTGGGCTCCTCGCGCTCGAGCATGCTCGCCATGGTCACCACGTCGTGGAGCGGCCGCGCCTCGAACGTCTTTCCGGCGGCGAACCGCGCGGCGAAGGTGTCGAGCTGGCGCTGGACGAACGCCTTCGCGTCGAAACGATCGGGCTCGACGCGGTAGGTTTCCGGGAAGAGGTAGCCCTCGAGCGAACCGGAGGTGGGGAGCGGAAAAGTTGCGGTGTACGCGCTCGGCTCGCGGGTGGCCTCGATGTAGCGGCCCGCCTCGATCCACCCCTTGGCGGCGAGCGCGGCGTCGATGTCTCGTGCGCGCCACCCCTCGGGGATGGTGAACGGCTCGTCCTTGGGCACGGGCGGGCCGCAGAGGGCGCCGAGGAGCGCGGGGAGGTCCATGCTGGCGGCAACGCGGTGGCGGCCGGCCTTCACGCACGAGCCGTCGGCCCCCATGCGGAGGAACCACTCCCACTTCCACTCGGCGGAGAGAATCCCGGCGCCGACGAGATCGTCGCCGAGCCCGCGCGCGGTGGCGCCGGCGGGCACCTCGAAGAACACCTCGGTGGTGGCGCCCGGATCGGCGGGGGCCTCGAGATCGCAGCCGAGCAGCAGGAAGATCATCACGAGCCCAGCTCCCACAACGCGTTGCCCTGGAGGATCGCGCCGTCCATCGGCGCCTGGAGAACCGCCACCATCGCGCGGGCGAGGACCGCGATGGGGATGGCGCCGTACGTGGCCACCAACGCCCCGATTCCGGGGGCCTTGCGGAGGCCGGCGGTGATCGCGGTGGTGCCGGGGGGCACCCAGCGCCTGCCGTGCGTGCCGGCCGGGGCGGACGGCGGGCTGGCGAGGGCCGAGGGGCGGAAAATCGTCCACCCGAGGCCGCTCTCGCGCACGATGCGCTCGCACTCGCCCTTCATCTGGAGGTAGGCGCCCGCCCCGCCCGCGCCCACGGACGAGAGCAGGAGCACCCGCGGAACCCCGGCCGCGCGCGCGCCGTCGACGAGCTGGCGGGTGCTGCCGACGTCGGCGGTCTCGTAGGTGTCGCCGGTGGCGAAGCGGCTGCGCATCGTGCCGACCAGGGACACGACGGCGTCGCAGCCGGTGAGGGCGTCGCTGAGCGCAGCGGCGTCGGCGAGATCGAAGATGCGGGCGCGCGGGTCGGACCCGAGCGGCGAGCGGGCCGCGCTCTGGGGGCGCACGTGCAGGCGCAGATCGAGGCCCGCGCCGGTGGCGGCGGGGACGAACACCTGACCGGTGGCGCCGGTAGCGCCCGCGACGAAGACGACCATGCCGCCGAATAACCGGCGGAGGCGCCCCGGGGCCCGCCAGGGAGTGCGGGTTCGGTCACCGGGACCGCGCCGATGACGTGGCGAGGTACGCGTCCGGTCGGGTAATCATACGCCATGTTCGTCCTCCTCGCCTCGCTCGCCCTCGCCTCAGACTGGCCCACCGCACGCGGCCCCGCCGAAGGCACCCAAGCCGGCGTCGGCGTGGGCGCCATCACGGGCCTCCCGGGCGGGTACCCGGTCTACGACTGGCGTTCGACCTACAGTACGTCGAGCTACACCACCGGCTACTCCGTGGTGACCGACGCCGACGGTGACACCCGCCCGGAGACCATCGGGGTCACCCGGTCGCGCCTCTTCTTGTGGGACGAAGACGGCACGGTGCTCGCCGTGTCTGATTCCCTCGCGACGCCCTACATCCACGGCCTCTACGACCTCGACGGCGACGGGGTCGCCCAGGAAGTCGTGGTGGTGGGCATCGGCGTCGGCGGCGGCGTGTACGTGTACAACGCGTCCACCCTCGCGCTGCTGTGGCGCAGCACGGACCCCGGCCTCAACGGCGGCGGCTCCCTCGCGGAGACCGCGGTGGTCGACACCGACGGCGACGGCGTGTCCGAGCTCCTCTGGAGCACGTCGTTCGGCGGGTACGCCGACTACCGACTGCTCTCGTTCCTCGCGGGCTTCGGCGCCCCGGTCGAGGTCGTGTTCGCGCTCCCCGCCACCACGTCGGGCCTGCTCCCGGCCGTGGCCGGGACCTACGCGGGCGCCCCGGGCGGCTTCCTCGTGGAGCAGGGCACCGCGCTCACCTGGATCGAAGCCACCGACCGCCTCACCGACGGCGCCGTGTGCTCCCCCGACGAGTCCCGCTGCCTGCGGCTCGTCGTCCAGTACGCCGGGGTCCACGCCTCCGGCACCGCGGGCGACCGCGCCGCGTTCGACGCCGACGGCGACGGCGACACCGAGTACGTCAGCGCGTCGCAGAACGACCTCGGCGCCATCGACCTCGGCGTGTTCGACCCCTCCGCGGGCCTCACCACCGCCGAAGCCCGCCTCTGGCAATACCGCTACGGCAACGGCGCCGGCACCCCGCTCGACCGCTTCGTGTACGCGACCGACGGGCAGGGCTTCGCCTCGTCGGCAGGCGGCTCCGTCGTGGTCGCCACCATCTACGGCAACGGCACCGACGAGACCGACGGCGACGGCGCCCCCGTCGACGACTGCATCGACGCCCCCGAGGCAAACGTCGTCGCCGCGTTCGACGCGCTCACCGGCGCGCCCCTCGCGAACGCGGCGGGCGTGCGCGCGTACGGCGTGGCCGACGCCGACGGCGACGGCATCCCCGAGATCGTCACGATGGACGACGCCGGCTCCGAAGTGGCCGGATGGGAGCTCGTGTGCGAGGGCCCCGGTAGCGCCGGCGCCTGGTCGAGCTGCTCCGACACCGGCTGCGCGCTCGAGCAGGCGTGGGCCGTGAGCGGCACGCTCCCGCTCGTCGCCAACCAGCAGATCCCCGCCTCGTCCCACCACACCGAACCCTCCGCTGTCCCCGCGCTGATCGACCTCGACGGCGACGGCAACGCCGAGGTCATCGTCGACGAGGGGACGGACCTCGTGGGCTGGGACATCGGCTCCGACGGCACCGCCACGGAGATCGGGCGCTTCCGCCCCGGCACGTGCGGCACCCTCGGTGGGTGGGCCAACACCGGAGCCGACACCTGGCTCCTCCTCGAAGGAACCGCCTGCCACGCGGTGCTCGACGCCGGCCTGAACGTCGTCTACCAGGCGCCGCTCGACGACCACACCCAGGGCGTCGGCCTCGCGCTCGTCGGCGACATCGGCGCGCGTGCGCCGGTGGTCACCCTCGGCAGCAAGATCTACGCCGACCCCACCAGCGCCAGCGGCATGGCGGTGCCCACCGAGACGCTCGGCGACGCCCCCGTGCGCTTCGACGACCTCGACGGCGACGGGGTGGACGAGCTCGTGGCCTACCGTCAGGGCGACAACGGCGACTGGCGCGTATCGCTCTACGCCTGGACCGGCGTAGCGTACACCGAGCGGTGGCGCGTCACGTCGAGCGAGGTGGGCGGCACCGACCGCAACATCAGCGCCACGTGGGCGCCGTACCAGTTCACGGTCGGCGACTTCGACGGCGACGGCGGCCGGGACATCGCGCTCTTCGCGAGCGACTACACCCGCGGCGCCAGCGCGTTCGTCAACCGCGGCACGTTCTTCCTCTTCGACGGCGGCACCGGCGCGTTGATCTCCAGCTTCATCGGCCCGCCCATCGGCTCCTCTTCGGGCTTTGCCGGCCCGATGCAGGCCGCCGACCTCTGCGCCGGCGACGTGTGCCCCGGCACCGACGGCGTCGATGAGATCGTGTTCATCGGCGGCTCGAGCGTCACCTGGTACGGCGCCGGCCTCGGCTACCTGCTAGGGTGGTCCACCGACACCACGTCCGAGGCGATCTGGGGCGACTTCGACGGCGACGGCGAGCCCGAGCTCGCGCTTGGCGCGGGCTTCACCGGCACCGACCTCTACCGGGTGCAGTTGATGGAGCTCGACGGCACGCTCGTGTGGGAAGCGACCCCGGGCAGCGCGTCCGGCGCGCCCTACACGATGCACGCCGCCGGCGACCTCGACGAAGACGGCGCGCTCGACCTCGTGGTGGGCGGCGGCTACGGCGAGATCACGGCCTACGACGGTGTGGACGGCGCCGTGCTCCCCGGCTTCCCCGTGTACCTCGACGGCGGCCAGTCCTGGACCACCCAGCCGGGCCCCATGCGCCGCGTGCTCCAGCCCGCCATCGCCGACATCGACGGCGACGGCCACATCGAGGTGCTCGTCGCCCACGACGACGGCTACCTCTACGCGCTGAACGTCGCGCCCGCCGAAGGCGCGCCGGGCCTCGCGTGGTCGATCTACCTGGGCAGCCCGGTGCAGTCCGTGCGCACGCTCGACGCCGACGGCGACGGCGAGCTCGAGATCCTCGTGCTCGCCAACGACGGCACCGCGCGCCTCGTGGACGGCGGCGACACCGTCGTCGAGATCGAGCTCCCGGAAGACGGCGCCTGCGTGGAAGACGACGTTCTCACGCTCTCCGGCACCGCCGAGAGCGCGGACGAGGTGGCCATCTACCTCCAGGGCCTCGAGGTCGGGCGCGCGGAGATCGACAGCGGCGAGTGGACCCTCACCACCGCGTGGCCGAGCGAGGGCACGTTCCGCGTGGAGGTGTGGGCGGTCGTCGACGGCGAGCTCGCCGCCAGCGACAGCCTCTCCGTCACCTGGTACGACGACGCCGACGGCGATGGCGTCACCGAGTGCGGCGGCGACTGCGACGACGCCGACATCCTGCGCTACCCCGGCGCCGAGGACGTGTGCGACGGCATCGACGCCGACTGCGACGGCGCGCTCTCCGACGAGGCCGACGACGACGGCGACGGCTTCCGCGCCTGCGACGAGTGCGACGACGGCAACGCCGCCGCCAACCCCGACGGCGAAGAAGTGTGCGACGACACCGACACCGACTGCGACGGCGACGTGGACGAAGGCGACGTGTGCACGCCCGACTCCTACTTCCGCGGCGGCGGCGGCTGCGGCTGCGCGAGCGGCGGCGGGGCCGGCGGCCTCCTCTTGATCGGCGCCGCCCTGGTCGGCGTGCTGCGACGCCGGCGGGCCTGACCGAGCCGATGGCGGCGGAGACCGCGGCGGCGGTCGCGGCGGACGCGGACAGCGCCTTCGCCGACCTCGCCCCCGACCCGCGGCG
>CAXNIN010000282.1:0-6274 GCA_964202365.1 Myxococcota bacterium | reverse complement strand
GGCCGAATGGGACTACGTCTCCGACGGCGACTCTCCCGCGGCCGACGTCGTGGCGATCACGACGCTGCTCCAGGACGCCGTGGATCGCGTGCGCACCTTCCACACCGGGCCCATCCTCGCGGCCTACACCGCGGCCACCGCCGGCCAGGTCGAAGGGTGCCCCGCCTGGTACGGCATCGGCCAGTACACCTACTGGTACGACAACTGCACCACCGCCGCCGGCGACACCTTCAACGGCTACACCTTCGACCAGCAGCGCTACGATCTGCCGGGGTACCGCGCCGAAGGGCGCGCGCTCTGGGGCTCGTCGACCGTCACGCTCGCCGACGGCCGGGTGCTGCACCTCGGCGGCCGCCTCGAGTCGGTGTACGCGCAGGGCCAGGGCCAGCAGCTCTGGACCGAGCGTGTCCAGGGCACGCATGTCTGGACAGGCGACGACGCCGTCGGCACCTGGCTCGGCGACGGGTACGCGCTGGACATCGAGCTCTTCGGCACGAACATGACCGAGGGCACGGGCGGCCGGAACTTCCTCGTTCGCGGCGGCATCGACGGCTTCGGCGGCGCCTATGACACCGTGCGGTTCGAGTCGCTCTCGTACACGGTGCCGGGAGAGGGCGCCCCGCTCGACGGGTGCCTGCCCGAGCCCGCGGGCGCGATCGCCGTCCGCGACACCGCCGGGGTCTGGTACGAGGTCGCGTTCGACGGCTTCACCGGCGAAACGGAGGGCGACACCGGCGCCCCCGCCGACACCGACCCCCCGCGCGACACCGCCGCCCCCCCCGAGGAAGACCCCACCCTCTGCGACGGCTGCGGCACCCTCACGCACCAGGGCGTCGCCCTCGGCGAGGTCTGCCTCGACTTCTCGGCGCTCGTCGCGTGGGACGGGACAACCGGCCCATGGTGATCCTGCTCCTCGCCGCGTGCGCGCCCCCCGACGCCCCCCCCGCGCCCGCGAGCGCCGTCACGCTCCCGCCGCGCGACCTCCTCGTCCGCGCCAGCCTCGACGCCCGGGGCGTTCGCCCCTCGATCGACGAGTACGCCGCGGTCGAGGCCGATCCCGCGGCGCTCGACGCGCTCCTCGACACCTACCGGGCCGATCCCCGCTTCGGCACCCGCGTGGGCGACCTCTGGTCGGAGCTCTACCTCACCCGCACGGACACCTACTCCGTCACCGCTGACAGCCTCGGCCTCGACGACGATCGCGCGTTCATCGAGGCCATCGGCGACGAGCCGCTTCGCGTGCTCGGCTACGTCGCCGACACCGACCTCCCGTGGACCACGCTGGTCACCGCCGACTGGACCATGGCGAACGAGACGCTCGCGACGTTCTGGCCGGTGGAGTACCCCGAAGGCAGCGTCGGCTGGGTGAAGACCCGCTACACGGACGACCGCCCCGCCGCGGGCGTGCTCGCCGGCAACGCGCTCTGGTGGCGCTACACGTCCACCGAGTCCAACGCCAACCGCAAGCGCGCCAACATCATCAGCCGCCTGTTCCTCTGCAACGACTACCTCACGCGCCCGCTCGAGTTCGACCGCTCGGTCAACCTCCTCGACGAAGCCGCCGTCGCCGACGCCCTCGTCACCGACCCCGGCTGCGTGAACTGCCACAAGAGCCTCGACCCGCTCGCGAGCTTCCTCTTCGGCTTCTGGTGGCTCGACAACAACGACGGCTGGGAGATGGCCGGCTACCACCCCGAGCGCGAGCGAGCCTGGGCCGACAACACCGGCGTCGCCCCCGCCTACTACGGCGTGCCCGGCGACTCCCTCGCCGACCTCGGCCGCTCCATCGCGGGCGACGAGCGCTTCGTCACGTGCGCCGTCGAGCAGGCGTGGGAGCTCCTCCTCCGCCGCGACGCCACCCCGGCCGACACCAACGCCCTCGTGCGCCACCGCGACGCCTTCCTCGCCGGCGGCGTCACCATGCGCGCGCTGTTCGCCTCCATCCAGGCCGATCCCGCCTACCGCGCGGGCGACGACACGGGCGGCGGCGTCCCCGCCAAGCTCGTCACCCCGCTCGTCCTCGCCTCGCAGATCGAGGACCTCACCGGCTTCCGGTGGACCACGGCCGCCGGGTACGACGTGTTCAAGGTCGACGCCGCCGGGCTCGACGACAAGGGCACGCTCCTGGTGGCAAACGCCGTTGGGTTCCGAACGCTCTCGGGCGCCGCGGACGGCTACAACGTCACCGCCACCGCGCGGGAGCCCAACACCACCCTCGTGCTCGTGCACGAGCGCCTCGCCGAGGCCGCGGCGTACCACGTGGTCCACGCCGACCCCGCGCGGCTCCTCCCCGGCGTCACCTTCGCCGAGACCCCCGCGACCGACCGCGCCGCGATGGCCGCCGCGATTCAGTTCCTTCACCTCCGCCTCTACGGCGACACCGTCGCCGCCGACTCCGACGAGGTGACCGCGGCGCTGGCGCTCTGGGAACAGCTCTACGCCGTCGGCGCCGACGCCCGCTCCGCCTGGACCGGCGTGCTCTCCGTGCTCCTGCGCGACCCGCGCCTGCTGGTGTACTGATGCAGCGCCGCGCCTTTCTCCGCTCGTCCCTCGGCGCCCTCGTCGGCGGGGCCCTGCTCGCCCGGCCCGCCCGCGCCGCCGACGCCGCCCAGCGCAAGTTCATCTTCGTGGGCGCCCAGGGCGGGTGGGACGCCACGCGGGTCTTCCAGCCCGTGTTCGACATCCCCGGCGCGCACGTGGAGCCCGGCATCCAGCCCCGGTTCGTGGGCGATCTCGGGTACATCGCGCACCCCGGCCGCCCGAGCGTGGACTCCTTCTTCGAGGCGTGGGCGAGCCAGTCCGTCATCCTCAACGGCGTGCTCGTGCCGAGCATCGCGCACGACATCTGCCGCATGCTCGTGCTCACCGGCAGCGTGTCGGGCGTCTCCGCCGACTGGCCCGCGCTCATCGCGAGCGAGGGCGCGCCGCGGGTGCTCCCGCACGTCGTCATCGGCGGGCCGAGCTTCCCCGGCGACCGCGGCACCGCCGTCGCCCGCACCGGCGGCTTCGGCCAGCTCGAGAGCCTGCTCTCGGGCTCCGCGCTCGACGCGAGCGACGTGCCGGTGCGCGCCCCGCTCGCGCCCGAGGAGAGCCTGCTCGACCGCTGGGTGAGCCGCCGCACCGCCGCCTGGGCCTCCGCCCAGCGCGCGCCCTCCGCGGCGGCGCTCGCTACGTCGCTGACGTCCTCGATCGATCGCGCGACGGCTCTGAAGGAGCTGCGGTGGATCGTGGACTTCTCGGGCGGCTCCGACTTCGTGAGCCAGGCCGCCGTCGCGGTCGACGTGCTCACGCGCGGGGTGTCGCGCTGCGTGAGCCTCGAGAGCGGCGGCAGCTCGCTCGTGTGGGACACGCACGCCTCGAACGACCAGATCCAGAGCTACCTCTTCGAGGATCTGTTCTACGGGCTCAAGCAGCTCGCGCAGATGCTCGCGCTCACCCCCGGCGAGGTCGCGCCCACCCTGCTCGAAGAGACGACGGTGGTGGTGTTCTCCGAGATGGGGCGCACCCCGCAGCTCAACGACGCCGACGGCAAGGACCACTGGCCGTACACGAGCGTGCTCCTCTTTGGCGCCGGGCTGGCCGGCGGCAGGGTGATCGGCGGGCTCGACCAGAGCTACTACGGCGTGCCCGTCGACCCCGTGAGCGGCGACATCGCCGGCGAGGGCGTCGCGCCCGACACGAGCGCGCTCGGGGCCACGCTGCTCACCCTCGCGGATGTCGATCCCGCCGAGTTCGTGCCCGGCGCGGAGCCCATCGGCGGCGTGATCGCGTAGGCGCGGCGCGGGGCGTCAGCGCGCGCAGCCCTCGAGGAACGTCGCGACGCCGGAGACCACGGCGGGCTGATCGCCGGCCCCGCGGTGGGCGTCGCTCCAGCCTTCCCACGAGCGGTCGAACACCACCCACGGCCCGTCGTCCCGATAGGCGAGCGCGGGCGCGCCGGCGATCGTGCCGGCCACGCGCACGGCGGGGTCGGTGACGCCGAGCTCCGCGACTGAGGCGAAGCCGGGCACCTCGGCGACGCCCGGGAGCAGCGCGCCATCCACCCCGCCGAGCGGCACGAGCTCGCCGTCCGCGGCCTCGCGGGCGGACTCTTCGAAGGCCACGCCGTAGAGCTCCGAGACGAGCGCCACGTCGTCCGCGTAGGACGTGCTCTCGTCCTCGTGCTCGCCGGCCACGAGGAGCCCGGCGCCGGTCTCCAGGAAGTCGCGGATCGCGCGCACCTCGTCGAACGCCAGGGCGGTGCCGATGTCGCGGTCCGTGCCGAACAGCCAGAGCTGGCTGTAGTCCTCGAGATCGTCGAGCGTGAGGGGGCCGTCCGTGGCGCGCTCGCGCACGTCGACGTCGAAGGCGGCGAGGGCGGGGTCGGCGCTGATGGCGTCGAAGCGGCCGATCGCGCGGCCGGCGCCGGGGGTCGCCTCGGTGGAGTACACGAGGATGCGGCCGCACGCCGCCGGGGTGGGCCGGCCGGTCTCGGTGTCGGTGTCCTCGTCGGTGTCGGTGTCCTCGTCGGTGTCGGTGTCCGGCGGGGTGCCCGTGTCGGTGTCGACCGGGGCGCCTGTGTCGCCGGTGTCGCCGGTGTCGCCGGTGTCGGCCGTGCCGTAGTTGAGGCGGATGTCGGCGCACCCGACGAGCAGGAACGGGAGAAGGCGGCGCATCCGGCGTTCGTATCGCGCCGTAGCCGCGCTCGCGCCCCGGCGCGGCGTGGGCGGCGGCCGCCCGCGTTTGCGCTATCCTTAGGGGACGTTCTGGCTCCTCGCGTGCACCGCGCCCTCCATCGACGTGGGCCGTGCTCCGCCGCGCGGCGCGGACGCCAACGCCGACACCGCCGGCGCCCCTCTCGTCGAGGTGCTCCCCGGCGCCGACGCCCCCCCGGACGTGACGGACACCGTCTTCGACCCCACCGTCATCCACACCGTGTCGCTCACGCTCGCCCCCGAGGCCTGGGCGGACATCCGCGACAACCCCTGGGGCGAGGTCTGGTACCCGGCCACGGTGGAGTGGGGCGGCGAGACGCTGGCCGACGCGGGCGTGCGCGCGTTCGGCGCGGGGAGCGTGCGGGCCGGGAAGCCCGGCCTCAAGGTCTCCTTCGACAAGTACGTCGAAGGCCAGGAGTTCCGCGCGCTCGACGAGCTCAAGCTCGACGCCAGCTCCCAGGACCCCGGCTTCCTCAACGAGTACGTCGCCGGCTCCATCCTGCGCCGCTTCGGCCTCCCGGCCGCCCGCACCGGCTGGGCGCGCGTGGCGGTCAACGGCGCGCCGGCCGGCTTCTTCACGGTGCTCGAGGGCATCGACGACCGCTTCGTCGAACGCTGGTACGGTCACGACGAAGGCGTGCTCTACGGCATGATCTCCGGCCGCTACGGCCAGGGCCTCAACCCCATGGAAGACGGCCTCGCCTGGTACGAGACGCAGACCTCGGTGACGAGCGACGGCGCCGACCTCGTGGCCCTCGCGAACCTCGTCGCCACCGGCTCCGACGCCGACCTCGCCGCCGCGGTGGATCTCCCCGGCTTCGGTCGCGAGTCCGTCGCGCGGTCGGTGCTCGGCTCGATGGACGCCTTCTCGGCCGACGGCAACAACTTCTACCTCTACGACGACAACGGCGTCTGGCGCGTCCTCTCCTGGGACTTCGACGTCGACATGGGCGGCTACTACTTCAACGAGACGCTCGGCGTGAACCCGCGCGCGCCGTGGGAGGCCTCGCCGTGGTCGGGCAACCCCATCACGGGCGCCGACTACACCGACCCCGTGCTCGCCCGGAACCTCGCGCTGGGCCTCGACGTCGACGGCCTCGTCGCCGAGATGATCGACGGGGCGCTCGACTGGGCCACGCTCGACGCGGAGATCACCGCCGCCTCCGCGCTCATCCGCGACGACGTGTACGCCGATCCCTTCGGGTACGGCCCCGCCCACGATCAGCGCCGGCACGACCTCCGCCTCTGGCTCCACACCCGCCTCTCCGCGCTCGCCGGCCGCGAGGTCGCGCCCTGCGCCGATCTCGACGGCGGCGTGCGCCTCGCGGACATGGCGCCCACCGGCAGCGTCGGCTGGGGCGAGCTGCTCGTGGACCGCACCAACTGGGGCCCCGGCTTCACCGTCGCGGGCCGCCACTTCTGCACCGGCGCGTTCGCGCACGCGCCGAGCGCGGTCGCGCTCACCGTGCCGGAAGGCGTCACGCGCCTCACCGGCAGCGTCGGGTTGCAGGACTGGGGGCAGCGCTGCGGAGACGGCGCGGCGTTCGCGGTGGTGCAGGGCGGCGCCCCGCTCTGGGACA
>CAXNIN010000281.1:0-6325 GCA_964202365.1 Myxococcota bacterium | reverse complement strand
GCGCGCGCCGATGTCGATCCAGCCGTCGAGCGGGGCGCCGAGGGGCGCGATGGGGTCGGGCGGGGTCACGTCTTCGCTGCGCACCACGAGCTCGGAGAGCACGGCGTCCACCTGGCCGGCGTGGAGCTGACCGGCGTCGCGGAGGCGCTGCGCGGCGGCCTGCTCGTAGGGCCGCACGCGCCGGATAGCGTCCATCTGGTCGCGGACGACCTTGCGCTCGTCTTCCGCGGTGGTGCGCTCCACCGCGGTGAGCGTGACGGCGGTGGACTGCCCCGAGAGGTTCTCGCGGATGCGCTGGCCGGCGATGTCGGTGATGCGCCGGAGGGTGTCGAGCACGCCGCGCCCGTCGGACGCCACGGCTTCCACCACGGGCACGCCGAACGGGTTCAGCTCCGACTCCATGTCGGCCACCGGGAGGGCGTCGGGGAGGTCGCGCTTGTTGAGCTGGATCACCAGCGGGATGCTGTGGAGATCGAGGCCGTGCGCCGCGAGGTTTTCCTCGAGGTCGACGAGCGACGCCATGTTCGCGGCGGCGCGCGCGGGGCTCGAGTCGGCCACGAACACCACGGCGTCGGCGCCCTGGAGCACCACGCGGCGCGTCTCCTTGTAGAAGATCTGCCCGGGCACGGTAAACAGCTTGAAGCGCGCGCGGAACCCCGCGATCTCACCGAGCTGCACCGGCACGTAGTCGAAGAACAGCGTGCGATCCTGCTCCGTACGCAGGGAGTGCAGCTCTCCGCGCTGCGACACCGGCATCAGCCGGTGCAAGACCTCGACGTTCGTCGTCTTCCCGGACCACGCGGGCCCGTAGAAGACGATCTTCACTTCGATCTCGCGGCGCGCGAAGTTGATCAACGCCATGAACTCCGCCTCCGGGGAGCGGCGCGCATCATATCGGAAACCCGAGCGCCGCGGCGGAAACCCCCGCGCGGTCGCGCCGACGGTCGCGCCGGGGTTAAGGCGCGCGACGCGCACCCGTACGAGGCCCCATGCAGCCGCTCATCCCTTGGTTCGAACCGTTCTCCTTCGACATCGGCCCGGTGTCGATTCACGGGTTCGGCATCCTCGTCGCGATCGGTTTTCTCGTGGGCGGCAACGTCGCCATGAAGAAAGCGGTGCGCTTCACCGGCGATCCCGGCGCGGCGGAGCGGGTGAACCGCCTCGTCGGGTGGCTCGTGCTCGGGACGTTCGTCGGCGGCCACCTCGGCGACGTGTTGTTCTACCGGCCGCACCTCATCGCGGAAGACCCGATGATCCTCCTCCGCGTATGGGAGGGCCTCTCGAGCTTCGGCGGCTTCGCCGCCTGCGTGCCGCTCGCGATCTGGTTCGTTCGCCGCGAGAAATTGCCGCTCTGGCCCTACCTCGACGCGCTCGCGATCGCGTTCTCCCTCGGCTGGTTCTTCGGGCGCATGGGCTGCTTCTCCGCCCACGATCACCCCGGCACGCAAACGAACTTCTGGCTCGGCGTGTACGGCGTGTGCCCCGGCAACAACCTCACCGTCGCCTGCCACGACCTCGGCCTGTACGAAGCGATCTGGTCCGGCCTGACCTACCTGCTGTTCGTCGCGCTCGACCGCAAGCCGCGTTTCCACGGCTTCTACGTGTCGCTCCTCGCGATTCTCTACGGGCCGTTCCGCTTCTTCCTCGACTTCGGGCGTTCGTCGCCGGTAGACGTGCGGTACGGCGGCCTCACGCCGGCCCAGTACGGCGCCATCGTCGTGACGCTCCTCGGCCTCTGGATGCTCGCCACGCGCAGCAAGACCGCGGCGAAGCCCTCGTTCGCGTAGGCGACCGGGCCGCGCGCGGCCCGGCCCGCCGCTACTCGTGCTCGATGCCGGAGTTGAGCTCGAAGCCGGTGATGGTGTCGAACGCGTCGGAGTTCGGCTCGAAGAAGCTGATTCGGCCGAGCGAGTGCTCCTGGCTCACCCACGCGGTCGTGCTCCCCGGCAGCACGCCGAGGTGCACGGGCACGCTCGGGAGCGGGATCTCGTCGTAGAGCAGCGTCTCGAAGTTGAGCACCTCGAGGTACTGCTCGCCTTCCATCACGAAGAAGCCCCACTCGCCGTCGTCCGTGGTGGCGAAGCTCGACGGCTCGGCGTCGAGCGCGAGGGGGTTCGTGCGGAAGTCGTCGAGGTCGACGAGCGTGAGCGCGTGCGAACGGTAGAACGGGCTGTCGGGGTCGGCGCCCTCGGCGTCGGCGAAGGTGTGGAACACCAGGAGCGATCCGCCCGTGGGGCTCACGCCCATCGACGAAACCGGCTTCACGAGGCTGCGCTCGAGGATCTCGCCCGTGGCGAGGTCCCACACGCCGAACGTCGTGAGGAGCGTTGCGTTGGTGTACAGGATCGCGCGGCCGTCGTCGGCGAAGAGCACCGAGCCGTACGCGCTCGGGAGCGTGACGACGTCGGGCGCGGACCACGGATCGGCCGCGTCGAAGCTCCAGATCTCCTGCGCGCCGCGCGCCACCACGGCGAGCCGGGCGCCGTCGGGCGAGAGATCCATGTCGGTGGGGTTCTCGCCGACGGTGACGCGGTCGACGATGCGCGCGGCGAGGTCCACCACGAGGATTTCGCGGGAGCCGAACTGCCGCACGTACGCGTAGGCGCCGTCGGGGGAGAGCTCGATCTCCTCGGCGGGCGGGGCGTCGATGGGGTCGTCGGCGATCGGCACGAGGGTGGAGGTGAGCGTCTCCGCGGTGAGATCGACGAGCGCGAGCGAGGCGTCGCTCACGATGACCGCGAGCGTGCCGTCGCGGCTCCACTTCACGCCGTGCGGGTTGAAGCCCACCGCCATCGGCGTGTGGATGCCCGTCGCGATCTGAACGAGGCTGACCTCGTTGAAGGAGAGCACGCCGTCGGCGGGGTCCTCGCTCTCGATGTCGGGATCGTACCAGGCGAGCGCCCAGGCGCCGTCGTCGGAGAGCGCGAGGCGGTTGAGGTTCGGCCGCACGTCGACGTTCGCGACCGACATCGTCGCGGCGTCCACGAGGCTCACGTCGTCCGATCCCTCGTTGAGCGTGACGGCGTGCGAGTAGTCGGCGGCCGTGGCCACGCTGGACGGCTGCGAGCCCACCTCGGCGGTGAGCGCCGCGAGCGACGGCACCGACACGCGCGTGACGGTGTCCCGGGCCGGGTTGGCGATGAAGACGTAGGCGTCGGTGGCCGCGGGCGCGAGGCTGAGGAAGTCGTCCTCCTCCTCGGGGGGCGGCGCTTCGTCGTCTCCGGTGTCGAACGCGCCGTCCGACGGCGCGCCGGACGCGCCCGTGTCGTAGTCGCGGGCGTAGTCGAGCGACTGCTCGGACGCCGTCGCGCAGCCGGTCAACGCGGCGAGGACGACAACGGCCGCCCGGGCGAGCCGGAGGGGGGGGGCGTTGCGGGGGGGCGCGAGCCCCCCTGCCCCAGGAAGCAACGTCGCCCGCATCAGAAGCGCACGCCGACGCCGGCGCGGCCCGTGAACCCGGCGAACTGCACGCTTCCCACCTGGTCGAGGCGCATCGGCGCGAGCCAGCCGTACCCGACCTCGGCGTACGGGGCGATCGCCACGGTGCTGCCGACGCGCAGGGGCACCGGGAGGTCGATGCCGACGGCGCCGAGCACGCCGCCGGTGAGGCCGGCGAGCTCGATCTGGGTCAGGTTCTCGTCGTCCTGGCTGTCGTCGTCCATGCGGAGGAGGCCGCGCATGCCGACGGCCTGCACCGTGGCGTACGGGTGGAGCCACGTGAGGACCTGGAAGTCCGCCTTGGCGCCGACCGTGACCTGGTCGGTGTAGAGCGCGGCCCAGAAGGCGTCTTCGTTGTCGTAGTAGTAGTCGTCTTCCCCTTCGGAGTACGACGCCGCGCCGACGCCGGGGCCGCTCGTGCCGACACCGTGAACGGCGTGCTGCCACCCGCCGATGATCGCGACGTTGGGGTGCACGGCGTAGCCGAGGCGCAGGCCGTAGGAGCCGTGGAGCGCGGCCTCGGAGAAGAAGTCCCACGCGGGGTCGGAGGAGTTGATCCACCCGACTTCGGCGCTGATCTCGTGGGTCGCGGCGGCCGCGGGGAGGGCGAGGGCGAGGAGAGTGGCGAACATGATCACTCCACGTTCCGGCGCGGGAGCACCGGGCGTTCGAGGAGGCCGGCGGCGGCGAAACCAGCGGCGGTGACGAGCTCCTCGGAGCTTGCGTCGACAAAGGTGACGAGGCCGAGCATGGAGTCGTGCGTGACGACGAAGCGGCCGTCGGGCATGGCGTCGATGCCGAGGGACGGCTCTTCGAGCACGATCTCGGTGGCGGCGCCGCGCGCGAGGTCGACCTTCTGCAGGGCGTCCACGCCGTTCATCAGCACGAGCGCGTAGTTGGTGCCTTCGTCCTCGGTGAGCTCGAGGCCGACGGGCTCGCCTTCGAGGAGGAGCGCGACGGGGTCCGCCGGGGCGTCGCCGAGGTCGAACACGCCGAGGCCGTAGTACTGGTCGTAGAAGCCGGAGGCGTCGTTGCCGCCGCCCGCCTCGACGTTCATCGTCGCGACGCCGAACAGGCTGTCGCCGGTGAGGCGCAGCTCGCGGATCGGGTTCTCCGCCCGCATCTCCTCGAGCGTCTCGGCGACGGTGTCGTACACATACACGTCGTGGTAGCGGCCGCCGTCGTTGTAGAGGAGCACCCGACCGTCGCCGCCGCCGATGCGCGTGGCGGGCTCGTCGAGGTCGACGCTGGAGATCTCGAACAGGTCGTGCTCGAGGACGTCGAGGCGCGCGCGGCCCGCGTACACGATGAGCGTGTGGTTGGTGGCGCTGTCAACGGCGAGATCGGAGGGCACGCTGTCGAGCTCGACGATGTCGATGCTCTCGTTGGTGAGGTCGAGCACGTAGAGCTCGCTCTGGCCGGCCACGCTCACGAGCGCGTAGTCGGTGTCGCCGTCGTCACTGGTGATGAGCACGGCGTTGTCGGGATCGACCTCCTGGTCGACATCGAGGGTTAGCGGGAAGGTGACGGTGCGCGTCCAGGCGTCTTCGCCGGCAAGCGACACGACGGCGACCTTGCTGCGCGAGAGCACGAGCGCCGTGCTGCCGTCCGCCGAGAACAGCACGTTCTCCGGCGCGAACCCGACGGGAACGGAGTGCGCCTCGCCGGAGGTGACGTCCACGAAGACGGCCTCGGTGAGGTTGAGCACGCCGCTCACGTCGATGGTGTCGCCCTGGGAGAAGTCGAGGTACGCGACCGCGAGGGACCCGCTCTCGTTGAACGCGAAGGCGTTGTACTGGGAAGGCACGTCGAGGCGATTGGCGACGGCACCGTCGCGAACGAGCACGAGCTCGGAGTCGCTCTCGAGGTCTTCGTCTTCACACTCGTCGACGTAGACGATGGCGGGGTCTTCGTCGCGGCAGGTGGGCCACGAGACGAACGCGAGCACGGTCTCGCCGTCCGGCGCGAGCACCATCCGGTCGGGCGAGGCGCCGTCGAGGTCGACGGCGGCGTAGGTGCCGTCGGGCTTGATGCGGACGAGGTCGCCGGCCTGGGGGAGCCGGACGTACACGCCGTCGGCCGCGGAGAGGACAGCGGGGTCCCAGGTGGGGAGGCTCAGGTAGTTCGAGCCGTTGTCCGGGAGCTCCCAGGGCGTGCACCCCGCGAGCAGGAGGAGGAGGAGGGGCCTAGTCATGCTCGATCTCGCTGTTGAGCTCGAAACCGGTGATGGTGTCGAGACTGTCGGTCGAAGGTTCGTAGAAGGAGAGCCGGCCGAGCGTGTGGTCCTGGCTGACCCACGCGGTGTTGCCGCCCGGGAGCACGCCGAGGTGCACGGGGGGGGACTTCAGCCCGATCTCGGTGTAGAGCAACGTCTGGAAGTCGAGGACTTCCAGGTAGTTGTTGCCGTCCATCACGAAGTAGCCCCAGCGGCCGTCGTCGCTGGTGGCGTAGGCGGAGGGCTCGTCGGGCAGGAGCATCGGGTTCTGGCGGAAATCGCCCAGGTCGATGAGCGTGAGCGCCCACTCGCCGTAGAACGGGCTGTCCGTGTCGGCGTCGGCGGCGTCCGTCTCGGTGTGGAACACGAGGAGCGAGCCGCCGGTGGGGCTGGCGCCGATGCTGCGCACCGGCTTCACGAGGCTCTTCTCGGTGATGGTGCCCGCGGCGGTGTCCCACACCGCGAACGACGCGAGCGCGGATGCGTTGGTATAGAGGATCGCCTCGCTACCGTCGCCCGTGTAGAGCACCGACCCGTACCCGGACGCGAAGGGGAGCACGGTGGGGTCGCCGAACGGGTTCGTCGAGTCGAGCACCCAGAGCTCCTGGGCGCCCCGCGCGACCACCGCGAGCGAGCGACCGTCCGGGGAGGGGTCGAGATCGGTGGGGTTCT
>CAXNIN010000280.1:0-6336 GCA_964202365.1 Myxococcota bacterium | reverse complement strand
CGGCGGTGTGCGCGTCGAGCATCGCCCGCGCCTCCGTCGGCATCCCGGTTGCGTGGAGGGCGCGTGCCTGGAGCACGTCCAGCCGGCGGTCGTCGCCGCCCGCGGCGCGGATCTCGGCGAGCACCGAGAGCGCCTTCTCGGGCATGCCCGCTTCGACGAGGGCGTCGATGACGCCGACCTGCGCGTCGGTACGAGCGCGGGCGTCGGACCAGTCGGCGGGGTTGGCGGGCGTCGCGGCGAGGGCCGCGGACAACAGGAACGCGAGCATCAGCCCCCCGCCATGGTGGGAAGGAGAACGTTCTTCACGTTGATGAGCGCCGGCCCGATGAGGATGATGATGAGGCACGGCAGGATGAAGATGATCATCGCCACGGTGAGCTTGGGCGAGACCTGCGCGGCCTTCTCCTCGGCGCGTTGCATGCGCTTGGTGCGCACGTGCTCGCTGTGCACGCGCAGCGCGCGCGCCACGCTCGTGCCGAAGCGCTCGGCCTGGACGAGCACGTTCACGAGGGCCGTGACGTCGTCGAGGCCGGTGCGATCGGAGAGGTGCTTGAGCGCCTCGGGGCGCGGCACGCCGGCGTTCACTTCCGCGGTGACCAGCTGAAGCTCCCGCGTGAGGTCGGGCGCCGCGCCTTCCATCTCCTCGGAGACGCGCCGGAACGCGGCGTCCAGGCCGAGACCCGCCTCGACGCAGCTCACGAGCAGGTCGAGGGCGTCCGGGAACGCGTTCATGAGCTCGGTCTGCCGCTTCTGCAGCTTGTTCGTGACGAGGATGGCCGGGAGGTAGTATCCGACGGCCGCGCCGACGAGCGCGGCGCCCACGATCCACACCAGGGGTTTTGTCGCCACCGCGAGGAAGGCGAAGAGCGCGAAGACGAGAGCGCCAACGGTGCGCAGCGCGCTGTAGATCTCCACGGCGTTGCGGTCGCGGTAGCCGGCCTGCAGGAGCCGCTTCCGGAGCGCGGCGAGCTGCTCGTCATCGCTGACCGAGAGCCGCGCGGCCGAGGCCGTGAGGGCCTGGAGGCGCGCTGACCGGATCGCGGAGGGGCCCGCTTCCGCCTGTGTGTTGCCGATCTCGGAGAGGCGATCGGAGGCCGTGCGCTGCGGGTTGAGCACCTGGTACGCGCCGACGCCGAGCCCGCCCACCGCGACGAGTGTCGCCCCGACCGCGAGCAGGAGGGTGGGGTCCATCAGATCTCCACCTGGGAGATCTCGCGCATCACGAAGACGCCGAGGGCGAAGGAGAACGCCGAACCGCCGAGCATCATGTTGCCGAGCGGGTCGTTGAAGAGCGGCGTGAGGTACTTGGGCTGGAGAAAACCGATGAGGCCGATGACGAAGAACGGCAGTCCACCGAGGATGTAGGCGGTGAAACGCGCCTCGGAGGTGAGGGCCCGCACCTTCCCCTGGAAGGTGAACCGGCTGCGGATGGTGCCCGAGATGCTCTGGAGAATCTCCACGAGGTTGCCGCCGGTGTCGCGCTGGAGGAGCACGGAGCTGACGAAGATCTGGAGATCGAAGTTGTTCGGGTTGCGGCGGGTGAGGTTCTGGAGACACTCACGGAAGTCGCGACCGAGGTTGTGTTCTTCGTAGACGCGCCCGAACTCCTGCGCGAGCGGGAGCGGCATCTCCTCCGCCACGCTGCGCATCGCCTCGGAGATGCCGTGCCCGGCCTGGAGCGAGCGGGCGAGGAGGTCGAGACCCTCGGGGAGCTGCTCGGTGAGCCGCCGGGCGCGCGAATCGGCGGCCCGCGACACGAGCCACACCGGGACGTACGCCACGACGAGACCGAGGATCGCGACCGCGTTCTTGAACAAGAGGAAGACCAGCAACACCCCGACGAAGCCGCCGATGGCCATCCGCGTGTAGAGCGTGGTGAGCGGGTAGGGGCTGCCGGCCTGCCGGATAAGGTCCTCGAGCTTCGCGCTGATGCCGCGCGACTCCGAGGCGGCGCGCAGCAGCGCTGGCCCCGCGTTCTTGTCCACCAACGTGCCGAGTCGTCGCGACAGCTCACGTTGTTGGCTCTCGGCGCGGCTCTGAAGGGTCCAGTACACGAACTGGGCGAACAGGAGGAGCGCCGCGACCGCCATCGCGACGCCGAGGACGAGGATGACGTTCTCGGCGTTCATCTCAAACTTCCTGTTCGAAGCGGAAGAGCTCCGGCGGGAGGTCCACGCCGTGGCGGCCGAGGCGAGACGCGAACTTCGGGCGCGTACCGGTCGCCCGGAAGGCGCCGCGGACGCGACCGTCCTCATCTACCGTGCGTTGGTCGAAGACGAAGATGTCCTGCGTGGTGATGATCGAGCCTTCCATGCCGACGATCTCGGTCACGGCGAGGAGGCGACGCGAGCCGTCCGGAAGGCGGTCGAGCTGGATGATCACGTCGAGCGCGCGGGCGATCATCTCGCGGATGTTGCGGTCCGAGAGGTTGGGAATGCCCATGCCGATCATCGTCTCGAAGCGGGCCAACGCGTCGCGCGTGGTGTTCGCGTGGACGGTGGCCAACGACCCTTCGTGGCCCGTGTTCATGGCCTGCAGCATGTCGATCGCTTCCGACCCGCGGATTTCACCGAGGATGATGCGGTCTGGCCGCATGCGGAGGCAGTTCTTCACGAGCTCCCGCTGCGTCACCTCGCCGCGCCCTTCGACGTTCGGCGGGCGGGTCTCGAGGCGAACGACGTGGTTCTGCTGGAGCTGGAGCTCCGCGGAGTCCTCGATCGTGATGATGCGTTCGCCTTCGGGGATGAACCCGGAGAGCACGTTGAGCATCGTCGTCTTCCCGGAGCCCGTGCCGCCGGAGATGATGATGTTCAGCTTCGCCTTGATGCAGCCGCGCAGCACGTCCATGACGGGACGCGGGCACGCGCCGAACGCGATGAGGTCGTCCGCGGTGATGGCACGCGTGCCGAAGCGACGGATGGACACCGTGGGGCCGTCGAGCGCGAGCGGCGGGATGATGGCGTTGAAACGGCTGCCGTCCTGGAGCCGGGCGTCCACCATCGGGCTGGTTTCGTCGACGCGCCGGCCGACGGCGCTGACGATGCGCTCGATCACCTGCATGAGGTGGCGGTTGTCGTTGAAGCGCACGTCGATGCGCTGCAGGAGGCCCTTCTTCTCCACCCACACGCGGTCGTGGCCGTTGATCAGGATGTCCGAGATGTCGGGGTCCTTGAGCAGCGGCTCGAGTGGGCCGAGGCCGAGGATGTCGTCGAGGATCTCTTCGACGAGGCGCTCGCGCTCGACACGGTTGAGCGGCAGTTGGCGCTGCTCCACCTCGGTTGTGAGCGTGTCGCGCAGACGCGCGGCGAGCTCCGCCCGCGGGGTGGCGCCCACGCGGTCGAAGTCGATCATCTCGAGCAGCTCGGAGTGGAGCGTCTTCTTGATGCGCTCGTACTCGACCGAGTCGGTGGTGGGGGTGCCGGACTTGTAGCGCTGTTGGGCGCCACGAACGCGGTCGATCAGGCGGGAAGACACGCGTTATCCTCCGAAGAGCTTGGGTAGCCAGCCGCCGGAAGAGGTCCTCTCGACGGCGATCTCCCCGTCCGTGACGAGGCCGACGAGGGCCTCAACGTCGCGAGCGGCCTGCGAGCGCTTGTCCACGTCGCGAAGGAGCTTGCCCTCGTTGACGGAGCGGATGGCTGCCTTGTCGTACGCCACCGTGGCGTCCACCTTCCGGCCGATGTTCTGGGCAACGTCCGCGAGGCTGAACGGGGCGTCGCGCTTGTCCCAGCGGTTCACGACCACGTGCACGCGCGTCTTCTCGATGCCGAGGCGCTCGAGGAGCTGGAGCCGACGCCACGTGTTCTTGATGCCGGGCACGTCGGGTGTCGCGATGAGCAGGATGCGATCGGCGACCGTGGCGGCGGTGAGCGCGGCCTCGTCGAGTCGGCTCCCGCAGTCCACGACGCAGTACTGGTAGCTGCGCGCAACGGTCGTGAGCACCCGCATCACCGTGTCGCCCTTGATCTCCTCGCGCTGCTCGAGGTCGGTGGGCTGCGCGAGTGCGTGGACTTTGCTCGGGTGCACGATCACGCTCCCGGCGAGCATCCGCTCGTCGAGGCGGTTCAGGTTCCGGAGTACGTCCGAGATGGTCTGGCTCGGGACGATGTCGAGGAACGCCGCGACGTCGCCCATCGAGAAGTCGAGGTCGACCACGCACACGCGGTGCACGGGCGAGAGCTCCGCCGCGAGGTTCACCGCGAGGAAGGTGGACCCCGCGCCGCCCTTGCTGCCCCAGATGGTGACCACCTCCCCGTGGTCTTCGTCGCCGCCTTCCTGGTAGATCGCCTCATGCACCGCCTGGCGGAGCAGCTCGGCGTCGTCCGGGAGGACCACGAACTCGCGATAACCGGCGCGCATCGCGGCGCGGATCTTGTCCGGGTCCGTGCGGGCGGCGAGCGCGACCATGTGGATGCGCCCGCTCTCGGCAGTGATCTGCGGCGCGATGCGGATGGCCTCCTCGAAGTCCATGTCGAAGCCGGTGATCACGACATCGGGGCGGTGCTTGCGGATCGCCGCGAGGGCGTCCTCGTACTTCGTGGACTGCGCCGGGAGCGCGACCTCGGCGCCGAGCGTCTCGCGCACCTGTCCCATCGAGCGTGCATCGACGCCGATGACCATCACGGTGGCGGAGTTGTTCGTGCTGCCGGCCTGCCTCATCTTCGCCCCTAGCGCTTCATGCCGTATTCGCCGGTCGGTTCCGCGGTGCGCGAACCGGGGACCGTCAGTTGCCCGAGCAGGAACAACTGGAAATCGCTCGGATTGTACCCCTCCGTCTTCCCGGGGGCCGCCGGCACCTCGTCGGGGGCCATCGGGCGCACCAGCTCCGGGGTGACGAAGATGACGAGCTCCGTCTCTTCGCGCTTGTGCTTCATGTAGCGGAAAAGGGTTCCGATAACAGGGATGTCGCCCAGAACGGGGATCGCGGCGCGCGTGGATGTGGTCCGCTCGTGGAGCATGCCCGCCATGGCGAAGGTCATGCCGCTCTCGAGGCGCAGGTGGCTGTCCCCCTTGCGCAGCAGCATGCCGGGGATCTCGATGTTCGCGAGCCGGATCGTCGTGTTCGGATCGAGCTCGCTCACCTCGACGTACGCGCGCATGTCGATCACCTGCCCGGCGAGCACGGTCGGGACGAACACGAGCTTGACGCCGTACTCCTTGAACTCGATGGTGACGCGGTTGTCGCGCTGCCCCACCGGGACGGGGATCTCGCCGCCCGCGAGGAACTCGGCTTGCTGGCCGGACAGCGCGGTGAGCGTGGGCTCCGCGAGCGTGCGGGAGAGCTTGTTCTGCTCCAGCACGGCGAGGAGCCCGCTGATGTTGACCGCGCCCGAGTAGCTGCCGAGGAGCTTGATCACGTCCGTGCCGGGGGTGAACCCCGCCATCTCGACGCCGAGCCCCGCGTTGTTGTCGAACAGCGCGGTGATGCCGAGCTCCCGGAGGCCGGTGCGGTTCACCTCGGCGAACACCACCTTGAGCTGCACCTGATGGTCCCCGCGGACCGTCATCAGGTTCACGAACTCCTCGTCGTAGATGCGGGCGATCGCGGCGACGCGCTCGAGGGTCTCGAGATCGTCCACGGGGCCCTCGACGACGAGGCGGTCGCGCACCGGGTAGATCTTGGGCGCAGTGCCCGTGACCGCGCCGCGGATGCGTCGGCCGATGTCCGTGAGGTCCGCCGAGACGACGACCTGGAGGTTCACGGGCCGCGAAACGTCGTCGCGGTACCAGACCCAGAGGTCGGTGGAGCCGACGGCGAGGCCTCGCACCTGGTACTGCCCCTCTTCGAGGAGGCGCAGCTCGGCGATGGTCGGATCGCTGATGAGCACGCGGGCGATTGTCCGGTTGTCGCGCTGGATGACGGACTCACCCAGCCCGACGTCCACGACGTTGGCGGGGGCGTCGGACGCGAAGGCGGCGCCGACGCCCGAGTTCAGCGCGAGGCCGAGGAGGCCGGCGCCGAGGACGCGCCGAAACATAGAAAGGATGGTCATTTGTCTCGCCGCTTCTTTTCGCCGGACTCATCGGTCGTGCCGTCGGCGCCGAACGACACTTCGGTCTTCGACGCGCCCTGAATGACCTCTGCCTTCGGGACGACCGGCGCCGCGGCGGCCGGGGGGCCGTCCTTCCGGCGCCGAATCGGGGTCGGGTCTTTCTGCTCGGCGTCGAAACCGATGAGCTGGCTGGTGGTGGTGAGGCCCTGGGAGTCGATCTGGAGAATGTCGATGTCGCTGCGGAGGACCACGTGGATTTCGCCACGCGTCTGGGCGAGCGCGAGCTTTTCCGCTTCTTCGGGGGTCAGCTCGACCGTGATGGAGGGCTTCATCTTCTTCGAAG
>CAXNIN010000279.1:0-6352 GCA_964202365.1 Myxococcota bacterium | reverse complement strand
GTGCTCCACCTGCACGCGGGTGTTCATCTCCAGGAAGTAGAACCGCCCGTCTTCGTCGAGGAGGAATTCCACCGTGCCGGCCCCGGTGTAGTTCACCGCGCGGGCAGCCGCGACCGCCGCGACGCACAGCCGCCCGCGCGTGTCGGCGTCGAGCGCGACGCTCGGGGTCTCCTCCACCAGCTTCTGGTGCCGGCGTTGAATCGAACATTCGCGTTCGCCGAGGTGCGCAATCGTGCCGAAGGTGTCGCCGAGCACCTGCACTTCCACGTGCCGGGGCCGGACCACGAGCTTCTCGGCGTACACCCTCCCGTCGCCGAACGCGGTCGCCGCTTCGGACCGCGCCTCGGCGAGCGCTTCGTCGAGCGCGTCGCGGCTGTCCACGCGGCGCATCCCCTTGCCGCCGCCGCCGGCCGCGGCCTTCACGAGCACGGGGAACCCGAGCGCCGCGATGGTCGCGGGGTCGTCGCTCTCGACACCGGGCACCACCGGCACGCCGGCCGCGTGCATCCGCGCGCGCGCCGCCACCTTGTCGCCCATCTCCGCGATCACGTCGGGCGCGGGCCCCACCCAGGTGAGGCCGGCGGCGATCGTCGCCCGCGCGAACGCGGCGTTCTCGGAGAGAAACCCGTAGCCGGGGTGAATCGCGTCGGCGCCGGACTCCCGCGCGGCGGCGAGGAGCGCTTCCACCGCGAGGTAGCTCTCCGCGGGCGGCGCGGGGCCGATGCGCACGGCCACGTCGCAGGCGTCCACGTGGGGCGCGCCGGCGTCGGCGTCGGAGTACACGGCCACGGGGGTGATCCCCATCTCGCGCGCGGTGCGGGCCACGCGGACCGCGATCTCGCCTCGGTTCGCAATGAGCAGGCGGCGAATCGACCTCCGGGAAAGGTATCGCGCGGAGGGGGCACCGGAGCCACGGTCGCCCCGCCCCGGCACCCACGCCGCCGCGCCGGACGCGTCCGCGCGGCCGGGCGCCCACCTCCCGCCACCGGTGCGCACGGGATAGACGCCCAGATGCTTCGTATCCACCTCGTCGCCCTGCTCCCCGCGCTGCTCTTTGCCGCGCCCGCCCTCGCGAAATCGGTGAAGCAGGCGCCGCCCGCGCCGGCCGTCGAGCCCGCGCCGGCGGTCGCCCCCGCGCCCGCGCCCGCCCCGGTCGACCCCGACGCCGACCCCTACGTTTGGCTCGAAGACGTCACCGCGGACCGTTCGCTCGAGTGGGTGCGCGCCCAGAACGCCACGTCCGAGGCCGAGCTCACCGCGAAGCCGGGCTTCGCCCCGCTCAAGACGCGCATCGCGAGCATCCTCGACTCGAACGCGAAGATCCCCTACGTCGGAAAGATGGGGAAGCACTTCTACAACTACTGGAAGGACGCCCAGAACACGCGCGGCGTCTGGCGCCGCACCTCGTGGACCGAGTACCAGAAGGCCGAACCGAAGTGGGAGACGGTGCTCGACGTCGACGCCCTAGGGAAAGCCGAGGGGGAAAGCTGGGTGTGGGGGGGTGCCAGCTGCCTCGCGCCCGCGTACGAGCGCTGCCTCGTGTCGCTTTCCCGCGGCGGAGCGGACGCCGAGGTCGTCCGTGAATTCGACACGAAGACCAAGGCCTTCGTCGCCGGCGGCTTCACGCTCGCCGAGGCAAAGTCCAACGTGGCGTGGATTGACCAGGACACCCTCTGGGTCGGCACCGACACCGGGCCGGGCAGCCTCACCACCTCGGGGTACCCCAACGAAGTTCGGCGGTGGAAGCGGGGCACGCCCATCACTTCCGCGGAGAAGGTCTTCGCCGGGGAAGTCACGGATGTCGCGAGCTCCGCCGGGCACGACCACACCAAGGGCTTCGAGCGCGACTGGATCTACCGCACGCCCACGTTCTTCACGAACCAGCTCTTCCTGGTCAAGGGTGCTGAGCTCGTGAAGATCGACAAGCCGGACGACGCCGAGGTGAACACCTGGCGCGAGTGGATGTTCGTCACGCTGCGGTCGGACTGGACCACCGGCGGCAAGACCTGGAAGACAGGCTCCCTGCTCGCCATCAAGCTCGATTCTTTCCTCGCCGGCGACCGCGCGTTCGAGGCCCTCTTCGAGCCGACCGCCACGCGCTCGCTCGACTCGTTCGTCGTTACGCGCAACCACATGGTGCTCCGCGTCCTCGACAACGTGCGCAGCCGCATCGAGGTGCTCACGCCCAAGAAGGGCACCTGGGAGCGCTCGTCTCTCGTGGGGCTCCCCGAGCTCGGCACCGTGACCGTCTCCGCGGTCGATCCCGACGCCTCCGACGTGCTCTTCGTCACCACCGCCGACTACGTCACGCCCACCACCCTCGCGTGGACCCGCATCGGCAGCAAGGCCGCGCCCACGCCGCTCAAGCAGCTCCCGGCCTACTTCGACGCCACTGGGCTCGTCATCACGCAGCACGCCGCCACGTCGAAGGACGGCACGCGCGTGCCCTACTTCCAGGTTTCGAAGGGCACGATTCCGCTCGACGGCACCAACCCCACCCTGCTCTACGGCTACGGCGGCTTCGAGGTCTCCCTCGTCCCCGGGTACGGCGGCAACGTCGGCGCGGGCTGGCTCGAGCCGGGCGGCGTCTACGTCGTCGCCAACATCCGCGGCGGCGGCGAGTTCGGCCCCGCGTGGCACCAGGCGGCGCTCAAGGCGTCCCGCGAGAAGGCCTATGACGACTTCGCCGCGGTCGCGGAGGATCTCCTCGCGCGGAAGATCACCTCGCCGGACCACCTCGGCATCCAGGGCGGCTCCAACGGCGGCCTGCTCATGGGCAACATGCTGGTTCGCCGGCCCGATCTCTTCGAAGCCGTCGTGTGTCAGGTGCCGCTCCTCGACATGAAGCGCTACAACAAGCTCCTCGCGGGCGCCTCGTGGATGGGCGAGTACGGCAACCCCGACATCCCTGAGGAATGGGCGTACCTCCAGAACTACTCGCCCTACCGCAACGTCCGCGCCGACGTGGACTACCCCCGCGTGCTCTTCACCACGTCCACCCGCGACGACCGCGTGCACCCCGGCCACGCGCGCAAGATGGCCGCGCGCATGCTCGAGCAGGGCCACGACCTGCTCTACTACGAGAACATCGAGGGCGGCCACGGCGGCGCGGCGGACAGCAAGCAGGCCGCGCACATGTCGGCGCTCGCGTACACCTTCCTCTGGAACGAGCTGGGTTCTCCCGCGGCGGCGGCCCCGGCGGCGGCGGCCCCGGCCAACTAGCGGGGAGAGGGGTCGGGCACCCGGCCGCGCGCGGACGCGCGCCGGTGCGTCGGCGTGGGCGCCGCGGCGGTCGGCGGCGGCTCCGCGGACCGACTACTCGGACTTCGGCCCGTAGATGTGGCACGTCTCGGCCATCCCGAGCGCGCGCTCCTCGGCCTGCCGCTCCACCTGGGCAAAACGCTCGAGCCCGGCTTCGAGCTCCTCCCCGAGCGCCCACACGCGCCACCGGTACACGTGCGCCTCCGGCGGGCACGAGCCGAGGTAGCCGGGAAAGCCGAAGCCGTTCTCCAGCTCGTAGGCGCCGCCGGGGAGATCGTCCCCGAGGCCGTCGCCCGAGGTGGAGGCGTCGATGTTGTCGTATGAAGCCGGGATGTTCACGATTGCCCAGTGTTCGTAGTCGCCGGCGTCCGGGTCGTCGAAGATGAGCGCGTACGCGACGGTGCCGGCCGGGGGGTCGGTCCACACCACCTCGGGGTTGCCGTTGCGGCACTCGTAAGCGACGTCAAGCTGCCACGCGCACCGGTCCTCGAGCGCGTGGCCCGCGGAAGACGTGGCCGCGGGAAGCGCGATCGCGAAGGTGCCGGGCTCGGCGGTGTCGTCGGGGCCGACGTAGGGGGTGCCGGAGTCGGCGTCGGGGGTGCCGCCGGTGCACGCGAGAAGGAGGAGCAGCATCAGGAGGATGTATTCCGGGGGGCGGGGGTGCACCGCCTCCCCCGCTCACATCCGAAACGTGCCGTAGCCCACCGGGTTCTTCCAGGGGGTGCCGCGCGTGGCGCCGAGCGAGAGCCCGATCACGTCGCGGGTGCGCGCGGGGTCGATGAGGCCGTCGTCCCAGAGGTTCGCCGTGGAGTACCAGGCGTCGCCCTCCTTGCGGGACGCCTCCTCCATCGGCCCCTTGATCAGCTCGGCTTCTTCGGGGGTGATGAGCGGCAGGCCCTCGCGGGCGCGCTGGGCGTTCTGCACGCTCACGAGCACCTGCGCGGCCTGGGCGCCGCCCATCACGCCGATCTGGGCGCCGGGCCACATCCAAAGGAAACGCGGCGAGTAGGCGCGACCGCACATCGCGTAGTTGCCCGCCCCGAAGCTGCCGCCGCAGAGGATGGAGATCTTGGGCACGGAGCACGTGGAGACCGCGTTCACCATCTGGTGGCCGTGCTTCGTGATGCCGCCGCGCTCGTAGTCGCGGCCGATGATGAAGCCCGCGATGTTCTGGAGGAACACGAGCGGGATGCCGCGCTTGTCGCAGAGCTGCACGAACTGCGTGGCCTTGAGCGCGCACTCGGAGAAGAGCACGCCGTTGTTGGCGAGAATCCCCACGAGGTAGCCGTGCACGTAGGCCCAGCCGCACACGAGCGTGGGACCGTAGCGCTCCTTGAACGGCTCGAACTCGCTGCCGTCGGCCACGCGGGCGATGAGCTCGCGGATGTCCCACGGGGTGGAGAGGTCGGGCGGGACGATGCCGCGCAGCTCGCGCGGGTCGTACAGCGGCGGCCGCGGGGGCCGCGTCGCGACGGGAGGACGTTCGGGCGGCGGGAGGCGCGCCACCATCCCGCGGAGCTTCGCGATCGCGTCGGCGTCGTCCTTCGCCCAGTGGTCGCTCACGCCGGAGATCGCGCAGTGAACGTCGGCCCCGCCGAGGTCTTCCGCGGTGACGTCCTCGCCCGTGGCGGCCTTCACGAGCGGCGGGCCGCCGAGGAAGATGGCGCCGGTGCCGGCCACGTGCACCACCTCGTCGGACATCGCGGGGATGTACGCCGCGCCCGCCGTGCACAGACCCATCACGGCCGTGAGCTGGGGGATGCCGAGCTTCGACATCCAGGCCTGGTTGTAGAAGATGCGGCCGCCGTCGTCGAGGTCGGGGAACACCTCGCTCTGGAGCGGGAGGAAAGCGCCGCCGGAGTCGATGAGCGAGATGAAGGGCAGCCGATTCTCGAGGGCGACCGCCTGCAGTCGCAGCGCCTTCTTCACGCCCAACGGGTAGATCGTGCCGCCCTTCACCATCGCGTCGTTCGCGTTGACGACGCACTCTCGCCCGTTGATCACCCCGATGCCGCCGAAGCTTCCGGCTTTGTGCAC
The DNA here is from genome assembly GCA_964202365.1 of Myxococcota bacterium. Classification (GTDB taxonomy): domain Bacteria; phylum Myxococcota_A; class UBA796; order UBA796; family SXON01; genus CAJBVW01. Next base: position 1,054 of record CAXNIN010000279.1, on the reverse strand, counting down.
GCCGCCGTCGTACATCCCGCGGGCGGCGAGCGCGCCGATCTCCAGGAAGGGGGCGTTCGGGTCGAGCAAACGCTCGAGCCGCTCCGAAGCAGTCAGCTTTCCCTGCTCGCGGTGCCGGGCGAGCGCCTTCGCGCTCCGGTCGTCGCGCGCGCTCTTCAGCTCGGCGGCGAGTCGCTCGAGGAGCGCGTCCTGGTGCGCGCGGTTGGCCTGGAACTCGGGGGAGGTCGGATCGACTTCGGTGGGGAGGACCTGCATACGGGTCGCCTAACCCAGCGCGGCGCGGCTACCCGGCGAGCGCCCAGCGCGGCCGAAAGGGGCTGTCGCAGGGCACCTCGAAGCGGAGGGTGCCGCCGTTGTTCGCGCACTCGAGCGCGATGGGCACGGCGAACCGGTCGCCGGTGACGCGGTGCACGCCGGTGATCGCGACGCGGGCGCCGGGCATCACGAAGCGCGCGACCTCGCCGCCGCGCACCGACACGGACCACGCCCCGCCGCTGCCGAGCGTCGCGCACGCCACGGAGGCGGAGGTGTAGGCACCCGCCGGGCGGCGGGGAAGGCCCCGCCCGGGCGCCGTCGGATAGACCGGCGTGATGGCCTCCGAACGCCCGCTCGTCGCCGGCGCCGCCGCGGCGCTCCTCGTGGGCGTGGCGACGCTCGTCCGCGCGTCCGCGGCGGACAACGGCGCCTTCGTCTTCCCTCTGGACGACGCCTACATCCACCTCGCGATGGCCCGCACCCTCGCCGAACACGGCACCTGGGGCATCAACGCGGGGGAGTTCGCCTCGGCCACCTCGTCCCCGCTCTACACCGCGCTCCTCGCCGCGGTCTTCGCCGCGTTCGGCGGCGGCGAGGCCGTGCCGCTCGCGCTCAACCTCGTCGCCGGGGTCGCCGCGCTCGCGCTCGCCGCGGCGCGCGCCCCGTCCCGCGGCGCCGCCGCCGTCGTCCTCGCGCTCGTCTTGGTCCTCGGCCCCCTCCCCTTCGTGGCCGCGCTCGGGATGGAGCACACCCTCCACGCCGCGCTCGTCCTCGCGCTCGCCCACGTCGGCCTCGGCGC
>CAXNIN010000278.1:0-6384 GCA_964202365.1 Myxococcota bacterium | reverse complement strand
CACATCGCGCTCATCCACCCGGAGATCCCGCAGAATGCGGGGAACGTAGGGCGGATGTGCCTCGGGGTAGGCGCGCGCCTGCACCTCGTCCACCCCCTGGGCTTCCGGGTCGACGAGTCGGCGGTTCGCCGGGCGGGGCTCGATTATTGGAAACACGTCGACGTGGTCGAGCACGCCGACCTCGAAGCATTCTGGGCTTGGGTCGGCGAACGCCGAGTATGGTGCACGACCGCCCACGGGGAGCTACCGTTCTCCCGGGTGCCGTACGCCGAGGACGATGTCCTGGTGTTCGGCCGAGAATCCGTCGGTCTCGACCCCGCTGTCCTCGCGGGGCGCCGCACGGTCTCGATTCCCATGACCGGGCCGACGCGGAGCTTGAACCTTTCCAACGCCGCCGCCGTCGTCGCCTATGCCGCCCTCGCACGCCTCCGACCGGAGCTCTTTTGACCCTGCCCAGCGATTTCTACGCGGTGATCCTCGCCGGTGGCCGCGGCACCCGGTTCTGGCCGCTCTCCCGCCGCACGCTCCCGAAGCAGTGTCTGTCGCTCGACGGCGGGCCGACCCTCATCCAGCGCACCGTCGCGCGCACGGGACTCCCGCTCGACAGGGTGCTCATCGTCACCGGGCCCGACATGGCGGACGTCATCGGACAGCAGGTTCCAGGCGTGGAACTTCTGATCGAGCCCAGCCCGCGCAACACCGCTCCGGCGATTGCGTGGGCCGCGTGGGAGGTCGCGCGGCGCGGCGGTGCGGGCTGCTTCGTGCTCCCGTCCGATCACATGATCGGCGATGAACCTTCTTTCCGCGCGGCGCTCGCCAACGCGGCGGAGGTCGCGCGTGGGGGTGCGCTCGTGACGCTCGGCGTGCGGCCGACACGCCCGGAGACAGGCTTCGGATGGATTGAGCCCGATCTTTCGGACGGGGTGACCCTTGGGGCGGGGGGCTCGCCGCCCCCCGCAACGCCCCCGGCCCCGGCGTCGTTTCCGGTGCGCCGCTTCGTGGAGAAGCCCTCGCTGCCCGTGGCGGAAGCGCTTCACGCGGGCGGCCGGCACCTCTGGAACGCGGGGATGTTCGTGTGGACCACCGACGCCGTGCTCGGCGCCGTGCGCACCCACCTGCCGGGCACGCACGCGATGCTCGGTGCGCTCGCGGAGGGCGCTGGCGTCGAAGCCGTGTGGGGCCAGTCCGAAGCGACGAGCATCGACTACGGGGTGATGGAGCGGGCCGGCGGCATCCGCGTGGTGCCGGTAGACTTCGGCTGGTCGGACGTAGGAAGCTGGCCGGCGCTGCTCGAGGTCCTGCCGCCGGGGGAAGGGGGCGTGTCGGTGGCCGACGCCGTCGTCGCGCGCCGCGCCGCGCACAACATCGTGCACGCGCCGGGCAAGCTCGTCGCGCTCCTCGGCGTCGAGGATCTCATCGTGGTCGACACGCCGGACGCGCTGCTCGTGGCGCGTCGCGACGACGCACAGGACGTGCGGCTCCTCCTCGAAGAGATCGAGCGTCGGGGCCTCGGCCGCCACGCTTGACAGACGCCTGACGCGCGGACCGGTACCATTCGCGCATGACACTCGCGCTCTTCCTCCTCGCGGCCTGCGGCGACCCCGTGATCCTCACCCCCGGTCAGGACGGCTGCTCCGACTACGACTTCGCGAACCCGTACCCCTCCTCGATCGAGTGGGACGCCGCGGATGACGGCACGGGCAGCGTCTGGCGCACGTACGCGGTGCAGGAGCAGACCGGCATGGTGTTCGACCCCGAGATCGTCATCGAGGGGGGCACCGTCGAGATCTACGAGGCGTGGTCGGGCGGCGAGACCGACGATCCCTTCTGCTACGCGCCGAAGGTGTCGTTCAGCGGCCTCGGAAACCGGATGGAAGTGAGCTGGTTCCTCGCCGTGGGGGACTCCGTGCCCTACGACACTGTGGACGTCGAAGCGCCGTGAGCCGCTTCCTGGTGACGGGGGCGGGCGGGTTCCTCGGGCGGCACGTCGTCGAGGTGCTGCGGGGCCGCGGCCTCGTCGTGGAGGCGGCGGGCCACGGCGCCGACCGCTCGATCGACTTCCGCATCGCCGAAGATGTTGCGACGCTCGTCGAGAGCCTGCGCCCCACGCACGTCGTGCACCTCGCCGGCACGAGCACCCTGGCGGAGCTCCGCCGGGATCCGCAGGGCGGCAACTACAACGTCGTGCAGCCGGCCGTGAACGTGCTGGACGCGCTCGCGGACATCGGCGGCGCCCGCCTCGTGCTCGTGAGCCCCTGCGACGTGTACGGTCGCGCGTCGCGTATCCCCACCGACGAACCGAGCGCGCTCGCGCCGGCGTGCCTGTACGGCGCGGCGCGGGCCGCGGTCGAGTACATGTCCCGGGCGTACGTCGGTCGAGGAGTTGCGCCTGTTGTCGCTCGCGTCTTCCCGTTCACGGGCCCCGGGCAGGACCGCCGATGGCCGCTCGGAGACGTCGCGGCGAGGGCCGCGCGCGGGGAAGTCGCGCGGCTCGGCGACCCCGAGGTGCGCCGAGACATGAGCGACGTGCGCGACATCGCGACCGGCCTCGTGCTCCTCGCGGAACAGGGTGCGCCAGGGGAGGCGTACAATCTCTGTTCCGGAGCTGCGCGGTCGATGCGGGCGATGGCAGAGGAGGTCGCGCGTGCGCCGGTCGAGCAGGACCTGACGCTGGCCCAGTCCGGGATCGTGCCGGTGTTCCTCGGCTCGGCCTCGAAGGCCGAGGCGCTCGGGTGGCGCCGCGTCCATGCGCTGTCGGAGACGCTCGCGGATCTGCGGGCGTCCTATCTCTGACTACTGCTCGCGCAGGTCCATCTTGCCGTCGCCGTCGATGTCCTTGCCGGTCTTCACGACCACGCCCTGGGCGTCGAGGTACTCCCACATGTCGATGCGGCTGTCGCCGTCGCTGTCGCGCTCCTTCCGGCGCGTGACGCCCGACTCGTAGTACTTGAACAGGTCGAACGACCCGTTGTAGTCCGTGTCGACCTCGGAGAACGTGCGCTTGCCGCCGATGAAGTGGTCCACGCAGTCGGCTCGGCCGTCGAAGTCGCCGTCGTAGGTCTCCTTCGTGCGCTGGCCGGCGTCGTCGAACTCGGTGCGCACGTCGATGCGGCCGTCGCGGTCGAGGTCGGTGTCCTTGCGGAGGAGGAGCCGGCCGTCGGTGCGTTCGCGGTAGTAGTTCACGATCTCGGCGCGGCCGTCGCGGTCGAGGTCGACCTTGACCTCGGTGAGGCCGTCGGCGGTCACCGACGAGGTGATCTGCTCGGCCTTGGCGACCGACGCGGTGGAGCCGCCGGCGGTGCCGACGCTGGTTCCGCTGCCTTCGGGGGAAGCGGCTTTCGGGCAACCCGCGAGCAACGAAGAGAGGATGAGCAACGACCACGATCGCATCAGCAGCGCCTCCGAGGGGGCGGGAGTAGACATACGCGTCGGGCCGTATCCTGTCCAACCGAAGGTGGCCCGCGTGTGCCCGTTCGATACACGCGCCGCAACGGGCGGAAGGCGCCGGGTCGGGCGTCCCGGGGGCGGGCGGGCCCCCGTCCGGTCGCGTCGGAGCCGCAACCGGAGATCGCGACGCTGTGATAGGATCGAGGCTCGGAGGGGCGTTGTCCGAAGTCCGGCGCAAGCACCTGCTCATCGTGGACGATGAGCCGGTCATCCTGCAGATCCTCAAGGCGGTGTTCGAAGAGGAGCCCTACCGGCTCACGCTTCTCTCCACCGGCGCCGACGCCCTGCGCGTGATCGCGAACGATCACGTGGACTTGCTCCTCACTGACAAGAATCTTCCCGACATCGGCGGGATGGAGCTCCTCCGCGCCGCGAAGCAGAAGGACGCCCTCACCGAAGTCGTGATCATCACCGGCTACGGCTCCCTCGAGACGGCGCTGACCGCCCTCGAGTTCGACGCGTTCGACTACGTCCTCAAGCCGCTCAACAACGTCTTCGACATTCGCAAGAAGGTGCGGCAGGCGTTTCAGAAGCAGGAGATCGCGCTCGAGAACCGGCGGCTCATCGCCGAGCTCCGCGAGAAGAACGCGGCGCTCGAGGAGGCCCTCGAAGAAACGCGGAACCTCCAGGCCGAGCTCATCCAGTCGGAGAAGCTCGCCGGGATTGGCACGCTGGCGGCGGGAATCGCGCACGAGATCAGCTCGCCGCTCTTCGGGATCATGGGCCTCGCCGAGGCAGTCGCGGACGAGCAGGACGTGCAGCTTTCGCAGGGGTACGCGAGGGACATCGTCGACTATTGCCGCACCATCCGCGACATCGTCGTCGAGCTGTCCAGCTACTCCCGCGTCGCGACGAGCGAGTACCTCACCACCGTCGAACTCTCGCGCGTCATCCTCGACGCCCTCAAGCTCGTCGAGCGCTCCGCCCCCGTGTCGGAGGTGCGCTTCGAGACGGACCTCGCGGCCGAGGTGTACCTCAACGCCCGCACCAACGAAGTCCAACAGGTCTTCGTGAACCTCGTGAAGAACGCGGCCGAGGCCGTGCTCGAACGGCACTCGGGCGGCGGCGGGGTCGTCCGCATCGCGACCGGCCACACCGAAGGCTGGACCTGGGCGACGGTGACCGACAACGGCCCGGGTATCCCCGAGGACAAACGCCGGGTGATCTTCGACCCGTTCTACACGACGAAGCCGCCGGGCAAGGGCACCGGGCTCGGGTTGAACATCGTCTACCGCATCGTCACGAAGTACCGGGGCAGCATCCAGGTCCAGAGCGGACTCGGCGAAGGGACGACCTTCGAGCTTCGGTTTCCGGTCGAACGGTAGGCCGGCTCCGTGCGGCTCGGTCTCCGCATCGGGTTCTTCGTGGCGATCACCGCGATCCTTCCGCTCCTGTTCCTCGCGTTCGCCGCCACGGAGGTGGCCCGGAGCCAGGTTGAAGCTCGGATCGTCGACTTCCAGGTGGAGGCCGCCCGGTCGCTCGGCGCCGTGATTGGTCGCCAGGTGGCGGACACCCAGCGCGTGCTCGTTCAGCAGGTGTCGAACTTCCGGCTCGGCGATGCGTCGGACGAAGCGCGCGCCGCGTTCCTGGTCACCACGTACCGGTTGTTCCCGGAGATCTCGATCGCGGCGCTGCTCGACGCCGACGGCGCGGAGCTCGCGCCGCCGCTCTACCAGCCGGAGGGTCGCGACGCGGACATGCCCGAGCACGACCGGGTGTCGCTCGTGCGGCTCGCCCGGTTTCGCGCCGCGACGCCGGTAGCGGCTGCCACCCCCGGAGGGCTCGTGGTGGGGGAGGCTTACCTCCCGGAAGGCGCGGACGCCGCCGCTATCCCGATGGTGTTCACGTCGCCGTGGGGGGACGGCGTGGCCCTCGCGGTCGAGCTCTCCCTGGCGCCGATCGCGTCGCGGATGAGCGCGCTGGCCGCCAACCGGGAAATCGCGCTGCTCGGGCCCGACGCCCGCGTGCTGCTCCGCGCCGGGCGCACCGGCCTCGTGGACCCCTCGAAGGCGAAGTCGCTCCTGAAGAACTCCGCCGTCGACCTTCGCTACCGCACGGCGGACGGGGAGCTCGTCCTCGCCTCGCTCGCCGCCGTGCCGGGGCACGACTGGGCGGTGGTCGTGGCGGAGCCCGCGGACGCCGTGACGGCCACCGTCGCGCAGATCCGGGCGCGCACCTGGTTCGTCGGCGGGCTCGCGCTCGTGGTCGCCTTGATTGGCGGGACCTACCTCACCCGGTCGATCACCGGCCCCGTCGTGCGCCTACGCGACGCGACGATGGCGGTCGGTCGCGGCGAGTTCTCGCGCACCCCCATCGACGGCCGGGACGAGCTCGCGGACCTCGCGGGCGCCTTCAACCGCATGTCCGCCTCGCTTGAGCAGAACGCGACCGAGATCGCGGCGAAGAACAACGAGATCGAACGCTTCAACCAGGAGTTGCAGGCCCGCGTGGAGACGCGCACCGCGGAGCTCCGCGAAGCCCAGGCGGGGCTCGTGCAGTCCGGCCAGTTGGCGGCCGTCGGCGAACTGTCCGCTGGGCTCGCGCACGAGCTGAACAACCCGCTCGCGGGCGTGCTCGGGATCGTGCAGATCCTCGGGATACAGCTCAAGGATCGGCCCGAGGCGGGGCTGTTGCGCGCCGCGGAGGAGCAGGCGATCCGGTGCAAGGAGATTGTCGCCAACCTCCTCCGGTTCACCGGACCCGGCGCGGCCGCGAGTCGAGACGGAGGTGTGGTAGATCTCGACGTGGTGGTGCGCGATGTCCTCACGCTCGTAGGGGGCGCGCTCCGCCAGCGGGGGGTGACCGTGGAACTCGCGCGTGAAGGGGTGCGTTTGCCGATCCGCGGCGACGCGACCGCGCTCGGACGCGCGCTCGGCCAGCTCCTGACGTCGCTCCGCACGGTGGCGGCGCCGGGCGCGACGCTCCGCGTCGTCGAGA
>CAXNIN010000277.1:0-6491 GCA_964202365.1 Myxococcota bacterium | reverse complement strand
GCGCGCGAGCTCCAGCGCCTCGTGGGCACGGCGCGCGCCGCGATCGCGCCGAGCAACGGGGCCGCGGCGAAGCGGCTCGCCGTGGCGGACGCCTTCGCGGTGTACCTCCAGGGCGCCGCGGCGACGATGCTCGACGGGTGGCGCGCGGCGAGCGCGCGGGGAGGGGAGTCGTGAGCCCCGCCCGGAGCGCCGCGTGACGCCCGCGGTGGAGATCGAGGGCTACGCCGAGGTGCGGGCCGCGGTCCAGCTCGGCGTCGAAGGGGAGGCGTGGACGCTCGCGGAGCGCGTGCGCCCGCGGTTCTCCGTGCCGGTGGGCGAGCGGGTGACGGTGGAAGCCGTGGTCGAAGGCGCGCTCACGCAGGGGCGAGACGCGACCGCCGAAGCCGCGGCGCTCATCCAGGCGTCCGAGGTGGGCGCGCTCCTCGAAGCCGCGGGGTGCACGTACACGCCGGCCCCCCGCTACGACGAAGCCAGCGACTACCTCTCCGTGGAGCGCCTCCACGTCGATCTCAACCTCGAAGCCGTCGATCTCACCCTCGGCCGGCAGGCGCTGAACTGGGGGTCGGGACTCGTTTTCCACCCGACGGACCTCTACGCCGAGGTGGTCGCGACGGAACCGTGGCGCGAGCGGCGCGGGGTGAACGCTGTAAAAGCCAACATCCCCCTCGGCGACCACCAGATCATCGCGGTCGCGGCCATCGACGACGATCTCTCGCCGCTGTTCGAGGAGCGCAGCGCCGACCTCGGGGTGTCCGCCGCGCTCAAGGCCACCTTCCGCGTCGGCGGCACCGCGATCTCGCCGGTTGGCCACGTTCAGAGCGACGGCGACGTGTTCGCCGGGGCCGACCTGCGCGGGAACGCCGTCGTGGGCTGGTGGGTGGAGGGCGGCTGGCGCGTCGAAGGCGACGCCCCGAAGGACGGCGCCGCCGAGATCGTCGCCGGCATCGACTACTCCTTCGACGTGCTCGAGCTCCTCTACGTCGCCGCGGAGTACCGCTATGACGGGAGCGGGTCGGCGCCCGAGGACTACGACTACGCCGCGCGATCCGCCGGCGGCGTCACGAACCCCTTCGACTGCGCCTTCCTGCCCGCGCCCGAGGCCACGGAGCCCCGCGCCACGCTTGGGATCCACTACGCCGACGCCTCGGTGCGCCTCGGCCTCACCGAGGACATCTCGGTGAGCGGCGTCGTCATCGTCAACCTGCTCGACGGCACCGGCTACGCCGTGCCCACCGCATCCGCCCTGGTCGGCTCCCACGCCACCGTCAACCTCGGCGCCCAGATCCCCTTCGGCGAAGACGGGGAGTTCCGCCCCTCCGCGGACGACCTCACCTTCACCGCCGGCACCCTCTCCGCCGACCTCTCCGGGCTCGTCCCCGACGCGACGCTGCTCGGGTGGGTCCGCTACAACTTTTGAGGAACCCGATGCCGCTCTGCGTGCTCACCAACGTCAAGAAAATCTACCCCATGGGCGACCTCGAGGTGCAGGCCCTCCGCGGCGTGAACCTCCAGGTGGAAGGCGGGGAGTTCACGGTCGTCGCGGGGCCGTCCGGCTCCGGCAAGTCGACCGTCCTCAACCTCATCGGCTGCCTCGACCGGCCCTCGTCCGGCACGGTGCACCTCGAAGGCAAGGATGTCGCCACCCTCCCCGACGCCGAGCTCGGCGCTCTCCGCGCGGCGCGGATCGGGTTCATCTTCCAGAGCTTCAACCTCATCCCCGTGCTCACGGCCTTCGAGAACGTGGAGCTCGCGCTCCGGCTCGCGGGCCACACGGACGGCAACAAGGCGCGCGTCGAGAAGGCGCTCCGTGACGTTGGTTTGGCGGACACGATGCACCGGCGCCCCGCGCAGCTCTCCGGCGGCCAGCAGCAGCGCGTCGCGATCGCGCGGGCGCTCGTGAAGGCGCCCGCGCTCGTCATCGCGGACGAGCCCACAGCCAACCTCGACTCCCACAACGGCCGCGCCATCCTCGAGCTCATGCGCGACATGAACGCGCGCGCCGGCGCCACGTTCCTCTTCTCCACGCACGACCCGATGGTGATGGAGACCGCGAAGCGCGTGGTCCGGCTCGTGGACGGCGCCATCGTGTCCGACACGAGCGCGGCCGTCGGGAGCGCGTCGTGATCTTCCTCGCGCAGCTCGCGCTGCGGAACCTCCTGCGCAACGTCAACCGCACGCTGATCACGTCGGTCACCGTCGTGTTCGGCGTGGCGCTCCCGATCCTCGGCTGGGGCATGGTCGACGGCCTCGACGAGAACATGCTCCGGTCCGCCCGCACCACCACCACGGCCGAGGTGCTCCTCCGCGCCCCCGGGTACCCCACCGACGGCCTGGAGTTCCCCCTCGGGAAGGCCGCGCCCGTGCCCCCGGCCCTCGGCGCCGCGCTCGACGCCGCCGGCGCCTGGACCTCGCGCACCGTGTTCCCCGCCCGCCTCGTGAAGGGCAACGAGGCCGTGCGCGCAAGCGGCCAGGCGTACGACGCCGCGCGCGACGCCCGCGTCTTCCCGCGCGACGCCTGGGAGTTCGAGGGCGCCTGGCCCGCAGCCGGCGCGCCGGAGCTCGTGCTGGGCTCGGGGCTCGCGCGGCTGCTCGACGCGAAGCCCGGCGACCCCGTCGTCGTGGAGGCGCGCACCTTCCCCGGGGCGCTCAACGCGCTCACCTTCACGGTCTCAGGCATCGTGAACACCGACAACGCCGGGCTCGACGGCCTCGGCTTCTGGGTGGAGATGGGCGTGGCCGACGGCCTGCTCCAGCTCGACGGGCGCCGCACGCACGTGATGCTCGACGCCACCGCCGACCCCGCCGCCGTCGCGCCCACCCTCGCCGTCGAAGGCTGGACCGCCCGCACGTTGTACGAAGAGTGCGCCGACCTCATCGCCGCCAACATGGTTCGTCGTTACGCGCTCCTGTTCCTCGTGGGGATCATCCTGCTCATCGCTGGGGTCGGCATCGCGAACACCGTCATCATGGCCGCCTACGAGCGGGTGCGGGAGATCGGCACCCTCGTGGCGCTCGGCATGAAGAAGCGGGATGTCGCCGGGCTCTTTCTGCTCGAAGGGGCGGGCATGGGCGTGGTGGCGGGCACGGTGGGCGCGGCGCTCGGCGTGGCCGGGGTGCTCTACTGGCAGGACCAGGGGATCTACCTTGGCGAAGCCGTGAAGAACGCAGGGCAGGTCGCGATGGGGGCAACCCTCTACATGCAATTCCGCTGGGTGCCCATCCTCGTGTCGTGGAGCTTCGGCTTCGGCATCGCCGTGGTCGCCTCGATCTGGCCGGCCCGCTACGCGGCCAACCTCAACCCCGCGGACGCGGTCAAGGCGGACTGATGCTCCTCTCCATGGCGCTCCGAAACGCGCTCCGCAACCGTCGCCGCTCGCTCCTCACCGCGAGCATGGTGATGCTCGGCGTGGCCTGCCTCACGGTCGCAATGTGCTGGATCGAAGGGCTCTTCGGCTCCACGATCAACACCGCGGCGAACCTCGCCGGCCACGTGCGCGTGGTGGACGCCGACTACGCCCGGCGCGAGCAGCTCAACCCCTTGCACGAGAACATCCCCGACAGCGCTCCCCTCGAGGCGGCCCTCCGCGCCGTGCCGGGCGTCGAAGCCGTGTATCCCCGCATCACGATGGGTGTCACCGCCACCGTCGGCGACGAGATCGGCGAGGAGTTCGGGCTCGTCCAGGGCGCGCCCATCGCGTTCTTCGAGGGTCCGCTCGGCGTGCCGGGCCGGCTCGCGTCGGGCCGCATGCTCCAGAACGACGACGAGGCGGTCATCGGCAAGAAGCTCGTCGAGCGCATCGGCGCCAGGCTCGGCGACGACGTGGTCCTCTTGGGCCAAACCCAGGATGGCTCGATGTCGCCGGCCAAGGTGAAGCTCGTCGGCATCGTCGACCTGGGCAACGCGCTCCAGAACCGGCAGATCTTCCTCACCATCGAAAGAGTCCGCTACATGGCGGACATCCCGGGCGGCGCGGTGGAGCTCGCCGTGTACGGCGCCGATCGCGACGAAGGCCAGGCCCTCGCGGCGCTGGCCAAGGGCCTCCCGGAGCTCGAGGGCAAGGACGTGAAGTCCTGGGATCAACGCCCGCCGTTCGACAACATCATGGGGCTCCTCTCCACCGTCAAGGGAGTGGCTGGGTTCGTGATGGTGTTCATCACCGGCCTGGGAGTCCTCAACACCATGCTCATGAGCGTGCTCGAGCGCACCGCCGAGATCGGCGTCATGCGCGCGATGGGCCTGCGCCGGGTGCAGGTGATCCAGCTCTTCGTGTTCGAAGCGCTCGGCATCTCCGCCGTCGGCGGCGTGCTCGGCGCGGTGCTCGGCGGGCTCGGCGGGCTCTGGCTCCAGGTGCGCGGCGTCAACCTCGGCACCATCGTCGACAAGCTGCCCGCCACCGTCCCGATGAATTCCACCGTCTACGGCCAGGTCACCCCGGAGATCCTCCTCTCCGCCGTGCTCCTCGGCCTCACGATGGCGATTGTCGGCGGGGTCGTCCCCGCCTTCCGCGCCTCCCGCATCGAGCCCGTCGAGGCCATGCGCCACCGCCGTTAGGAGAGTCCCATGCTCCGGTATCTGCTCGCCCTCTTCGTCGCGCTCCTCCCGTTTACGGCGCGCGCCGCCACCCTCGACGAGATCCTGTCGAAGGTCGACACGAACATGACGTACGACACCCGTGAGACGGTCCTGAAGATGACCGTCACCAAGGGTGACCGCGTCAAGGTGTACCGCATGCACAGCTACGGCCGCGGCGCGGACGAAGCGGCGGTCGAGTACCTCGAGCCCGCGCGCGACAAGGGCACGAAGATGCTCAAGAACGCGAGCGACCTCTGGATGTGGCTCCCCGCGGTCGAAAAGACCCAGAAGATCTCCGGCCACATGCTCCGCCAGAGCATGATGGGCTCGGACATGTCCTACGAGGACATGATGCAGGCGTCCGCGTGGCGCAAGCAGTACGGCGGCACCGTCGTCGGCGAAGAGACGCTCGACGGCCGCAAGGTTTGGAAGCTCGAGCTCAAGGCCACCACCCCCGACGTGTCCTACCCGCGCCGGCTCGTGTGGGTGGATCAAGCCACGTACATCCCGCTGAAGCAGGAGCTCTACGCGCTCTCCGGGATGATGCTCAAGTCGTGGATCATGTCCGACGTGAAGGACTTCGGCGGCCGGCAGTTCCCCACGCGCATGGTGATCGAGGACAAGGTGCAGGCCGGCAGCCGCACCGAGCTCGTCTTCGAAGAGCTGAAGTTCGCGGTGCCGCTGCAGGACGAAGTCTTCTCGATGCGCTGGCTCGAGCGGTAGGTGGGGCAGGGGGGCCTACCGGCCCCCCCGCAACGCCCCCCCGATGACGCAGGCGTTCGCTGCCTCTCAGGGGCAGCTCACCGTGCTCGCCGTGCAGGTCGCGCCGTCGCACGTCACGGTGTCCGTGAGCGCGGTCGCGTTGCCGTAGCAGTAGAACTTCGACGCGGCAGGGTTCTGCGCGAGGTCGTACGTGGCGTTGTCGTCGCCGCCGCTGCCCCAGTCGCACCCGACGGCGTCCACCGTGCCGCCGTCGGCGCTCGAGAGGTACACGCCGCCGCCCACGGCGGAGGTGTTGTCGGTGATGCCCGCCGCGCCGAGGCGGCTCGCGGCGCACGACACCTGCCCGTAGTTCTGCACCCACACGCCGCCGCCGGCCACCTCGCCGGTGTTGCCGCGCACCTCGCTGTCCTCGATCGCAAGCCAGCCCACGCCGCGCACGGCGACGCCGCCGCCGTACTCGGCGGCGTTGTCGGTGACGACGCTGTCGAGGAGCGTGAGGTTGGGCGTGGCCGGGAGCGTGCCGCCGAGGGTTTGGTTGACGATGACGCCGCCGCCCTGGGTGGACGTTTCGACGCTGCCGGTGCCGCCGGAGATGGTGAAGCCCTGGAGCGTGAGCGTCGCGTTGGTCACCGCCACCACGGAGCCCACGGCGCCGCCCGAGGTGCCCTCGGTGGTGAGCGTGGTCGCGCCGGCGCCGGCGGGCGCCACGAGCGTCACGTCGGAGCCGGGCTCCGCGAACACCACCTTGGTGTTCCAGGTGCCGGCGCACACGTACACCGTGCCCGCCGTGAGGGAGAGGTCGTCGGTGGCGGCGTCGCCGATGACGGTGGGGTTGTCCGGGGTGCCGCCGGAGAGCGCGGCGGTCGCGTCCAGCCAGGCGCCGCTCGCGTCGCGGAAGGAGGCCGTACCGGCCTCGCCCGTGGCGGCGTCGCAGTCGTCGTTCAGGCCGTTGCACAGCTCGACGGCGCCGGGGTTCACCGCGGGGTCGCCGTCGTCGCAGTCGACGTCGGCCGTGTAGCCGTCGCGGTCGGCGTCGGCGGGGGGCGTGCCGGTGTCGGTGTCGCCGCCGGTGTCCGTGTCGGTTTCGGTGTCGGTGTCGCCGCCGGTGTCGGTGTCGGTGTCGGTGTCGGTGTCGGTGTCGGTGTCGGTGTCGGTGTCGGTGTCGGTGTCGGTGTCGGTGTCGGTGTCGGTGTCG
>CAXNIN010000276.1:0-6494 GCA_964202365.1 Myxococcota bacterium | reverse complement strand
AGTCGAAGATCGAGGCGCCGGTCGCGCCCGACTCGTCGATCACGCGCGCGGTCCACAACGTCGACCCGTCGGCGCGCAGGGCCCAGAGCTCGTTGCCGCCCGCGACGATGATGTCCGGCGAGCCATCGCTGTCGATGTCCCCGATGGTCGGCACGCAGAAGATGTTCGCGCTCGGGTTGACGATCGGGCCCCAGAGCAAGCTGCCGTCGGTGTCGTGGGCGCGTACCTGATTGCCGAAGGTCACGACGAACTCGCCTTCGGGGTCGCCGTCGAGGTTGGCCACGGCCACGGCGCCGTCGCCCTCGGTCATGCGGACGATCGCGTTGCCGTCGATGTCGTAGATGTGGCTGCCGGTGATCACCTCTTCCTGGCCGTCGAGGTCGAGGTCGGCGACCGCGGGGTGCGCGCCCTCGATGATGCTGAAGGCGCCGGCGCTCGCGCCGACGCCGTCGCCGCGCCCCTCGGCGCGCTGGGTGCCGTCGGCGTTGAGGATGACGCGGCCGGCCACGATCTCGGGGCTGCCGTCGTGATTCATGTCGCTCACGGCGAGGCCGGTCGCCCAGTTGAACTCGTTGTCCGTGTAGGCCGCGGACTCCCAGATCTCGCGGCCGTCCGGGTCGAGCGCGACCACGGAGTAGCCGGCGCCGAAGCCGTTGTCCTTCACGGCGAGGATCTCGGGGACACCGTCGGCGTCGAGGTCGGCGAGGGCGGCGGGCGAGCCGTACGCGACGTCGAGCCACGTCGCCTCCCAGAGCCGCGTGCCGTCGCCGGTGTACGCGGTGAGGGTGCCGCTCCCGATGAGCGGCGTGAGGACCACGAGGATCTCGGGCAGGCCGTCGCCGGTGATGTCGCCCACGACGGGGAGCGCGGTGGAGAACTTGCCGGTGACGCCCCACTCCACCACGGGCTCAAAACCGCCCACCGAGTAGTCGCAGGCGTCGTTCGCGGGCACGTCGGCGCGCTCGAAGCTGCGGAGCGCGCACGCGCCGTCGCCGTCGGGATCGGGGGCGGAGTCGGCGCCGGTGTCGTCGATGCCGTCGGGGTCCTCGTCCTTGCCGGTGAGATCGTAGTCGACGCAGGCGGGGAGGACGGCGAGAAGGAAGAGAGCGCGCATGATCGCGCACGTTAGCTCATGCCGAGCCCGACGGCGCGTCCCGGCGCGCGCGCACGGCCGCGGCGAACCGGTAGACGCGGGTGAACGCCGCCCAACGGGGCGTGTGGCGCAGCGGCGCGCCCGGGGTTCCCGGCACGATCGGCGCCACGGCGAGCGCCCCCGCGGCGAGCACGGTCCCGTCGGCACCGTAGATGCGACTGCCGCCCGAGAACCCCTCGGCGCCGCGGTACGGCCCCGTCGCGTTCGCGAACACGATGGGCGCCCCCACCGCCACCGCCGCGCGCGCCAGGAGCGCCTCCCGATAGGGGTTCGAGTCGCGGAACAACCAGCCGAGGGCCGGGCGGGCCACGCCGGGAATCGTCGTGATGCGATCGCGGTAATCGGGCCAGGCCGCGGCCACGATCACGGCGTCCACGCGGCCCACGTAGGCGTCCCAGGCCGAGAGCTGGAGCACGTCCGCGCACACGAGGAGCCCGAGCCGCCCCACCGGCGTCTCCACGATCACCGGGTGCGTACCCGCCCGCCACGCGCGCGCCTCGTCGGGAGAGAGGAAGCGCTTGGTGTAGGCCGTGTGGGCGCCGTTCGGCGTCGTGACGCCGAGTACGCAGCGGTCGTGGTCCAGGTAGCCCATCGCCACCGTCACATCGTCGGCACGTGCAGTCGCTTCCATCCAGGCGCGGGCGGCGGGCCCGGCGGCGGCGGCGGCGTGCGCATCGCCGGGGCGGTACGCCTCGGGGAGCACCACGAGCGAGGCCCCCGCGGCCTTCGCGGCCCGCACGGCCGCCGCGGCGCGCGCGAGCCGATCGGGGGCGCTGCCGCCCGTCCCGGCGAGCTCCACGGCGGCGGCGATTCGGGCGGACATCGCGGAGGCGTTGCCCGGCGCGCCGGCGGGCGGTGGGTGGCGGGGGGCGGTCGTTCGGGGCACCCGCGATGCGGTGCGGGGGCGAGGGGTGCCCATCGGGAACGCGGGCGGCTCCGTGCCCGTACGCCGCGCCACCCCGGCCCCATTTCCCGCGCTCCGGCCCCGCGGGGCGCGCCGTTCCGTGGCATTCTCCGACCGATGGTGGTCCTCGGTATCTACGACGGCACGCACGACGCGGGCGCGGCGGTGGTCCGCGGCGGTGTGCTCGTGGCGGCGTCGTCGGAGGAGCGCTTCACGCGGCAGAAAGGGCAGGGCGGCTGGCCCGAGCACGCGATCGCCGATTGCCTCGCGCGCGTCGGCGAGGTCGACGTCGTCGCGTTCTCCGGCTTCTTCAACCCGAACCCCGTGCTCCGCGGCTTCCGGCCGGCGCAGAAGCGCTTCAAGCTCGACGACGGCGCGTTCTACCAGGACGAGCCGAGCCCGGGCGCCCGCATCGGCGAGTGGGCGCAGTTCGAGAGCCCGTTCCCGCACCTCCGCTCGGACTCCGCGGCCGCCCGCGCGGCCACCCCGGCGCTCCGCGCGCTCCTGGCCCGGCACGTGCGCTACGCGGTGGCCACGGCCCCGGTCGAGCTCTGGGACCACCACCTCTCCCACGCCGCCGCCGCCTGGTTCACGGCCCCGCACGCCGACTCCCTCGTGGTCGTCGCGGACGGCATCGGCGACGGGCTCGCCCTCACCGTGTGGAAACACGGCCCCGCCGGCCTCGCGCGCCTCGCGGAGATGCCCTACCCGCATTCCTACGGGCTCCTCTACGCCACGCTCACCGGCTTTCTCGGCTTCCGCCCGTTCCGCCACGAAGGCAAGCTCACCGGCCTCGCCGCGCTGGGCGACAGCAACGCGGTCCGGGTGCCCTTCCCCTTCCGCGGCCCCCCCGACGATCGCCGTTTCACCGAGCGCTTCGGCGCGCCGCTCCGCCCGTGGCTCGCGTCGCTCCGCCCGTACCGCCGCGAAGACGTGTGCGCGTGGCTCCAGAAGGGCCTCGAGGACGAGCTCGGCGGCATCGTCGCCACCTGGATGGCCCGCACCGGCCTGCGCCACCTCGCGCTCGCGGGCGGCGTCTTCGCGAACGTGCGCCTCAACCAGGCGATCGCGGCGCTCCCCGACGTGGCGTCGCTCCACGTCTTCCCGCACATGGGCGACGGCGGCCTCGCGGCCGGCGCGGCGTACCTCTCGTGGGCCGCGCGCACGCCCGGCGCACGCCCGACGCCGCTCCGCGACGCGTTCCTCGGCCCCGCGTGGGACGCCGACGCCATCGCCGCGGCGCTCACGTCGGCCGGGTACACGCCGCGCCGCGTGCAGGACCTCGAAGAGCGCGTCGCGGAGCGCCTCGCGAAGGGCCAGATCGTCGCCCGGTTCGACGGCGCGATGGAGTTCGGGCCCCGCGCGCTCGGAAACCGCTCCATCCTCGCCGCCGCCACCGACCGCACCATGACGGACCGCCTCAACGTGGCGCTCTCCCGCTCCGACTTCATGCCCTTCGCGCCCGTACTGCTGGCGGAAGACGCCAGCAGTTGGACAGACGGCCTCGACGTCGCCCGCGACGCCGCGCGGTTCATGACCGTCACCACGCGCGCCCGCCCGGCGCTCGCCGCGGCGTGCCCCGCGGCGGTGCACGTGGACGGCACGCTCCGGCCGCAGCTCGCGGACCCCGTTACGACGCCGGGCCTCGCCCGCACGCTCGCGGCCTACCGCCGCCTCACCGGGGTTCCCGCCATCATCAACACGAGCTTCAACCTGCACGAAGAGCCCATCGTGCGTTCCCCGGACGAGGCCGTCGCCACCTTCCGCGGGGCGCGCATCGACGCGCTCGCCATCGGGCCGTTCCTGGTGCCGGCGTGACCGCCGCGGCCCCGCGCCCCACGGTCGCGCTCATCTTCCCGCGCTTCCGCTACCCGTCCGGCGACTACCCGCTCGGCATCGCGACGCTCGCGGCCTACCTCCGCGCGCACCTCGCCGTGAACGTCGTCGTGTGCGACACCACGTTCGACGCCCGGCTCGACGTCATCGAGCGCTTCCTCGACCGCGAGAAGCCCGACTACGTCGGCATCGGCATGTCCACGCTCATGCTCGGGGAGGGCATCGCCGCCGCGCAGATGGCGAAGGCGCGCGGGCTCCGCGTGTTCGTGGGCGGCCCGCACCCCACCACGGACCCCGCCGCGCTCCTCGCGCTCGACGCGGTCGACGCCGTGGTGCTGGGCGAAGGCGAAGAGTCCACGGCCGACCTGCTCGGGCGCTGGATGCGCGGCGAGACCGGCCCGGTGGAAGGGTGCTGGGTGAAAGAAGGCGGCGTGGTGCACGAGCGCCCGCGCCGCGCCGGCATCAAGGACCTCGACGCCATCCCCTTCCCCGCGTGGGATCTGCTCGACATGGAGGCCTACATCGCGGCCTGGGGGCAGCTCGACAGCTTCAAGCCCGGCCTGCGCGGCGTCAACCTCATGGCGAGCCGCGGCTGCCCCTACGAGTGCAGCTTCTGCCAGCCCGTGCTCGACGCCATGTTCGGCAAGAAGCTCCGCGCGCGCACGCCGGCGTCGGTGGTGTCGGAGATCGTGGAGCTGCACCGCCGGTTCACCATCGAAGGCTTCTGGTTCACCGACGACACCTTCACCACCAACCGGAAGTGGGTCACCGAGTTCTGCCGCCTCCTCGCCCAGACCGGGCTCACGCTCTACTGGGGCTGCACCACCCGCGCCAACCTCATCGCGCCCGAGCTCATGAAGACCATGGCCAACGTGGGCTTGCGCAAGGTGGGCATCGGGATGGAGAGCGCAACCGAACACATCCGCGAGGGTACGTACAAGAAGGGCGTGAGCGCGGAAGCCATCGAGCACACCGTGCGCGTCGCGAAGGACCACGGGGTCTCCACCCTGCTCTTCCTCATGCTCGGCGCACCCGGCGAGACGCGCCGCGACATGCTCGCCACCGTCGAGATGGCCACCCGACTGCCCGCGGACGAAGCCAGTTTCTCGCTTTTCGTCCCGATTCCGGGCACCGACCTCTGGCAGAAGATGGTGGACGCCGGCTACGAGATGTCGTCCGACTACACCGACTACGACTACTATGCGAAACAGCCGTTCGTCGGCGAGATCTCGCGGTTCGAGCTCCGCATGATCCAGCGCATCGCCTACCTCCGCTTCTACGGGCACCCCCACCGGTGGCGGTCCGTCGCGCGCGCGGCGAGCCACGTTCAGGGCGCCAAGTCGCTCGGTCGCAAGCTGCTCCGCATCGTGCCGCACGGGCTCGCCCCGCGGGACGCCTCGCTCGACGTGCGCACGGCCGAAGCCGCGCGCATCGTGCGCGCCAAGGCCGCGTCGTGATCGCGCTCCTGTTCGCGAGCGTCGCGAGCGCGGCCACCGTCGCCGTGCTCGACTTCGACGGGTACGGCGTGTCATTTTCCGACGCGCAGACCGCCGCCCAGGGCGTGCGCGACGCCTTCCTCGAGAGCGGCAAGCTCGACCCCCTCTCCGGCTCGGACATCGCCGACGGCGTGTCGAAGGGCCAGGACGCCGCCTTGTCCCGCGCGCGCGACCTCGTGTCGGAGGGCCGGCGGCTCTACGCGTCCGGAGACTCCGCCGCGGCCCTCGATCCCCTGGCCGAGGCCATCGAACTGCACGAGGGCGCCGACTCGAGCGTGGGGCGCCGTCCCGAGCTCGCGGACGCCACGTTCCTGTACGGCTTGTGCCTGCTGAAGGCCGGCCGGAGCGCGGACGCCCGCGTGCGCTTCGGGGAGGCCGCGTTCCTCGTGCCCCAATACGCCAAGGAGCGCGGCACCCGCATGTCGTCCGAGGCCGCCGGCCTGCTCGCCGCGGCGGAGGACACCCTCGCTCGCGGCGCGCGAAAGACCAGACCCGCCGCCGGCATCGGCCGCATCGCGGAGGCCCTCTCCGTCGACTACGTCGTCACCGGCTGGGTCGGCGCGGACGGCGCTCTCTCCGCGCGCCTGTTCGCGGGCGACCAACTCGTGTCCGAGGCCAAGGTAATGCTGGACGAACGCCCGCCGTTGCCGGTCGACGCCGGGTACGGCACGCTCGTCGCGCTGCTCACGGAGGCCGGCCTCACCGCGCCCGTCTCGGAGCCGGAGCCCGAGGTGCTCCCCGAGGAAGAAGCCGAGCAGCTCGACGCCGAGGACACCCCGGACTTCGACGAGGGCCCGAGCCCCGCGGGCCCGCGCGCCGCGGCCGCCGCGCCGCGGGCCGCCGCCGCCGGCACGTCCTCCGCCAAGGTGAAGATCAAGGACTCCGGCGCGATGAAGATCCGCCGGCCGATCGTGGAGCAATGGTGGTTCTGGACGAGCGCCGTGGCCGTGGCCGGGGGCGGCACGTTCGGCCTCGTCTACGCGCTCACGCCGCCGCCCACGGAGTACGTGGAGGAGCCGGACGGCTGGTCCGTCTCGGTTACGACGCCCGAGTGACGGGCAACCGGTCTCCTCTTGGGGCGGGGGCGCCGCCCCCGCAACGCCCC
>CAXNIN010000275.1:0-6564 GCA_964202365.1 Myxococcota bacterium | reverse complement strand
GGCGTCGCGGATGCGATACTTCTCGAGCGTGCGCGTCAGCGCATCGTCGAGGTCGATCCCCTGCTGGTTGGCCATGCACACGAGGATGAACAGCACGTCGGCCATCTCAAGCGCGAGCTCGGCTTCGCCTTCACTCTGCTTCTTGCGCTTGGCTCCGAAACGGTGGTTGTACTCGCGCGCGACCTCGCCGGTCTCTTCGGTGAGCCGCGCAAGCATCGAGAGCTCAGGCCAGTAGCCGCCGTTGACCTGAATCCAGGCATCCACACGTGCTTGGATGTCACGAAGCGTCAGCGCGTCGGCGCTCATCGCCGTCCCCGGCGACCACCCCGCCCCACTTCGGCCGCGATGCGGTCGAGGATTCCGTTCACGAACGCCCGCGACTCGGCGCCGCCGAAGCGCTTCGCGAGCTCGATGGCCTCGTTGATGCTCACGGAGGCCGGGATGTCGGCCCGGGAGCCGATCTCGTGGGCGCCGAGGCGCAGGATGTTGCGGTCCACCATGGGCATGCGGGCCAGCCGCCAATGGAGGCTTGCGGCATCGATTCGGGCGTCGATCGCTTCGCGCTCTTCGACCACGCCACGAACGAGCTCCTGCGCGAACTCCATCTCTTCGGGAGAGACGGGCTCGTCGACGGCGTCCGTGTCTTCGAGGCGGCCCGCCCAGAGGGCGGACAACGCGGCCCCGCCGGTGACGCCGGCGAGGTCGACAGCGTAGAGCGCCTGCAGGGCGAACTCGCGCGCGCGGCGGCGAGCGGACATCAGCGCTCCAAAACGCGGAGCAGGTTCACCATCTCGAGGGCTGTCACCGCCGCTTCTGCTCCCTTGTTCCCCATCTTCGTCCCGGCTCGTTCAATCGCCTGTTCGATGGAGTCCGTTGTAAGCACACCGAAGATCACCGGCACACCGGTCGCCCACGACGCCGCCGCGAGGCCCTTTGCGGCCTCGCCCGCCACGTAGTCGAAGTGGGCGGTGCCCCCTCGGATCACGCAGCCGAGCGCGAGGACGGCGTCGTACCTTCCGGACGCGGCGAGCTTCTGGCACACGAGCGGGAGCTCGTACGCACCCGGTACCCACACGACGGGGAGGTCGGTGGTGTCGACACCGTGGCGGCCAAAGGCATGCACGGCGCCGTCGACCAGCCGCGAGGTGATGAAGTCGTTGAACCGCGCCGCCACGATCGCGTAGCGGCCGGCGGCGTCGAGCAGGTTGCCTTCGACGATACGGGGCACGGGCACTCCTAAGTTGGGTCAGCGTTCGAGGAGGTGGCCGAGCTGTTCGCGCCGAGACTCGAGGAAGGCCGTACTATCCGGGCGGGACTCCGCGTGGAGCGGGATGCGCTCAACGACCCGAAGCCCGAAGCCCTCGAGCCCCACGATCTTGCGGGGGTTGTTGGTGAGCAGGCGCAGCTCGCGAACGCCGAGGTCGAGCAGGATCTGCGCGCCGGTTCCGAGACCGCGGAGCTTGTCACCCTCCCCCGCGGAAGAGGCGCCGGGGACGAGGTGCTCGCGAAGACGGGCGAGGAACGCCTCGTTCGACGGCCCGCCATCGATGTGGAGGTAGAGCAGCACTCCGCGGCCCTCCGAGCTGATGCGGCGGAGGGCGGACCGGAGCTGGTCGCTCGAGTCCGAGCTAAGGGCGCGGAATACGTCCACCGGACCGGTGCTCGACTGCACGCGCGCGACCACGGGGCCGCCTTTGAGGTCGCCGACGGAGAGGGCAAGGTGGAGGCCGCCCGCCGTGTCCTCGTAGACGGTGGCTTTGAACTCGCCGAACTCCTCGGTCGGCATCGGCGTCTCGAGCACCCGGCGCACGAGCCGCTCGTTGCGGAGCCGCCAACGAACGAGGTCCGCCACGGTGACGATGTGGAGCTTGTGAACCGCCGAGAAGCGTTCGAGGTCGGACAGCCGGGCCATCGTGCCGTCGTCGTTCATGATCTCGCAGATCACGCCCGCGGGCGGCAACCCGGCGAGCCGCGCGAGGTCGACCGAGCCCTCGGTTTGGCCGGTGCGGACGAGAACACCGCCGTCCCGGGCGCGGAGCGGGAACACGTGACCGGGGGAGATCAGGTCCGTAGGCCCCATCGCGGGGTCGATCGCGACGCGAATCGTGTGCGCGCGGTCCGCCGCGGAGATGCCGGTCGACACGCCTTCACGCGCTTCGACCGAGACCGTGAACGCCGTAGCGAACGGAGACCGGTTGTTCGTGGCCATCATGGGGAGCTGGAGCTCCGCGACGCGGTTCTCCGTGAGCGTGAGGCAGATGAGTCCCCGCCCCCACTTCGCCATGAAGTTGATGGCTTCGGGCGTGACCATCGACGCGGCCATCGTCAGGTCGCCTTCGTTCTCGCGATCTTCGTCGTCGACGAGGATCACCATCTTGCCGGCTCGCACGTCTTCGATGGCGGTCTGAACGCGCCGCTCGGGGTCCGGGGCCATCACTTCGAAATCCATACTCACTCCCGGGTGAAGCCCGCCGCTCGCAGCAGGGGGATGTCCACGCCGCCGGTGCGGGCGCCCAAGAGGCGCTCGACGTACTTGGCGAGGATGTCGACCTCCACGTTCACCTCCGCGCCCGCCCGGAGCGAACCGAGGTTCGTCACCTCGAGCGTGTGCGGCACGATGCCTACGTGGAAGCCGACGGCACCTATCCCGTTCACCGTCAAGCTGACGCCATTGATGCAGACGCTGCCCTTCTCCACGAAGTAACGAGACAGTTGCGGTGGTACGTCGACATCGATGCGGGTCCACTGCGGGCCGGGAGTAACCGAGCGTACCCGCCCGACTCCGTCCACGTGCCCCTGGACGATGTGTCCGCCGAGGCGGTCACCCACCCGCATCGCTCGCTCGAGGTGGAGGCGCGTGCCGACGCCGACCGACCCGAACGTTGTTCGCCGGAGCGTCTCTTCGCCCGCGGTGACCTGGAAGCCCCGCGTGTCCCACACCTCGACCGTGAGGCACACGCCGTCGCAGGCGATCGACTCGCCGAGCACGTACGCATCGAGGGGGGCGTCGATCCAGATCAACCGCCCGCTACCCCGCGCGCTGATCGCGCGTACGGTTCCCCGTGCTCCGACTAGGCCCGTGAACATCAGCCCTCCACGCGTTCCAACGAGACGTGGAGGTCATCGCCGACCGGGGCGCTCGACACGAAGCGGAAGGCCGGCGCCGACGCGAGCGAGAATCCGAGGCCGCCGATCATTCCCGGACCGCCCGCGAGCACGCGGCCGTTCAGGAACAGCTCCAGCCGGTCGGCGAACCCGCCGTCCAGCAGCGCCCGGTGCACGGAAGCCCCACCTTCGACGAGCACGTGGTGATGCCCACGCGCGACGATTGCCCGGAGCGCAGTGCCCAGCTCGACGCCGCCCACGCCCCGCGGAGCGCGAACGACTTCCGCTGGGAGTTCCTTCTCGGGGGCATCCTCGGCGCAGATCACGAGCGCGCGCCGCCCGGCTGTGAGGACGCGGGCGTGCGGCGGGATGCGCAGCCGCGTGTCGAGCACAATCGGAACCGCGTTACGACCACCCGGGATGCGGGTGTCGAGCGCGCAGTCGTCGGCGAGGACGGTTCCGATGCCGACGAGGACCGCGTCGTGGGTGTCGCGGAGCGCATGTCCGACCGCCCGCGCCGCAGGGCCGGTGATCCAGCGGCTCTCCCCCGTGGCCGACGCGATTCGCCCGTCGAGAGACGTCGCCGCCTTGAGCGTCACCTCTGGAAGCCCGCTCGCGACCGCACGAAGAAATCCACGGTTCAGCTTGCGGCACTCCGCTTCCCGCAGGCCGACGTCCACCGTGATGCCGGCGGCCCGCAGCGCCGCGATGCCGCGGCCGGAGACGAGCGGGAACGGATCGACGATGCCGACCACGACTCGGCGGATGCCGCTCGCGACGATCGCCTCGGTGCACGGCGGGGTCCGCCCGAAATGACAGCAGGGTTCGAGGGTGACGTAGAGCGAGGCGCCATCGGCGCGCCCCCCGACCTTCTTAAGCGCGTGCGGCTCCGCGTGGTCCTCGCCGGGAGGCTGGGTCCAGCCCTCTGCGATGACCTCGCCGTCGCGCACGACCACGGCCCCCACCATCGGGTTCGGCGATGTCCGCCCCGCCGCTCGGCGCGCGACCTCGAGGGCCTGCCCCATGAAGCGCCAGTCGCTCACCGACGCTCCAAAACCGGTCGTAGGACCTCCAGAAAGTCCTCTGGGCTACCGACTGCGTGGTAGACCGAGGCGAACCGGAGATAGGCCACGTGGTCCAGCTCCTGCAACTCCCGAAGCGCCATCGCACCGATGTCCGACGTAGGAATCTCGCGGTCGGGCCGCTTCGAGAGCTCACGCTCGACTCTCGACACCAGGGAGTCGAGCTGGTCCGGCGTGACGGGACGCTTGCGACACGCGAGCCCGAGTCCCGCCAGGAGCTTTTCCCGGCTGAAGGACTGCTTTCGCCCGTCTCGCTTCACGAGCATCGGCAGGCGGTATTCAACCCGCTCGAACGTCGTGAACCGGGCACCGCAGTCCAGGCACTCCCGGCGGCGGCGCGTACAGTCGCCGGCGTCGCGGGAGTCGACCACCTTGGTGTCCTCGTGCTGGCAGGACGGGCACATCATGGAGACGCTGACTCCTACCGCGGAGAGCCGCGGCTCACCGGGGACGAGGGCTGGGTACGTGCGCCGCGCTACGCGGGGGCGAGCGCGAATCCGTGGGTAGGCTACCTGCGTGCCGCTGCTGGTCCACCCATCCGGGCAGACCTTCCGCTCACTCGGCGCCCCCGCGATCGAGCGCCATGACCTTGAGGAGTCGACCGCTGTGGCGCCCCCCCTCGAACGGCGTCTCGACGAACACGTCGAGGATCTCCTCGGCGAGCCCAGGCCCCACCACCCGTTGTCCGAGACAGAGCACGTTCGCGTCGTTGTGCAGCCGGGTCGCCTTCGCGCTGAACGTGTCGCCCACGACCGCCGCACGGACACCGGGAACTCGGTTCGCGGTCATCGCCATCCCCTGCCCGCTGCCGCACACGAGCAAGCCTAGTTCGGCCCGGCCCTCCGCGACCTCCCGCGCAACCGCAATCGCGAAGTCGGGGTAGTCGACCGAGGCCGCGGTGACGGTGCCGACATCGCTCACCTCGTACCCCTGGGTGCGGAGCCGGGCGACGAGATGGTCCTTCAGCGTGAGGCCAGCGTGATCCGAACCAGCAACGATGCGCATGCTCACTCCTCCCAGCGGCGGAACACCAGACTGGCGTTCGTACCGCCGAACCCGAACGCGTTCGAGAGCGCGATCCTCGGACGGGAGGTGCGCGCCGTGCCCGGCACGTAGTCCAGGTCGCACGCAGGGTCGGGGTTCGTCAGGTTGGCGGTCGGCGGCACGATGCCCGTCTTCAGCGCGAGGACGCTCGCTACCGCTTCTACGCCGCCTGCCGCACCCAAAAGGTGCCCCGTCACACCTTTCGTGCTGGAGATCTCCAGCTTGTGGGCGTGCTCGCCGAACGCGGTCTTGATCGCCTGCGTCTCGGACGCGTCGTTTTGCGGCGTCGAGGTACCGTGGGCGTTGATGTAGTCGACCTCGGTGGGGTCGATCCCCGCGGACTTCAGCCCCAACCGCATGCAGCGGACGGCTCCCGCGCCGCCCGGCGCGGGAGCCGTGTCGTGCCAGGCATCGTTGGTGAGCGCGTAGCCGACGAGCTCCGCGAGGATCGTGGCGCCGCGCGCACGCGCGTGCTCCAGCTCCTCGAGGACCACGATGCCGGCGCCCTCGCCCATGACGAAGCCGTCACGTTCGGCGTCGAACGGCCGGCAGGACGCCGCAGGATCGTCGTTGCGCTTCGACAGCGCCTTCATCACCATGAAGCCCGCGATCCCCACCGGCGAGATCGCGGCTTCCGAACCTCCGGCGACGACGACGTCGGCGTCCCCCGCGCGGATCGCGCGCCAGGCCTCCCCGATGCTGTGGTTCCCGGTCGCGCACGCGGTCGTCACACACAGGCTCGGGCCCTGCGCGCCGTACTCGATCGCGATGTGGCCGGCCGCAAGGTTCGTCAGCGCGCGAGGGATGAAGAAGGGCGACAGCCCGCGATACCCTTCCGTTACGAAGAGGTTAGCTCCGAGCACAATCTCTTGCAGTCCACCGATCCCGGTGCCGACGTACACGCCGAACCGGTCGTTCCCTTCCGGGCTGCGGCGGATGCCGGCCATCTGGCAGGCCTCGTTGGTCGCCACGAGCGCGTACTGGGCGAAGAGATCGAGGCGCTTGGCGAGCTTCTTGCCGAGGTACGCCTCGCCGTTGAAGCCCTTGACCTCCGCGCCGATCCGAACGGGGAACGAAGAGGCGTCGAACCGCGTGAGCAGTCCGACGCCGGAGCGCGCGTCGCACATGGCGGACCACGTGGACGGCACGTCCAACCCGCAAGGGGTAACGGCGCCGAGCCCCGTGATGACGACGCGACGGCTCACGCCCCCTCCGAGCCCCGCTAGGCCTTGTTCTGGATGTAGTCCACGGCGTCCTGCACCGTGGAGATCTTCTCCGCGTCTTCGTCGGGGATCTCGATCCCGAACTCCTTCTCGATCGCCATTACGAGCTC
>CAXNIN010000274.1:0-6571 GCA_964202365.1 Myxococcota bacterium | reverse complement strand
GTGCGAATGCGCGTTCACGAAGCCGGGGAGGAGCGCCTTGCCCGCGAGCCGCTCCACCGCGGCCCCCTGCGGGACCGATCCGCGGGTGACGACGCCGGTGATCCGCCCGTCGGCCACGCCCACGGCGAGGTCCGGCCGCAACGAGCCTTGGGAATAGAGGAGGTCCGGGAGTAGGAAGCGCACGCCGGACGGGGTATCATCGAGTGGCTGGAGGGCCCATGGCGAGCACACCCCGCACCCCCATGCGCTCCGAGCGCGGCGGCTCCCCCACCGCGGAGCGCCTCGCGTCCCGCGCCGAGCGCGGCGCGCTCAAGCGCAGCTCGATGCCCGGCGGCGGCGAAGTGTTCAGCGGCGACCTCGCGAGCCGCGCGCTGAAGACCCTCGGCGCGCGCGCCATGACGGTCGACCGGAGCATCATCGTCTCCGACGACTTCGACTCGAACCGGCCCGCAGATCAGGCCCTCTTCGCCCACGAGCAGTTCCACGTGGAGCACTCCGGCGGCCAGGGCAGCCACGAGCACCGCGACGGCGAAGAGGTCGCCGCCCGCGCGGTCGAGCGCATGGTGCTCCACCGCGCGCGCGCCGGCGGGTCGGAGTCGCACGAGGCGAGCCACGCCGTGCCGGACACCGAGACCGTCGCGAAGGGCGGCCACGGCAGCAGCAAGCGCCAGAATCAGGAAAGCGACTCGAACGCTCAGCGCGGCTACGAGATGTTGCTCGCCCAGGGCATGGACCGCACCGCGATCATCGACCGCCTCGCCCACGACGTGATTCAGGCCCTCGACCAAGGCCGCGACGGCGCGCTCGAGCGCTTCGCGGACAAGAAGGGTTTCCTCTAAGCGGGGCGCGATGAGCACTGTCTTCGAAGAGCTCGCCCGCCGCCTCCGGCGCACCGACCTGCTCCTCCTGCGCGCCGTGCGGCGCCAGCGCGCGCGCCCGTCGATGCGCGCGAAGGGGCAATTCTGGGGCTCGGTCATCACCGACGACGAGGTAGACGCCCTCCTGCGCGCCCACGGCGAGATCGACTACGTCACGGGTCCCGACGGCCTCGAAGACGCCGTCGCCGCCTCCGCGGCCCTCCGCGACGCTACGGACGGCCGCTTCGCGCGCCTGCGCCACGCCTTCGACCTCGACGGCGACGACGCCGACCTCCTCCTCCTCGCCCTCGCGCCCGAGATCAGCGCCGGCTACGGGCGTATCTTCGCGTATCTCAACGACAATCTGAATCAGGCCTACCTCACCGTCGACATGGCGACGCGCGTGCTCCGCACGGAGCGCACCGAGCGGCTCGGCCTCCAGGCGCGCCTGATGCCCGGCGGCCCCCTCATCCGGTACCGCCTCCTTCTGCTCAACCCGCCGGACGGTCTCGAGACCCACACCTCGCGCCGCCTGCACCCCGCCCCCCGATTGTTGCGGTGGCTCCTCGAAGAAGAGGAACTCCCCAGCTCGGTCGGCTTCATGCCGGTCGACATCTCCCGCGACCCCTTCATCCCCGCGCCAACCCGGCGCCGCATCAACGAGCTCGGCGACACGCTGAGCCGGCCCATCACCGTGGCGGTGGTCGGCAGCACCATCGGCATGCGCGAAGGTGTGGCGCAGGCGATCGCGCGCGGGTGCGGCCGCCCGCTCGTCCGCATCGACCTCGAGCGCGCCCGCAACTACATCGAAGAGCCGTTCGAGCTCGTGCGCGAGCTGCGCATGAGCGGCGCGCTCCCCTACCTCGTGAACGTGGCCGCTTCCCAGGAAGATCCCGCGCTTCGCAACCAGCTCCTCGTGATGGGCGGGGCGCTCGCGGCGCTCCCCTACCCCGTGCTCATCGGCGGCTCGGACCGCCGCGCGATCGGCGCGCTCCTTGGCCAGGAACGCCCGAGCGTCACCGTGCAGGTGTCGCGCTCGACCCTCGAGGAACGCAACGAAGCCTGGGGCGCCGCGCTCAAGCAGCGAAGCTGGAACGAAAACCTCGCGACCGACATCGCCGAGCGCTTCTACTCCGTCGGTGGAACCACGATCGATCGCGTCCTCGAGCGCGCCGAGGCCGAGTCCGGCGGGCACGAGCCCTCCGTCGAGGCAATCTGGGCCGCGGCCCGCGAAGGCAGCCGCCCTGAGTTCCGCGGCCTCGCGCTCCACGTCGTCCCCCAATACACCTGGGGCGACCTCATCATCTCCGACAAGATCCAGACCCAGCTCCGGCACCTCACGAACTACCTGTCCGAACAGGAAAACGTGTACCACCGGTGGGGCGCGAACAAGATCCGCCCGCGCGGATACGGGATCAAGGCGCTGTTCTCCGGCGGCCCGGGCACCGGAAAAACCATGGCCGCCGAGGTGATCGCCGGCACGCTCGGGCTCGACATGTTCCGCGTCGACCTCTCGAGCGTCATCAGCCGGTGGGTCGGCGAGACCGAGAAGAACCTCCGCGAGATCTTCGACGCCGCGGAGGGCGGCACCGCCGTGCTCCTGTTCGACGAAGCCGACGCGCTCTTCGGCTCCCGCGGCGAGGTCAAGCAGGCGCAGGACCGCTTCGCGAACCAGGAAGTCAGCTTCCTCCTGCAACGCCTCGAAGTCTTCGAGGGCTGCGCCATCCTCACGACGAACCTCCAGGAGAACATCGACGAGGCCTTCCTCCGCCGCTTCGGCGCCGTCGTCGAGTTCCCAATGCCGTCCCCGGAAGAGCGCCACCGGCTGTGGGAACGCGCGTTCCCGCCCTACGCGCCCCGCGGCGAAGACCTCGACCTCGTCTACCTCTCCAACCAGTTCAACATCGCCGGCGGCGCCATCGTGAACGCCGCGATCAACGCCTGCGTCCTCGCCTCAGCACGTCGTGAGCGCGTATGCATGCGCCACGCCGTCGAGGCGATCGCCCGCGAGCTCATCAAGATGGGCAAGCAGGTCAACCGCGTGCACTTCGGCGACTACTTCGAGTTCGTCCAGGACCTTTAAGGGGGGCGGGCGCGGGCCTCCCGGCGGGCGGGGGGCGTCGCGAGCCAGGGCCGCCGTCGGCAGGCTAAGCTACTCGGGGCGCCACTCGACGTCGAGATCAACGGCGTAGGGCGAACCCTTCGCGGGGAACCGCGCGCCTTCCAAGGCCGCCTGGGTGGCCGCACCGAGGGCCTCGAAGCCTTCGTAGGCGGCGATGCTCGTGGGGAGGCCGTCGGCGCTCACCACCACGCGCGCCTTCACCTTCACGGGCGGCAGACCGAGCGGCTTCGCGGCGTCCGGGAAGCCCTGCACGTAGAGGGGCTGCATGCCGAGGTCCGCGAAGGGCACGAGGGCGACGCCGTCGGGGATCGGGGGCGCCTTCCCGTCGAGCCGCGGGGCGCGCGAAGCGGCCACCGAGAGCGGCGCTTCCCCGGGGGCCGGGAACGTGTCAACCCACTGGATGGCGCCCATCTGGAAGAGCTCCTGGCCCCGCCCGGCCTCCTGGGCGCTCACGGTGAGGCGGCCGTCGATGGTGTAGTCGCGCCACATCAACATGCCGCGCGCACTGTCGAAGAGCGACTCGCCGGCCACCCGCACGTCGACGAGGCGCCCGCCGGTGGAGGCGTCGACCGCGGCGCCCGCGGACAACGTGGCGCGGCCCGTGGACTCGATGACCGTGAGCCCGTCGCGTTCGCCGGTGTGCTTGTGCTTGATCTCGAACGCGCCGGCGGTGCCGCCGATGGTCTGGAGCTGCATAAGCGCGGAGCTGGTCTTCTGGTCCCAGCCGCGTATCCAGTCCTTGGCGTCCGTCGTGAGGGGGAGGTCGAACGCCGCGAACGCGCGCTGGAGGAGCACGCGCTGCTGCTCCATCACGAAGCCTTCGCGCCGGTTGGACTGCTCCTTCGCGGCCTTGAGGTCGAACGTCTTCACGCGGCCGTCGGGGGCGATCTCCATTTCGATGGCGGAGGCGCGGATGTCGGCCGCCCACTCGTCGAGGATGGCGTCGAGCTTGCCGGCCTCGTCGGCCACCCACGTCTTGCCCGCCATGTCGAAGTAGGCGAACTCGCACTTCACGATCTGCGTCTTGCCCTCGGCGCGGCCCGTGCACGCGGTGTCGAGCGTGAGCTTCACGGCCCCGGCGCGCGCGTCGAGGTTGTTCGCGGCGAGGTAGCGCATGCCGCGCGGCGTGCCGATCTCGGTCTCGATGTGGAAGCGCTGCACCTCTCCGGCGGGCCACTTCCAGACGGGCGGAGCGGACGCGGCGTGGGCGGCGAGCACGAGCGTGATGAGCATGGCGGTCCCCGAAGGGTCGCAGGATAACCGCTCCATCGCGCCTTAGATCAGCGACCTACCGCCGCGGGATCAAAGCTTACGACCGAACCCGAGCCGGACGGCGGCGTACGAGGTGGGCGTGCCTTCGGCGTCGAATTCCGGCATCTGAACGGCGCTCAGGCCGTCGAGCTCGATGCGGAACCACGTGCCGTCGCCGCTGGGGAGGCCGATCGCCACGCGCCCGCCGACGCCCTGGGCGCCCGGCGACATCCACGCGTAGTGCGCGCCGAGGAGCACGAGCACCTTCTTCGCGTCGGGCCGGGGGAGGTAGAGCCCCACGCCGCCGTACGGCTGGAAGTAGGCGTTGCTCTCGGTGTTCTCGGTCTCGCTGACGGCGAAGCGCATCGCGTCGCCCGGCGTGAGGACGAGCGACGAGCCGCCGTAGAGCGCGAGGTTGTAGATGCCGACCTCGGCGCCGAGGTTGCCTCCGACGCCCCACGCGGACTTGGCGGTGCCCTCGCTGCCGACGAACGCGGACGAATTCACGACGGCGCCGCCGACGCTCCCGGAGAGGAGCACGGTGACGGCCGCGCGCTTCTGGAAGGCGGCGCCGCCCGCGTACGGGAGCACCTGAACCTTCCCCTTGTCGTCGAGCGTGACGAGGAACGTCGGCGTGAGCGCGCCGTTGCGGGTGCCCACGGCCGTCGCGGCCGTCGCGACGTCCTCGGGGATCTCCTTGTTGCCTTCGAGCACGCGGGCGCTCGCGGCGTCGAGCTCGCCGCGCGAGACGGTGGGCTCGAACGAGACGGTGGCGCCGGCGACGGCGTCGAGCACCCGCCGACCGCTGATGCGGCCGCCGACGAGGGCGTGGACGTAGTGCTTGCCCGGCCCGATCTCCGCGGAGGTGGCGCCCGCGTCGAGCGGGCGGCCGTCGACCACGAGCCCGACGCCGGCCGGCATGGCGGCCACCTCGAGCTTCGCCTTCCCGGCGGCCTTCGTGGCGTCGCGTTCGGCGCCGAGACGCGTGAACGCCGAGCCGTCGAGCACGTCGTCGCGGGTCCAGACGCCGTCCGGCTCGATGGCCAGGGCGTCGACGAAGGGTCGCACGAGCGCGCTGGAGCCGACGAACACGCGGTAGCCGGCGACGGGCTCGGCCGTGGCGAAGTCGGATTCCGGCACGATGCGCAGGGCGGCGGCGCCCTGAAGGAGGAGCGCGGAGGCGAGGAGCTTGCGATCGGCTTCGTCTCGGATGACGTCGACCGCCGAGACGGCGGTTCCGAGCCCCGCCGCGATCTCCCGCTCGGCGTCGAAGGCGTCCCACTTCGCGCGCGCGTCCGTACCGGCGCGGTCGAGGGCGGCGAAGCGGGCTTCGTCGTCCTTCCCGAACGCGGCGGCCGGGAAAGCGATGTCGCCCCACGACGCGTGCACCGCCGAGGAGCCGATGAGCTTCTCGGCCTTCTGGCGAAGATCCTCGGACGGGGGTTCGGCCTGGAGCCACACGAGGGTGGCGCGGCCGGTGCCTTCCGAGGCCGACGCGAGCGAGGTGAGCAGGAGAGGAAGGAGCACGGGGAGCCTCTAGAACGTGGAGCCGATGCCGGCGACGATGCCGAACACCGGCGCGACGGTGATCGCCTCGTTGCCGTGGGCGAGGCTGTTGGCGAAGGGCCAGCTCGCGCCTACCCGGCCGTCGACGTCGACGAAGGGGCGGACGCGGTCGCCGAGGGCCTTGATGCCGGGGGGCTGGAAGGCCCACCCGACGTGCGCGGTGGTCTGCAGGGCGTGCGGGACGTTGGTGCCGCCGATCCGCATGCCGAGGCGCGGGCCGAAGCCGATGCCGGCGTCGCGGCCGAGCACGACCGAGGTGCCGAGGTAGAGGTTCCGGTTGATGGTCTGCCGGTTGTAGAGGAGGCGCTCACCGACGAAGGTGATGTCCTCCTCTTCCTCGGAGATCGTGCCGTCGCCGTCGGTGTCCTCGGAGTTGTCGACCTCCTTGAGCTGGGAGACTTCGGCGTCGAGGTTCTTCGGGAGGTAGTAGTTCTCGACCCACACCGACTCGTCGTTGGCGTTGAAGCCGAACTCGGAGCCGAGCGCCACCATCAGGCGGTTGTAGTGCACCCGGAACTCGATGTTCACCGGGATGTACGTGGGGTTGAGCTGGATGTCGACAACGTCGTCGACGCCGGGGCTCTCGCCGGGGGCCGTGGCCTGGTCTTCCAGGCTGTCGGTGACGAAATCCTCGGCGAACGCCGGGGTGGCGTCGTTGTACATGATGCCGCCGGTCACGACGAGGGCGAAGCGCACCGGGAAGCCGTCGGCGCCGCCGCCGACGAGCTGGAGGTTCGCGGAGGGGCGGTCGTACCGCCACACCCACACGCGGTTC
>CAXNIN010000273.1:0-6602 GCA_964202365.1 Myxococcota bacterium | reverse complement strand
GCCCGGCGCCGCGCCGTCCGCCGGGACGCCGCCGGCCCCGGCGCCGATCGTGGCCCCGGGGGCGCCCGGCTCGGCCGCGCCCGACGCCGCGCGGAGCTTCGCCGCGGCCTCGATGGCCGTCGGGAGCGCAGGTTCGAGCAGCACCATGTAGAGCACCACCTCGCGGCGGGCGTCGGGGAAGTGCGGCCCCGCGAGCTCGTCGGGGGCCTCCGACCACAAGCCGCCGATGTTGAGGTGGTCCTCGTTGGGGTCGAACGTCGGCTTGGTGAGCGTGCCGAAGTCACCGGCGTAGTAGATCGTACCGATCAAGGCGCGGAAGTCGCCGGGGTTGGCGTACGGGTCGAGGCGGTGGCGCAACAGGAACGTGGCGTCGGCGAAGAGCGCTTCCTGGCGCGGCGTGAGCGTGCGGAGGAAAGGCTGCTGGGCCTCGATGAGCGCCCGCACGGAGCGCGCGCGGAGCTCGAGCAGGTCGGTCTCGCGCACGCGCACGGCCTCGAGACCCTCGCCGATGGTCGCGAGCTGCTCGTCAGACGCGCCCGCGAGCATGCCCTCCCAGAGCTGATCGTAGACGGCGGCGACCGCCGGCTCCTGCTCGGAGACCATGCCGGTGGCGACGGCCTCCACCTGCTCGCGCTCCCGCGCCGTGCGGGCCGCGAGCTCGGAGAGCAACCCGAGCTGATACCGCGTGAACTCCATGTGGCGCAGCCAGATGAGAATGCGCACGCGCTGCTCGCGCTCCTGCACTTCCGGCAGGAACGCGTAGTCGTACAGGCGGCGGTAGAGCGGCGGCTCCGCGGAACGGTCGACCACGGCGGCCTCCTCCGACGGGAGCGGCATCGGCTCGGGCGCGCAGCCGGCGACGAACAGCAGGGCGAGGAGGGACCGCATCGGGGCAACGATAGCAGGAGGGCGCGCCGCCGTCCGGTCGCGCGCTCGTGGCGCCGACCCGCGCGCGCATCGAACGTATGCCCTCCTTGACGCCGTTCCGACCCGCCCCCGCTTTCGCCTCTGTTACGCTCGCCCCGTGCGCCTCGCCCTCGTCGTCACGGCCCTCGTCGCGGTGGTGGTCACCTGGCCACTGGCGCTCGATCCTGCCGGCGCCCTCTCGGGCCACCCCGGCAACGACGTGTGGAACCACGTCTGGGGCTACTGGTGGTTCGCGGACGAGCTCGCGCGCGGCCAGCTCCCGCTCCGCACGGATCTCCAGCGCTTCCCTCAGTCGAGCCTCCTCTTCTTCATCGACAGCTTCGGGGCGCTCGTGACGCTCCCGCTCCAGTGGGTGAGCGGCCCGGTGCTCGCCATGAACACGGTGGTGATGGGGTGCTTCTGGGCGGCCGGCATGGCGGCGTGGGGCCTCGCGCGCCACGTGCGCGCGGAGCTCTTCGGCGCGGGCCCCGACGCCGACCGCGACGCCCTCGTCGCCGCCGTGGCGTTCGCCACCTCGCCGCACCTCGTGGCGCAGGCCTACAACGGCATCACCGAGACCCTCTTCGCCGCGGGCCTCCCCCTCGCCACGCTCGGCGTGCTCCGCCTGTTCGACCGCCCCACGCTCGGCCGCGCCTTCGTCGCCGCGGTCGGGATGGCGCTCTGCATGCTCGCGAACTGGTACTACGGTTTGTTCTCCCTCGTCGGGAGCATAATCCTGCTCGTTTCCTTCGCGATCGTGCGCCGCGAGCGGGTGCGCTGGGGGGCGCTCCCGAAGGCGATCGCCCTGGCCGCCGTCGTGAGCGGGGCGGCGGTCGCTCCCGTGCTCGCGGGGTTCGCCTCCACCCTCGACGGCCCCGACGCCATCGTCCAGCGCGACCCCGAGTTCGTCTGGATCTCGCTCATCACGCACAACATCACCGACGTCGTGAGCTCGTTCCGCCCCGGCAAGGTCTACAGCCCCGACCTCAAGGTGCTCCACGGTGAAGACCTGCTCATCGTCACCTACTTCGGGTGGGCGCTCATGGCGTTCGCGCTCGTGGGCCTGCTCCGGCTGAAGCGCTGGCGGGATCGCCTCCCGTGGGTGGCCTGGTGCGCCGTGTTCGCCGTGCTGATGCTCGGCCCGTACCTCTACGTCGACGGCGCCTACCTCACCCTCGCCGACCGTCGCATCCCGCTCCCGTTCCTCGCGCTGTTCGAGGGCCTGCCGCTCTTCGAGCGCATCTCGCACCCCTTCCGGTTCGTGATGGGCGTCCAGCTCGGCCTCGGCGTGCTCGCGGCGGCGGGGATGGGCGCGCTCCCGCGCTCCGTGCGCATCGTCGCGCCCCTCGCGATCGCGTTCGAAGCGCTCCTGCTCTCGCCGGCCCCGTGGCCGCTCCCCCGCTCCGAGGCCGCGCTCCCCGAGCACGTGGCGATCCTCGCCGCCGACCCCGAGCCCGGCGCCGTGCTCGACGTGCCCATCTCCGTCGCGAACCTCGAGCGCGCGGTGTACCTCTACTGGCAGACCGGCCACGGCCGGCCGAGCCCCTATGCGCTCAACGAGCCGCTCCCCGGCGTGCTCGACCGCTCGCACCTCTCCCGCGCGCTCCTCGTGGCGGAGGCCGGCCGCATCGACCGCTTGCCGCCGATGCTCGCCGAGCTCGATCTCGTCGTCGCGGGCAGGGCCCTCGCGCGCCTCGGGGTGCGCTACGTCGTGCTCCACGGCACGATGTACCCGCCCGAGCGGCGCGCCCAGTCGCTCACGATCCTCCGCACGGCCCTCGGCCCCGAGACCGCCACCACCGCCGACGACCGTCACATCTGGCGCATCGCGCTCGACGTGGAGCCCACGTGATGCTCGAAGGCCGCGCACGCGAATTCGCGGGGGCCTTCCTCGCGGTCCTCCTCTCGTTCGGGGCGGCGATCGCGGTCACCTGGCCCATGGTCGACTACCTCGACCTCGTGGTGCTCGGCGGCGGAGAGCTCGGCGGGTGGTTGTGGCGCTACGACTGGCACTTCCGCTCGCTCGACGGCGTCACCCGGGCCGGCCTCGGCCCGCTCGCGTTGTGGCAGGAGTTCGTCGGGCTCGGCCGGCACCCCGAGACCGGCAACATCCTCGACGTGCTCGCGCTCTCCTACCCGCTCGACCGCATCTTCGGCTTTCCCACCAGCTACAACCTCAAGATCCTGCTGTTGCTCGGCGGAAACGGGCTCTGCGCCTACGCGCTCGGCCGGTACTTCTCGGGGAGCGTCTCCGCCGCGCTCGGCGCGTGCGCGATCGCGGTGGTCAACCCGCTCACGCTCCAGGAGGTGCAGGCTTCCGGCCTGCGCCAGGCGCTGCTCTGGTGGGTGCTGCTCTACCCGCCGCTCCTCGACCGCGCGCTCCGGCGCCGCGCGATCGGCTCCGGCGTGCTCGCGGGGCTGTGCTTCGGCCTCGCCGCGTCTTACTACTGGTTCTACGGTCTCTTCACGGGCATCTTCACCGCGGTGTGGTTCGTGAAGCACGCCGTCGTCGAGCGCGCCCGGCTGGATTGGCGCGGCATGACCCGCTCCGTCGTCGGCGTCGGGCTCGGCGTCGCGCTCGCGGCCGGCCCCTTCATCCTCCCGTACGCGCTCCCCGGGCCGGGGGGCGGCGGCGCCCAGGTGGGCAGCGCGGCGCAGCTCCCGGAGATGACGTTCTTCCTGCCGTTCCCGAGCTTCGACACCGTCTCCCACGCGCCGATGCGCCCCTCGACGTACGCGGAGAACATCCTCGCCTCGATCAACCGCACCATCGGCTCGAGCTGGAGCGCGAGCTACCCGTTCGACCCCACGCTCCGCGAGTCCATGCCGCTCGTGGTCATGCTCTTCGGCGTTCTTCCCGCCATCTTGCGCCGGCGCTCGTGGGGCTGGCTCGGCGTGTGGCTGTTCTTCTACGTGGGCACGCTCGGCCCTTTCCTGCGCGTGGGCGACGGAGACAACGAGCACGTCTACCAGTTCGGCGACTACGTCGTCCGGCTGCCGTACACGCTGATGTTCCAGTTCATTCCAGGTATGTCGCGCATGTTCGCGCCGTACCGCCTCGCGTCGTTCGTGGTGGTCGCGAGCGTCGCCCTCGTCGCCATCGGGCTCGCGCGCCTCTCGTGGCGCGCGTGGGTGTGGCCGCTCGTGTTCGTCGCGACCGTGGCGCAGCCAATGTACCGGTGGGGGCGCGGTGCCGTGAACGAAGGCGACGCCGACAGCCGCGAGTTCCGCTCGCCGATCAAGGCCAACCGCATCTCCGTGCCGCAGGTCTACCGCGACTTCGACGCCACCGCGCTCTCCGGCATCGTCGAGCTCCCGCTCGACCAGCAGCAGGACCTCATCTGCTACTACCCGATCGTGCACGGCCAGAAGGTGTACCGCTCCTGGGCGTCGCCGGGAGCCATCCCGCCCGCGCTCCGCGCCAAGGGCGCCGGCGGCGAGGCCGGCGAGCGCCTCCGCTACCAGGCCCAGACCGACATCGTCGACGGGCCGGTGCCCGACGCTTGGAGCGCCGTCTCCCGCGACCCCGAGAGCGCCGACCTCTCCCTGCTCAATGCCGCAGCGGTCACCACGTGGGGCAAGTCCGGCAATTACCGGCGGGTGATCGTGCACGAACGCGGCTACTTCCTCGTCGACCCCACGCGCGGCACCACGCTCTACCTCGCCGCGGTGCGCCGCCTGTCCGAAGCGCTGGGCGTCGCCGCAGTGGAGAGCGTGGAGATGCAGAAGGGCGACCCCGCCAACCCGCTCTTCGGGGTGCCGATCGTCGGCGATCTCGTCCCGTGGACCTCGCAGCCCGCCGACATCCCGCCCGAGCGCGCCCCGGCGCGTTACCGGATGGCGGTCCTCGAGCTCCCCCTGCCCGCCGACGTCGCGCTTGACACCGCGCCGAAGGACATGGATTGATCCCTCCGATGCGATCGTTCATCGCCCCGAACCCCGCCGTCGCCCTCCTGGCCACCCTCGCGCTCGGCGTGCTCTCCGGATGCACCGCCGGGCGCGCGAGCTACCTCGTGCTCGACGCGCAGCGCACGTACGAGACCGCCGTGGCGGCCGGCGGCGAAGAGCGCGCCGTGTACGAGATCACGCTCGCCCGCGAGTACCTGTGGAAAGCGAAGGAGGAGGTCAACTCCTCCGACTACGGCGCCGCCGAGCAGCTCTGCAAGAAGTCGAAGGCGTGGTCCGCCGAGGCCATCGAGAAGTCGGAGGACCGCGGCGCCGACGTGCGCAACGCCGACCAGTTCGTGCCCGAGCTCAAGCCCGAGAAGCCGGTCGAGCCGAAGGCCGAGACCCCCATCGACATCGACCTGGACGACCTCTGATGCGCCTCGCCCTCCTCTCCTTTCTCGCGGTCCCCGCCCTCTCGGGGTGCGCGAGCCAGGCGCTCCTCGCGAGCGAGTTCGCGTCTCTCCAGGCCGAGATCGCGGCCGCGCACCAGACCGTGAACTGCGCCCCGGTCGACCTCGCCCTCGCCGACGCGAACACCGAGTTCGCCAAGATCGAGTTCGAGCAGGGCGACACCCAGCGCGCCGCCGAGCACGTCCGCCTCGCGCGCGCGCACGCCGCCATCGCTTCCCAGTGCGCCTCCGCGGCGCCCGCCCCCGCGCCCCCGCCGGTCCTCACGCCCGCGCCCACGCCCACCCCGTGGGTGACCGCCGCCGTAACGCCCGCGCCCGCGCCCGCGCCCGCGCCCACCAACACCGACTCCGACCGCGACGGCGTCTCCAACCTCGACGACCGCTGCGTCTCCGACGCCGAAGACCTCGACGGCTTCAAGGACAGCGACGGCTGCCCCGACCTCGACGACGACGGCGACGGCATCCCCGACAGCGTCGACCGCTGCCCGCGCGAGCCGGAAGACCGCGACAACGTCGAAGACGCCGACGGCTGCATCGACGGCGACAACGACCGCGACGGCTTCGCCGACGGCCAGGATCAGTGCCCCAACGAGCCGGGCGGGGCGCCCAACGGCTGCCCCAGCCGCGACCGCGACCGCGACGGTGTCGGCGACGCCACCGACGCCTGCCCGGACCAGGCCGAGGTCACCAACGGCTACCAGGACGAAGACGGCTGCCCCGACGCCAAGCCGCAGCGCGTCGAGGTCACGAGCGACCAGATCGTCATCCGGCAGCGGATCAACTTCACCACGGGCAAGGCCGTCATCCTCCCGGACAGCTTCCCCGTGCTCGACGACGTGGCCCAGGCGCTCAAGGACTACCCGAACATGCGGGTGGAGATCGGCGGCCACACGGACAACGTCGGCGACGACGCGCAGAACCAGCGCCTCTCGAAGGACCGCGCCGACGCCGTGTTCGAGTACCTGCTCTCGAAGGGCGTGCCCGCCATGCGCATGAGCACGATGGGCTACGGCGAGACGCGCCCCGTCGACACGAACATGACCGACTCCGGCAAGCTCAACAACCGCCGGGTCGAGTTCGTGATCCAGAAGTAGGCCGCCGCCGTTCCTGCTATGCTGCGGGCTTCGGAGGCCCGATGCGCGGAACCCGCGGCCAGAGCACGGTCGAGTACATGCTCGTGATCTCGGCGCTCAGCATCGCCATCGCGGCGCTGATGTACGTGCTCTACAACACCGTCGCGGACAGCACGGAGTCCACCGGGCGGAGCATGGCCGAGTCGCTCACCACCGGTGGGGTTCAGTAGGGGCGGAGGGGGCTGCGGCTCCTGGGGCGGGGGGG
>CAXNIN010000272.1:0-6606 GCA_964202365.1 Myxococcota bacterium | reverse complement strand
CGTCGCCGACGCGCTCACCGGGCGCGCGCTCGTGCTCGCGCCGAGCTCCGTGCGCGTGTGGCTCGGGGGCGACGCCGCCGACGCTGCCGCGGCGCCGACGAAGCCCGGAGCCCGGCCGGGCCCCGGGAGGGGGGCGCCCGCGAAGGGGGTGCCCGCGAAGGCGGCCCCGGCCAAGCCGGTCGCCGCGAAGGGAGGTTCGCATGGCTAACGTTCGCGCCCTCGCGTTGGGCGCGCTCCCGCTCGCGCTCCTCGCGGCGTCCGTCTTCACGCTCGACGCCCGCGAAGTCGCGGTCGTCACCTCGTTCGGCGCGCCCGTGCGCACGCTGCTGGAGCCCGGGCTCTACATGCGCGCCCCGTGGCCGCTCCACGAGGTCGTGCGCTGCGACGCGCGCGCGCGCGTGCTCGAGGTGGCGCCCACCGAGCTGTTGACAAGCGACAAGAAGAACCTCGTCGTCGAGGCCTTCGCCATCTGGCGCGTGGCCGACCCGCAGAAGTTCCTCGAGGCCGCCGGGGGTGTCGCCGCCGCCGAGGCGCAGCTCGGGGACCTCGTCACGAGCCGCGTCGCCGCCGCCATCGGCAAGGTGGAGCTCCAGGACGTGCTCGCGGTGGACTCCACCACGGGTGACCTCCTCCCTGCGTCCGTACGCACGGATGTCGCCACCACCGCCGCCGAACGGTTCGGCGTCGAGGTGCTCGACGTGCGGCTCCGCCACGTCGGCCTGCCGCTCCAGAACGAGCAGTCCATCTACGAGCGCATGCGCGCCGAGCGCCTCCGCATCGCGAACGCCTATCGGTCGGAGGGCGAGGAGCAGGCCACCACGATTCGCGCCCGCGCCGACCGCGAGGCGGCCGAGATTCTCGCCAAGGCCGAGCGCGAGGCCGCGTTCGTCACGGCGAAGGCCGCGGAGACCGCCGCGCTCCGCTACGCCGAGGCGTACCGCGCGGACCCCGCCCTGTACGAGCTCCTCGGCGCGCTCGACGCGTACGAGCGCACGCTCGGGGAAGACACCGTGCTCGTGCTCCCGTCGGACGGCGGGTTCTTCGAGGCCCTCGACCGGGGCCCGGAATGACGCCGAACCGCCTCCCGAACCACCGTCGCCCGTACGCGCCGGGGCGTCTCCGCAGCGGCCCCGCCGGCTGCCCTTTGCACGAGGCCCCGTGACGCTCCCGCCGCTCGCCCACCGCGTCGGGACCGTGGCCGCCGGGCTCCTCGGCCTCGCCGTGCTCGCGTCGTGCGTGATGGTCGTCGATCCCGCGGAAGTCGCGGTCGTGTACCGCTTCGGCGCGGTGGACCGCACCCTCGGCGCCGGTCTCGGCTTCCGGCTCCCCGTGGTGGAGTCGTCCGAGCGCATCCGCGTCACCGAGGTTCGCCGCGTGGAGTTGCCGCGGCGCCGGCTGCTCACCGCCGACACCAACCTCGTGGACGTCGAGCTCATCGTGCAGTTCAGCGTCGCGGACCCCGTCCTGTTCGCGCTGGTGCACGCCGACCCGGAGGCCGTGGTTGCCGCCGAGGTGGACGCGGCCGCCAACGCCCAGGTTGCCGAGATGGGGGTGGATGCCCTCCTCACCACCGGCCGCACCGAACTCCAGCAGGCCGTGATGGACGCCGCCCAGCGCTCGCTGGACGCCCTCGCCACCGGGGTGCGCCTCGTCGCGATCGACGTGCGTTCGCTCGCCCCGCCGGACGCCGTTGTCAACGCGTTCAACGACGTGTCGAGCGCCAAGGGCGACCAGGAGACGACGCGCCTCGCCGCCGACGCCTACGCCAGCAAGGTGCTGCCCGATGTCCGCGGCAAAGCCGCTCAGTTGGAGCAGGAGGCGCTCTCCGGCGCCGCCCAGCTCGACGCCCGCGCCGACGGCGACATCGCGCGCTTCCAGGCCCTGCTGCCCGCCTGGCGGGCCGAACGCGCCGCGACGCGCACGCAGCTCCGCGGCGAACTATGGGCGACTATCGGGGAGAAAGCGACGATCAAGGTGGTGCCGCCGGGCACCGAACTCCGCCTGCCCGACGCACGCTGACACGGCCGGCCGCCATCGCGGGCGTGCCGACGATGGGGTAGGGTGCGCGGGATGAAACAGCTCCGCGTCGTCATCGGGTTCGTCATCCTCGCGAACATCGCGCTCGTGGCGTTCCTCCTCCTCAAGAGCCCGTCCGGCGACGTCGGCCCCCGCTCCGTTCGGGACGCCGTCAAGCCGCTCGTGGCCGACGCGGCGATGGACGACTCGGCGTACGACCTGAAGAGTCGCGCGGGCGAGCTGAACGTCATCTTCATCTCGCTCGACGCGCTGCGCTACGACCGCACCGGGTTCGGCGGCAACACGGACGGCCTCACGCCGAACCTCGACCAGTTCGCCGAGGAGTCGGTGGTGTTCCACCGCGCCACGAGCGCGGCCCCGTGGACCCTCCCGTCGCACATGTCCATCTGGACGGCGCGGTGGCCGTCGGTGCACGGCGTCACCAACAAGCTCAAGATGCTCTCCGCGGATCAGATGGTCCCGACCTCCCTTTCCCCCGGCATCGAGACCTTCCCCGACGCCCTGATCCGCGCCGGCTACACCGCGGCGGCGTTCACCGGCGGGGCGGGCGTGCAGGCGAGCTACGGCTTCGGCCGTGATTTCTCGACCTACCTCGACGACAAGCCCTTCGCCGGGTTCGAATACAGCGTCCCGCCGGCGCTGGAGTGGCTGGAAAAGAACAGGGACAAGCGGTTCTTCCTGTTCCTCCACGGCTACGACTCGCACGGGCAGCACCCCCTGCTCGGCATCTCCCCCCGCGACGCCGTGCCCGAGTACAAGGGCACGCTCGACGGCTCCATCGAGGAGCAGGCGAAGATGCGGGAAGAGGGCCTCGCCACCATCCGCGAGCCCGGGCAGGCGCCCGACATGAGCGGCACGGTGAGCACTGAGGACGTGGCTTTTCTCGAGAAGGTCTACGACAAGAAGGTCAAGATGGCCGACGAGCGCCTCGGGAGCTTCCTCTCGCAGCTCCGCTCCACGGGGCTCCTCGAGAAGTCCGTCGTCGTGATCTTCGCCGACCACGGCGACGAATTCCTCGAGCACGGCTACCTCGACCACGGCGCCACCCT
Organism: Myxococcota bacterium; assembly: GCA_964202365.1. Classification (GTDB taxonomy): domain Bacteria; phylum Myxococcota_A; class UBA796; order UBA796; family SXON01; genus CAJBVW01. The sequence goes on along the minus strand of CAXNIN010000272.1, from coordinate 3,520 downwards.
CTGCGAGCACCAGCTCCATGTGCCCGTTCTCGTTCGTTTTCCCGGCTACGCGCGCCGCAACGACGTGACGACGCCGGTGCGCACGCTCGACTTGTTCCCCACCGTGTTCGACGCCCTCGGCCTCCAGGGGCCGGCCGGCGCGGACGGCGCCTCGATGCTGCCGATTCTCCGCGGCAAGCCCGACGACCGCGGCGTCTTCGCCGAGACCGACTACCGCCTCTTCGTGCACCAGCGCATGAAGCGCGTGAACGACAAGAAGCTCGTGCTCGACCTGGAAGACGGCGGGAAGCAGCTCTTCGACGTCGCCGCCGACCCCGACGAGCTCAACGACGTGAGCTCGGGAAACCCGCGGGAAACGTACGAGATGGAGCAGGGGCTGCGCACGTGGATGGACGCCACGCGCACCAACCCGCAGGACTACCTCGGGGTGCGCCAGAAGCCGATCGAGCTGTTCTAGCGGCTCCGGGGATCGCGCTCGGATTGGTGGGGCGACTCCCCGCTTTCGATAGGCGCTATCGATGGATGTCCTCGACGCGTGCGCTGCGGGCGCGGTCCGCCGTTGACGGTGCGCGTTCGCGTCGGGTACGCTCCCGGGACGATCCCGTCGTCCGCGTCGTAACGGAGCTTTCGCATGGCCTACACGCCCTCGCTCGATCCCTCCCTCTACGTGACGGCCAGCGGCGACGTCGATCAGCAGTTGATGGACCAGATGGCCGGCCAGGACCGCACCCCGGTCTCCACCGACGCCCGCCTCCCGCGCATGACGCTCGTGGTCGGCCCCTCGCCGTTCTCCATGCCGCGCGGCTGGGAATTCTTCCTCACCTCCCCGTACGAAGGCGTGTCCTACATCGCCACCGTGCTCCACAACGCCGGGTACCCCGTGCGCATCGTGGACGTGCGCTACGCCGTGAACCCGCTGAAGGAAGCCTTCGACCAGATCATGGAAGGGACCGACGTGCTCGGTCTCGCCACCTACGAGGACTGCTACCCCTTCCTCGAGTCGCTCATCGCGATGGTGAAGGAAGAGAAGCCGAAGATGCCGATCATCCTCGGCGGCTCGCTCGTGACCTCCGTGCCGCACGTGTTCATGCGCGAGACCAAGGCGGACATCGCCGTGATCTCCGAAGGCGAGCTCACGATTCTCGAGCTCATGGAGGCCTTCACCAAGGGCGCCTGGGCGCACCGGCTGCCCGAGATCAAGGGCATCTGGTACAAGGATCGCGAGGGGCAGGTGCACAAGAACCTGCCGCGCGGCCAGATGCCGCACCTCAACGCGCTCCCCACGATGCGCCTCGACCTCTGGCCTCAGGCCAAGTCGTCGATGGGGCTCCAGCCGCAGATCATCGCGAGCTACTCCCGCGGCTGCAAGATGGACTGCTCCTTCTGCTACCGCACGACGCCGCAGGAACGCGTGAAGTCGCCCGAGAAGCTCAACCAGGAGCTGGCGTTCTACAAGAAGAACTACGGCACCGACTTCGTGTTCTTCGTCGACCTCACGTTCACGGCGCACAAGAAGCAGACCCTCGAGTACTGCGAGGTCATCGGCCAGCACGACATCGGCTGGACCTGCCTCACCCGCAACGCCGACGTCGACCCCGAGCGCCTCACCGCGATGAAGAAGTCGGGTTGCGACATCGCGCTTTACGGTGTCGAGTCGCTCACCCCCGACGTGCTCAAGGAGGCCCGCAAGGGCTCCACGGAGAACATCGTCATCCGCGCGATGCACCAGTCGTGGGACGCCGGCGTGCGCTACGGCGGGCTCACCATCGTCGGGCTGCCCGGGGAGACCGAGGAGAGCCTCGACCACATGTGCAAGTGGGCCGAGGAACACAAGCACATCACGCGCGTGAAGTACCTCTCGGCCATGCCCGGCACCACCGTGTACCACCAGGGCCTCCAGTCCGGCGTCATCCGCACCGAGGTCGAGCACCTCCGCTGGCTCGCCGTCGAACAGGCGCTCGAACGCGACGAGTTCCTCAACTACAACAACCTCCCGGACCACGTGATGCGCTCGGCCTACCGCCGCATCTACGACAGCTACCAGCCCGGGCCGGTGATGGGGTTCAAGCACTACCCCGAACACTTCGCCTACTTCGACCCCGATCCCACCACCGAGTGGCGCGCCGCCTACAGCTCCGCCGGCGCGCACGAGACGCCGGGCACCGAAGCGTTCCGCGGCCTGAAGCCCGCGTCCGAGGGCGTCACGCTCTCGAACGTGCGCATCTCCGAGCACCTCGCGCAGGTCTGATCCTCCCCCTCCATACGGGTCCCCGTCGGCGCGCCGGAAGGGGACGATCCCGCGGGGCCCGTGGTTGACGGCGGGCTCTGCTCCAAACGCGAGCCCATGAACGCGCCCAAGCCCCCCCCCGCCGAAGCGGCCCACGCCGGTCAGCGTGCGCCCTCTCCCGAGCTGCGCGACACGCGCACCCACGAGAACCTCCGCTCCGCCTTCGCCGTAGACGCGCAGGCCGTGGAGATGTGGGCGTACTTCGGCCGCATCGCCGAGGTCGAGGGCTACCCCGACGTCGCCCGCACGTTCCGCGAGATCGCGGACGCCCAGGCTGTCGTCGCCGGTGGCCACCTCGACTTCCTCATGCGCGCGGCCGACCCCATCGCCGGCCGCCCCCTCGGCGACACCGCCCAGAACGTGGCCGCCGCCCTCGCGGCCCAGCGCGCCGACGGCGAAGGCATCCCCGACATGGCCCGCACCGCGCGGGCCGAGGGCTTCATGGACATCGCGAGCTGGTTCGACACCGTCGCGCGCACCCGCGCCCACCACGGCGGGCGCCTCGACGCGGCTCTCGTCTCGCTGAAGGGGAAGGCCTCGTGAGCCGCTACGACGCTTCGTCGATCACCGTGCTCGAAGGCCTCGAACCGGTGCGCCGCCGCCCGGCCATGTACATCGGGTCGACCGGGCCCGCCGGCGTGTTCAACCTCGTGGTGGAGGTGGTGCAAAACGCGGTAGACGAGGCGATGGCCGGCCATTGTTCCGCCATCGACGTGGTCGTGCATCCCGACGGCTCCGTCGAGGTGTCCGACGACGGCCGCGGCATCCCCGTCGACGCGCTCCCGAGCGGCCGCAGCGCCGCCGAGGTGGTGCTCACCACACTGCACGCCGGCGGAAAGTTCGGCTCGGACGCCTACGGCGCCGCGGGCGGGCTCCACGGCGTCGGCGTCTCTTGCGTCAACGCGCTGTCGTCCTCGCTCGCGCTCGACATCACCCGCGACGGCGGCGCCTGGCGCGCCCGTTTCGAGCGCGGCGCCGTGGTCGAGCCGCTCGTGCGCGTCGCCACGCACACCGACGGCAGCGGCACGCGCATCCGCTTTCAGCCCGACGGCGCCATCTTCCCCGACACGAACGTCCCCGACGCGCTCCTGGCCCCCTGGCTGCACGCCCAGGCCTTCCTCAACGACGGCCTGCGGGTGCGCTACGACAACCGCGTGGCCGGCGTCACCGAGGCGTGGGCGTACACGAGCGGCGTCGCCGGCTTCGTGGGGTGGCTCAACCGCGAACGCGAGG
>CAXNIN010000271.1:0-6612 GCA_964202365.1 Myxococcota bacterium | reverse complement strand
GGAGGCCTGCCGCTCGCCCATCGTGCCGAGGCCCCGAATCCAGAGCATGCCCTGGAGCTTCGCGCCGTGCTCCGCGAGGGACTTCTTGCGGTCCTCCGCGTAGAAGAACCGGGCGTCGTGGAAGCGGGCCGCGAGCACGCGGGCGTTGCCGGCGGAGATGAGGGCATCGTCGCCGAACGGGTTGTTCGTCACGACGAGGAACGTGTCGGTGAGCGCCCCGCCGCGGGTGAGCGGGAAGTACCGCTGGTTCTTCTTCATCGACTCGACGAGGAGCCGGGGCGGCAGCTCGAGCAGGTGCGGGGCGAAGCGGCTCACGATCGTGCGCGGCCACTCCACGAGCTGCACGACCTCTTCGAGGAGGTCGGCGTCGAACACGTCGTCCGCGCCGTGCTCCGCGGCGAGTGCTCCGAGCTGGCTCCGCACCGCGGCGCGGCGCTCGTCGATGTCGGCCAGGACGTACCGTTCGCGCAGGTCGGCGAGCCACGCGTCGGCGCCCGTGACGGCGAAGCTCTCGGGCGCCCAGAGCCAGTGCCCGTGGGAGTGCCCACCGGTGAACACGCCGCCCACCGACGCCTCGATGACCTCGCCCGCGAACAGCGCGCACACCGTGTGGATGGGGCGCGCGAACGGGCGGCCGCGCTCTGTCCACCGCATGGACTTCTTGAAGGGGATGCCGAGGACCATGTCCTCGAGGCCCTTCGCGATGACGTCGCCGGTGGTCTCCCCGCCTTCGATGCGGCGGACGGCGATGACCGGCCCCTTCGGGGTGTCGACCGTGAGGAGCTGCTCCACCGCCACGCCGCGCGCCTTGGCGAACGCCTCCGCGACGGGCCCCGGAGCGCCCCCCGGGAAGGCCTGCGCGAGCGGCGGACCGGTGACGACGCGCTCGACGGCGGGGCGCGCGGCCGCAACGCCGGAGATCGAAACGGCGAGGCGCCGCGGCGTGCCGAACGTGCGCACGGCGCCGTGCGGGATGGCGCCGAGGAGCTTCACGAGGCCGGCGGCGAGGGCCTCCGCGGCGGGGCCGACGGCGTGCGCCGGCAACTCCTCGTTTCCAATCTCGACGAAGAGCTCAGACACCGGCGTAGCTCCGCGCGACGAGGCAGGCGAGATCGCGCACCCGCTTGATGTACTGCACCCGCTCGGCGACGCTGATGGCGCCGCGCGCCTGGAGCAGGTTGAAGGTGTGCGAGCAGGTGAGCACCTGGTCGTACGCGGGGAGCGGCAGCCCCAGGCCCACGAGGCGCTCGCACTCGGCCCGCGCGCGCTCGAACGTGCCGAGCAGAATGTCGACGTCGGCGCCTTCGAAGTTGTAGCGCGACTGCTCCACCTCGTTGCGGTGGTACACGTCGCCGTAGCTCACGCCGCTCCCCCACTCCAGGTCGTACACGTTGTCGACCTTCTGCAGGTACATGGCCAGACGTTCGAGGCCGTACGTGAGCTCGACCGACACGGGGTCGAGGTCGATGCCGCCCACCTGCTGGAAGTACGTGAACTGCGTGACCTCCATGCCGTCGAGCCACACTTCCCAGCCGAGGCCCCACGCGCCGAGCGTGGGCGACTCCCAGTCGTCTTCGACGAAGCGGATGTCGTGGTCGGTGAGCTTCAGGCCAATCGCGGCGAGGCTGCCGACATAGAGCTTCTGCACGTCGGACGGGCAGGGCTTGAGGATCACCTGGTACTGGTAGTAATGCCCGAGCCGATTGGGGTTCTCGCCGAACCGGGCGTCGGTGGGCCGACGGCACGGCTGGACGTACGCCGCCTTCCAGGGGCGGGGCCCGAGCGCCCGCAGGAACGTCGCGGGGTGGAAGGTGCCGGCGCCCATCGGCATGTCCATCGGCTGCAGGATGGCGCACCCGTGGCGGCCCCAGTAGTGCTGCAACGTCAGGATGAGATCCTGGAAGGTCACGGGCGGAACCTCGGCGGGGGCCGACCATCTACCGCCCCTCCCCCCCTCCGTCAACCCGGCGCCCCGACGGCTCACCCGTTGAAAACCCTGGTAGTTCGCTCATCCCGGAGTAGATAAAGCACCCACGCGCCGAGCGGGAACCCGACACCACAACACGGCCCGAGGCACGGGAGCATGCCGAGGATCGCGAGGCCGCCCACCACGTTGCGGCGGCGGAGCGCCCGGAGCTGGAGCCCGGCGAAGCCGTGCACGGTCGCGAACAACCCTGTTCCCACGAGGCTGAACACGGTCACCCACCCCTGCGCCGCGAGCCATCGGAAGCCCATCGAGTAGAGGTTCCAGCCGGTGGTGAGCGTGAGCCCGAGCAGGACGAGCAGGGAGAGCCCCGCCGAGACGAGCAGCAGCGTGCCCGCGAAGCGCAGACGTTCGGCGTGTTCGATGTCCTCGAACGAGAGGGTCACCATCGCCTTGCGGGTGACGTACTGGGGCTCGAGCCCGAGCCCCGCCACGATCTTCGACGAGGGGCCCACCACCGTCGCCCTCACCCCCCACGCGTGGGCGGGGCCCTCGGTGACGCTCCGGTTCGTGCGCGCGAGCGTTTCGAGGACGGTGAGGAGCGCGCGGTCGGGCGGCGCGCCGCGCGTCGAGGGGATGCCCCGCCGCTGCGAGAGCGTGCTGGCGCCGCCCTGCGCGCGCCACTCGGTGAACCGCGTGTTGTGCGCGCGGAGCTCGTGCAGGATGTGCCCCGCCAGCGCGAGGGCGTCGGCCGCTCCGGGGGGGGCGTTGCGGGGGGCTCCCCCCCCGCCCCAAGAGAAGGCGTGGTGAAACAGGGCGTCCTCCGAGCGGACATCCACCTGGTTCCCTTCGGGGCTCCGGACGACGCACACCTCGTAGGTGTAGTCGTCGTCGGGAACGGGGGAATCCCCCGCTTGCCCTCGGAATTCGAGCAGGATCGTTCCGGCGCCCCCAGCCCGGAGATTCTCCAGGTTGAGGGCGCCGGTTGCGATCCACTCCCGGCCGCCGCGCGTGTGGTCGGGCATCCCCGACTCTACGAACCCGCGAACGAGCCAGGCGTAGAGGTCGTCGCTGTCGGCGATTGCCGGCAACGCGCGAGCCTAGTCCTTGAAGATGGCGTTCAAGAACTCGAGGCCGTTCTCGTTGATGCCGATGGACTGGCCGCTCTGGAGCTTCTGCCCGAGGAGGTAGGCGTCGTACACGAACACGAAGACGATGATGGCGCCCATGCCGCAGGTGACGGTGGAGAGCACGACCGTGAGAACGGCGGCGATGATCGCCTTTTTCTGCTGGCCCATGAGGAAGTAGCCGAGCGCGCCGAGCCCGAACCAGTTGCAGAGCGCAAAGATGATGGGGTTGGCGTCAGGCTTGGTGATCAGCTGGCCCATGGGGAGTCTCCGGATTCGGCATGAAAAGGGGTGTGCGGCACTCGACCAATCGCGTGGTCTCGCGTGGCGCGACCGTAGTTCACTCTTGCCGGGAGATCAAGCTCAGGTGCGACGATCCGCATATCATCACGACAACGGGTCGCGTCGCCGGCGGTCTCCTACAGAACGCCGAGGATCGCCGGATACACCGGGACGAAGCCGTCTTCTGGCGCGAAGAACCGGTAGAGCTCCACGGGGTCTTGCCCGGAGCCCGTCGCGTACCGGATGTCGACGACGATCTCCCCGGGGGGAACACCGAAGATCGCGAAGCGGCCGGTGGCGCCGGTCTGCGTGGCGTCGGCGCTCGAAGCCCCTTCGTCGTCGAGGTAGCAGGCGTCGAGCTCGGTGTCGTCCGGGCCGTAGAGCATCGCGCTCGCGGTGGTGATCGGCGGATACCCGGTGACGTCCGCGACGATCTCGCCCGCGACAATCGCGCCCGGGGCCGCCACGGTGGGGCACTCGGCGAACGCGGCGCGGACGTCGCCCGCGAAGGCGGTCGGCGCAACCCAGGGGTAGCCCGCCGGCGCGGTGAAGTCGGAGATGCCCGCTGTCCCGGAAAATGCTGTGGGGAGGTACTCTTCCGCTGAAACCGTCACGAAGAACGGCACCCCCGCCGGGACCAACGCGGTGAACACACCGTCGGCACCGGAGGTCTGCTCGTCGATGACGGCGCGCGCTTCGTCGGTGACCGTGACCGTGGCCCCGGCCACGGTGGAGCCTTCGCCGTAGGGGGCGTCCCACACGGTGCCTGTCATCGTGACGGTGTCGGGGAGCGAGGCGCACGCGAGCAGAACGAGGATCATGCGGGCTCCAGCCAGAAGGCCATGACGAGGTCGCCCTCGCGGGCGGTCCACGACTCGATCGGCCCCGACCCGGCGTCGAGGACGATCTCCCCCGGCGCGAGATCGAAGGCGAAGAACCAATCGAAGGGGCCGTCGGTGACGAGCGTGGCCGCGCCCGCTTCGTCGAACAGGTAACAGACGGGGGTTCGGCCTTGAACGCGCACGTCCGCGCAGTCCCAGGCAGTACCGTCGTTGGGGAGACCCCAGACGTGGATCGCGCCGTCGGCGAGCGCGCCCACCGGGGCGGCGGGGGCGGGCGGGGCGAAGGTGACGAGCAGGTCGTCGATGTAGGCGTACTCCGCCGCGAAGAGGGCGCCCGAAAGCCACGTGCCGTTCGCGGAAGGCGTGTCGCCGGCCCATACGGTGGGGTAGGCCCCCTCCCCTTCGAGCCGGAGCTGGAAGGGCGTGCGCGGCGGCAGCGCCTCGGCCACCCAATAGCCGGGGTACCCCTCGTAGAGTTGCGTGGCTTCCACGGGTTCGACGCCGGTGGGTTCGAAGGTGACCGTACCGTCGCCGAACACCACTTCGGACGAGGGGGGGCCGAGGTAAACCCAGCCGCCGTAGCTCACGCTGTCCGCGCCGGGGCGCACACCGCGCTCGGTTCCGCACGCGAGGAGGAGCGAAGTCAGCAGCACGGGTGCAATGTAGCCCGGCCGGCGCCCGCTTGGGGCGTCAGGCGAGGAGCGCGTCGAGGACTGCGCGCGAGGCGAGCGGGCGGCCGAGGTGGTGCGCGATGGCGTCGTGCAGGAGCGCCGCGGGGCCCGGCGGGAGCGCGCCGTCGAGCACGTCACGGAGCGGGGCGCGGCGCGCGTGCTCGAGCGCGGCGGCGTGCGCCGCGGTCACAGGTCGAAGGCCGGCTTCCGCGGGGGCGCACCCGCGGTGGACGAGCCCGCCCGCGCTCGGCGCGAACACCATTTCGTTCACGACGGGCTCGTTGCACACCGCGCACCGGTCCAGCACGGGCGCCACGCCGGCGAACGTGAGCGCCTTCGCCTCGAGCGCGGCCCGGAAAGCGGGGCCGGGGTCGGCCTCGGCGGCGTCCAGGAGGAGCAGCGCCATCTCGAGCAGCCCGAACAGGCGCGGCTCGGGGTGCCCGTCGCGCGCCAACGCGCCGCAGAGCTCGCAGGCGTAGGCGGCGAGGGAGAGCCGCCCGAGGGACGAGCGGAGGTGCACGCGGGCGTCGAGGAGCTCGACGTCCACGAGGGGTTCGAGGTCCCCGCGGCCAGGGCGCGTACGGACGCGCGCGTGACAGCCGAGATCGAGCACCGCCCACCGGCTCCGGCCGGCGCGGGCGCCGCGCGCGAGCACGCCCACGCGCCCCTCCCCGGGGGTGAGGAGCCGCACGATGCGGTCGCTCTCGCCGAAGTCGTGGCGGCCGACGACGATGCCGTCGCGCTCGACGGTGGGTTTGGGCGGGCCGCGTTCCATCCCCGGGTGTCACCCGGCGACGGACGCGCGGCAAGCGGCGGCGCCGAAGCGCGCGAGACGGGCCCCTACTCGGACTTCTTCTCGATCTTCGGGGCGCCGGGGGTGGCGCGGGTGGCGCCGGGCGCGCCCTTCACGGCGGGCGAGGCCTTCAGGCCGGCCGCGCCGCCGGGGCGCAGGTTCGGGCCCGTGCCGGCGGGGCCGGCGGGGGGCGCCGCCTTGATGGCCTTGAGCTCTACGTCAAAGACGAGGTCGCCCGCGGGGGCGCCGGGGCGCGCGGGGGTCTCGCCGTACGCGAGCGCGGCGGGAATCCAGAACCGCGTCTTCTCGCCGACGGTCATGAGCTGGACGCCTTCGGTCCAGCCCGGAATCACGCGCTTGAGCGGGAACGACGCGGGCTTTCCGCGCGTCACCGAGCTGTCGAACATCTCGCCGGCCTTCGTCCAGCCCGTGTAGTCGACCTCGACCACGGAGTCGGCCGTGGGCTTCTCCTTGCCGGTGCCCGGCGTGAGCACCTTGTAGGCGAGACCGGACTTGGTCTTCTTCGCGTCGGCGGGGGCGGCGGCCACGTCGGCCGGGGCCGGGAGCGGCTTGGGCGCCGCCACGATGTTCACCAGCTCCACGTCGAACACGAGCATGCCGGCCGGCTTGCCGGGCTTGTTGGCGTACGCGAGATCGACCGGAATCCAGAAGCGGTTCTTCTGGCCGACGGTCATCAGCTGGAGGCCCTCGGTCCACCCGGGGATGACACCTTTTAGCTTGAACTTCGCCGTCCGCTTCCGCTTCTCGGAGCTGTCGAACATCTTGCCGTCGGTGGTCCAGCCCGTGTACTTGACCTCCACCGAGTCGGCCTCGAGGGGCTTCTCGGTGCCGGTGCCGGGGGTGAGCACCTTGTAGGCGAGCCCGCTCGCGGTCTTCGTGGCGTCGGCCGGGGGGGCGGCAACGTCGGACGGCGCGGGGATGTCACCTTCGGCCGCGGCGACGGGCCCCTCGG
>CAXNIN010000270.1:0-6630 GCA_964202365.1 Myxococcota bacterium | reverse complement strand
CGGCGGGTCGGGGAGCGTCGGCATGGGGGCGGCCGCGCATCCTACCTCCCCGCGGCGGGGCGCCCGCCTACGCGAGCCCGGCGGCAACGGCGGCCGCCACCTTGGGGCTGCGGCCGGCGCGGAGCCAGTCGAGCGGGGAGACGGGCGTTTCTTCCTCGCCGACCACGAGATCCGCGTTGGGGAGCGTGAGCCAGCCGAGCAGCTCGACCGCCGAGAGGCCGGCGGGCAGCCGCGGCGCCACTTCGGACCAGCCGGGGAGCTCGCCTTCTTCCGAGAGCTGGAAGCTCGGGATGCGCCACCCGTGGCGCGTCTCGATGCCGAAGAGCGTGCGTTTCTGCAGGCGCTGCCGCACCCGCGCCTCGGTCACGCCGAGGGCGGCGGCCACTTCGGCCGTGGTGAGCGCGGACTTGAGGATGGCGGCGTGCTCGGCGACGCCGCGCACCACGGGGTCGAGCCCGCGGATCTCCCCGTCGGGATCGACGCCGCCTTCCCGCAGGAAGCTCAGCTCGTCGGCGGTGAGGCCGGCGCCGCCGCGCGGGTAGAGCACCGCGCGGTGCGCGCGGAGGGCATCGGCCACCGCGGCGTCGAGATCGGCGGGGGCGACCTCCACACCGTGCGCGTGCAGGAAGGCGAACGCGGCAGGCAACATCCACACCTCTTGCGAAGGGTAGCGCCGATAACGCGCGCAAGCAACCCCCCACGCGGCGCCGGCGCTCGGTTAGACGCGCGCCATGCTCGACCCCAACCTGTTCGCCACCAACCCCGACGCCGTCCGCGCAAGCCTCGCCCGCCGGCACGCGTCCGACGAGACCCTCGCCACGGTCGACCGCATCGTGGGTCTCGTCGAGCGCCGCCGCGCGCTCCAGACCGAGGGCGACCGCTGCCGCGCGGTCCGCAACGAGCTCTCCCCGAAGATCGGCGCGGCGATGAAGGCCGGCCAGAAGGACGACGCCGACCGCATGAAGGCGGACGTGCGCGCCGCCACCGAGCGGGCCGGGCAGCTCGACGCCGAGCTCGAGGCCATCGCGGCGGAAGAGCAGGACCTCCTCCTCGGTCTCCCGAACCTCGTCGACCCCGCCACGCCCGACGGCGCCGGCGACGGCGACAACCCCGTCATCCGCCGCTGGGGAGAGCCCCGCGGGCCGGGCCGCGCCCACGACGATCTCGGCGTGGCCCTCGGCATGTACGACCCCGAACGCGCGGCGAAGATCGCCGGCGCGCGGTTCTCCGTGCTCTCGGGCGGCCTCGCCCAGATGGAGCGCGCGCTCGTCCAGTTCTTCCTCGATCACGCCACGGACGCCGGCTACCGCGAAGTGATGGTGCCCTACATGGTGCGCCGGAGCGCGCTGGTGGGCACGACTCAGCTCCCCAAGTTCGAGGCCGATCTCTTCAAGCTCACGACACAGCTCGCCGGCGAAGACGGCTTCCTCATCCCCACGGCGGAGGTGCCGGTCACCAACCTCCACCAGGACGAGATCCTCGACGAGGCGCAGCTCCCCGTGAAGTACTGCGCCTTCACTCCGTGCTTCCGCTCGGAGGCCGGCGCCGCCGGGCGCGACACGCGCGGGCTCATCCGCCAGCACCAGTTTCACAAGGTGGAAGTCGTGCAGATCGTGAAGCCGGAAAACAGCGCCGAGGCGCTCGAGCGGCTCACCGCGCACGCGGAGAGCTGCCTCCAGGCGCTCGGCCTGCCGTACCAGGTGGTCGCGCGCTGCGCGGGCGACGTGGGGTTCGGCGGCGCCCGCGGCTACGATCTCGAAGTGTGGCTGCCCGGCCAGGCGGCCTACCGCGAGATCAGCTCGTGCACGAGCTTCGGCGACTTCCAGGCCCGCCGCCTCAAGCTCCGCTTCAAGCGCGAGGGCGAAAAAAAGACGACCCTGCTCCACACGCTCAACGGCTCGGCGCTCGCCGTGGGTCGCACACTCGTGGCGATTATCGAGAACTATCAGCAAGAGGACGGGTCGGTTGTCGTGCCGCCGGCGCTGCGACCCTACATGCGGGGCCTTGACCGGATCGAAGCCGGGCGATAAGCGTTTTGGGCCCCACCCCGGAGGTGTGGCCGAGCGGTTTAAGGCAGCGGTCTTGAAAACCGCCGCCCTCTCGGGGGCCGTGGGTTCGAATCCCACCACCTCCTCCAAAATCGCGATACGGAGACGTGACCGAGTGGCCGAAGGTACTCCCTTGCTAAGGGAGCGTACGCCATAAGCGTACCCAGGGTTCAAATCCCTGCGTCTCCGCCATACAACGCTAAAGAAAAACGCATCCTTAGCTCAATTGGATAGAGCATCTGACTACGGATCAGAAGGTTGGGAGTTCGAGCCTCTCAGGATGCGCCATCTCCGGGGGCACGTTCGCAATCGCGAGCGTGCCCCCGCTTCGTCTCCGGGCCGGCCTCCCGCCGGCCGCACGAACGCCCGCGGGGAGCGATCGAAGCGGATGACCACGTGGCCTGACGTCGACAGCGAGCGGTTGAGCGGTGCGCTCCTGCGCGTCGATCTGTACGAGGCCCGCTACCTCGCCGTCGGGGAGCACCACAACGTGGTCAATCTCCTGCTGCGGTCGGCCTCGGCCGCGTGCCTGCTCGACCGCGAGGACGACGCCGCCGCGCTCGTCGCGCGGGCCGGCCGCCGCATGCAGGAATGGATCGCCGCCGCGGCCGAAGGCCGCACGAAGCCCACCGCCTACGGCGACTTCTCGGCCACCCGCGGCATGCTCGCGCTCGCGCTCCTCCCGCCCGAGGGGCAGGAAGCCGCCCGCCTCGCCGCCCGCGCGCTGCTCACGCAGACCGCGGCCCTGCCGCCCGGCTCCGTGCACAACGCCCGCCTCGCCGCGGCCTGCCTCACGGACGACGCCGCCGCGCTCCAGGCCGCCGCCAAGGCCTGCGAGCTCTCCGACGCCGGCCTCGGCCTGCCGTGGAAGCGGTTCGCGACCGCGCTCGACACCCGCGACACGGCCCTCGCCGCGAAGAGCGCCCTCGCGTGGCTCCGCGAGAAGATGGAGGCCACCCACACCAACGAGTGGGGCGCCTACAACGAGGTGCCCATCGAGGTGAGCGGCGCCCTCGCGCTCGCGGAGCTCCGCGGGATGCCCGTGCGCCTCGCCACCAACCGCGTCCTCATGCGGTTCCGGGCGTAGCGGGGGACAACGCGGCGGCCGGCGACGCGAGCAGGGTGCTAGGCCGCCGCGACCCACATGTGCGGAACCTGCCCGGCCGTCACCCACCCGGCGCGCAGCCAGTCCCCGACGGGGTGGTGCGTGCCCACCTTCCCCACGTACAGGTGCCCCAACGCGCCGCCCTCGGCGAGCCACGCGCGCACCCGCAGGTAGCCCCGGCCGTACACCGAGTCCTTGGCGTACACCCCCGGTAGTTCGGGCTGGGCGAGCCCGCGCTTCACCCGCAGCCCGATCTGGAACGCGGCCGACGCACCCACGAGCGGCCGCAGATCTTCCCAGAGCTCCCGGAAGCCGAGCACGCGGGCCCCGCGCACGGCCCGGAGCATGAGCGCCTGGCGGGTGAGGAAGCCCGGCGAGAGCGCGCGCACGCGCTCCTCGGCCACGATGGCGAGCCCCTCCTCGGTGAGCAGGCTGCGGGCGAGCCCCGTCGCGAAGAGCCGGAGCGACTGCGCCTCGCCGTTGGCCCCGCGGCGGGCGTGAACGTCGATCTCGTGCGCCACGAGCGCGGCGCGATCCGTCTCGCGGAAACGCGCAGCCGGGTTCACGCGCACGGAGCGCCGCGCGGAGTCCACGAGCACGCGCGAGGCGAGCACGGGGTCCCAGCTCATCTCCCACGACGCGAGCCCGCGCTGGCGGAGCGCCTCCCGGAGCGTGGTGAACATGCGCTCGGGGCCGATCTCGGCCGACACGAGCGGCGTCGGCGAGGGGAGCAGCTCGGCGCCCTCGCCGGGCTCGGGGAGCCAGTCGCACAACGCGCCGAGCGCCTCGAACGAGGCGGCGTCCCGACGATCGAGCGCGTCGATCAACGCGCGGGTCTCGGCCGCCGCCGCCGCGAGCTCGAAGCCGAGCGGGTGGGCGCGGGGCACCACGAGGCGGTCGATCTCCTGCCGCGCCTCGGTGGCCCACGTGGCGGGCGCGTACGAAAACGGCGGCGCCTCGGCCCCCGCGAGGAAGGCGGTGCGCGCCTCGTGGATGTTCGTCGGGTTGAGGTGCTGCGAGAAGCGGATCGCCTCGTGCACCGCGTGCAGCCGCCGGTCGGCGTCGAGGAGCTCGGCGGGCAGCGGCAGGGCCATGCGCCCAGGGTAGCACCGGGCTAAGCCCTCCCGTCATGACGCCGAGCATCGCGCAGATCGCCGCCCTGCCCGTGGCCACGCTCAGGAGCCTGCTGCCGGCGTGGGTGGCCTCCCAGGCCGTCACCTCGCCCGAAGACCAGGCCGCCCTGCACGCCACGCTCCAGGCCCGGGTGGACGCGACGTCGGACGCCGATCTCACCGCGCTCCTCGCCACCTTCGCGGTCGCGGGGGACGCCTACCGCTTCTACCCGGCCGTGCCCTTCGCCCGCGGGATGACCCGGGCCTACATGCGGGCGCTCACGCCCACGTGGCGGGTAGACGGCCTCGATCGCCTCGACGCCTGGGCGAAGTCCGGGCCCGCCCGCCGCATGATCGTGTGCAACCACCTCTCCTACACCGACACCCAGCTCACGGACTCGCTCCTGTGCATCGAGGGTCGGCACGCGGTGGCGGACAAGCTCGTGGCGATCGCCGGGCCGAAGGTCTACACGGACGCGTGGCGGCGGATGGCCGCCATCTCGCTGAACACCCGGAAGACCGCGCAATCGAGCGCCGTCGCCACCGAGCAGGGCTCCCTCGGGCCGCGCGAGCTCGCGGCGGTCGCGCTCGAGACGCTCCAGGACTGCGCCCGTCTGATGGACGAGGGCTGGATCATCCTGCTCTACCCGGAAGGCACGCGCAGCCGCACCGGCCGCCTCCAGCCGTTCCTGCGCGCCGCCGGCCGGTACCTCCAGCTCGAGGGGCTCCAGGTGCTCCCGATGGCGCAGACCGGGAGCGACCGCGTCTTCCCGCTCGACTCCCCCCGCATGCACGTCGCCCACGTGGACATCGCGTTCGGCGAGCCGTTCGCCTCCGCCGACTTCCCCGGCAAGCAGGGCGCGCTCACGGAGGCGCACGGGCGCATGGCGCGGCTCCTGCCCGCCGCGTACCGCCCCGACGACGAGACCGCCGCGGTATCGTAGGGGCGATGCTCCTCACGCTCCTCGGCTGCGCGGCGGACGCCCCCACGAAGCCGCCGCCCGCTCCCGCGCCCGACGCCGCGGTGTGCCCCGCGACCGCCGGCCTCCGCGACGGACTCGGGCCGCCCACTACGGTGATCGTGCTCGGGGTGGACACCCTCCACCGCGACTTTCTCGGCGTCAACGGCCCGCCGTGGGACACCACCCCCCGCCTCGACGCGCTGATGGCGGAAGGCACCCGGCTCGACCACGTGATTGTCCCGCGCGGGCTCTCGGGGCCGTCGATGGCGACCATCGTGACCGGCGCCTACCCGCGCACGCACGGCGTGCGCGCCAACGACCTCCGCATCGACGCCGAGGGCGTGTCCGAGGCCACCCTCACCCTCGGGCAGCGCTTCGGCGCCGCCGGGTACGCCACGTACGGGTACTCCGCCAACCAGTGCTACCTGCTCGACGCGGACATGGACACCGTCTGCACCTGGGCGGACCCGACCCTCGATCAGGCCGAAGGCGACGCGCTTCTCGTGGGTGAGCTCGTGGCGGCGCTGGGCCGGCGCGGCGCGAACGAGCCGGTCTTCGCGTGGCTCCACCTCCTCGACCCGCACGACCCCTACACCGCCCGCGAGCCGTGGTTCTCCACGTTTCACCCCGGTAGGTACGACGGCCCCTACGCCGGCGACGCGATGGACGCCGCGATCGCCGCGCACATGGCCGGCACGCTCGCCTACACGGAGGTCGACCGCGCCTACGTGGAGGCCGTCTACGCGAGCCAGGTGGCGGCGACGGACGCCCAGATCGGGCTCCTGCTCGACGGGCTCGCCGCGCTGGGCCGCCTCGACGACGCCGTCATCGCCTTCACGATCGACCACGGCGACGCCCTCGCCCGGCGAGACTCCTATTTCTACCACGGCTGTTCGCCGTACGACGGCGTGCTGGACACCACCTGGGCGCTCTGGGCGCCGGGGCGCGTGCCCGCCGGGCACGTGGTGCACGCACGCGTTCCGTCGGTGGAGCTCGCGCCCACCCTCGCGGAGCTCGCGGGGCTCCCGTGGGACGGGCCCGCCGAGGGGAAGTCGCTGCTGGGCGAGCTGCGCACGTGCGCGGAGCCCGAGCGCGTCGCGTTCTTCGAGCGCGGCGGCGAGACGGCGGGCGTGGTGGCGGAGGGCTGGAAGTTCTTCCTCGACCCGAACGCCGGGTACGACGGCTGCAAGTACTTCCAGGACGAGCCCTACCCGAACCCGGCGGCGGCGCTCTACGACCTCGACGCCGACCCGCTCGAGCTCGACAACCGCGCGACCGCGGAGCCGGAGCGCGCCGCCGCGCTCCGCGCGACCGTGTGCGCCTGGGTGAACGACGGCGCCTGGGTGGCCGAGGGCGGCGAGAACAACGCGCTCGTCGCGGCGTGCCGGTAGGGGGCGAGGTCG
>CAXNIN010000269.1:0-6630 GCA_964202365.1 Myxococcota bacterium | reverse complement strand
CGTGGAATGCCGCCGAGGGCGAGCATGAGCCGGACGGCACGTCCTGGGGCGCCTTCTACTACGCGTGCGCGGCCGCGATGATCGGCGAGGCGGATTGGCTGCCGCTGAAGGTGGCGGGCCTGACCTCGAGCACGGCCGCTGCGGAGCGTGCCACGGGGGCGGCGGGATGGAGCACGAAGATCGTTTTCCTGAAGGATTTTCTTGACGAAGTGTCCGCGCGGGAAGGGTCCGACCTGGCGAGGCTGATCACCGGAATCGACTTCCACTACTACCACCGACAGGAAGGCGAAGACGCGCAGCGGCTGGCCTTCCTGGTGGCACAGTACAACGAACTGCGCGCCACGCTCGAACTCTACCCCGACATCTCGGCCATCCCCATCACCCTCCAGGAGACGGGCGTGGGGGTGGCGTGCGTGGACCCGCCGATCACGTACGCCGACACCCCTCGACCGGACCTTGAGCCCGCCCCCGCGTTCGCCGAGGAGAGCCCACCGATCCTCGACTACGACGCGGGCTGTGAGGACCGCGCCCACTTCACCGTCCTCGAGCCGTACGATGACTACGCGGCGCCGACGGAGCCGGACGACGACTTCCGGCCGAGGATTGCCGGGTGCAGCGGCCTCCCCGACATCGACGTCATCATCGATCCCGACGAAGCGGACGGCTGGCCGCCGGAGGCAGACCCGGAGACGATCTTCGCGTCGGACGAGCCCGAGGGGGGCTACCCTGTCGGGCACACAGTCGGCCCGAACGACTTCCAGGCGATGTCGGTGTGGATGCGCTTCGCCGTGGCGGCCTCCACCGGAGTGGCGGTGGTGTCCTGGCACACCCTCATGAGCAGCTTGGACACCGGCTTCTCCGGCACCGGCCTCCGGCGGGACCTCCACGACCACACCTTGGGGCCGGAGATCGCCCTCCAGCGTCCCGCCTGGTGGGCCTACCAGCGCTACGCGCAACTGCTCGGCGGTGCGTCGGCGGTTGCGGCGCTGAACCCGGTGGTGACGAAGATCGAGGTAGAGCTCCAAGACACCATCGCGGCTGGCGATTGGAAGATCGAGAACGACGTCTGGATGATCCAGTTCGCGCGCCCGATCCGCACGCCGACGACCGACGTGCAGGAGGAGGTCGAGACGCTCCACGTGCCGGAAGGGCTGCCGCGGGCGTGGGCCTACCTTCTCTTCGTCGATCCCTACGGCGCGGCGACGTGCGCCAGGGTCACGCTGCGCTCGACGGCGTCGGCGGAGCACACGGTCGTCCAGGTGGCGACCAAACCCCGCGAGGCTGTCGTCGACACCGAAGTGGCCGACCGCTTCACGTCGACCATATGGGCGGCGGAGAGCCAGCGCGAACACACAATCGGGCCGGCAACCTGGCTTGAGGTGTCCTTGAGCGTTGGCCGCTACCCTGTCCTCCTCTTCTCTGCCCACGAACTCGCGCTGCTCCGCGTGGAGGCTACATGATCCCGTCGCTCGCCTTGGCACTGCTGGCCTGCTCCGATCCCAACCCGGAGGACGACGACTTGGGGGACGTCAGCTTTGCGGAGGAGACAGGCGGAGGTGCGGACACCTCGCACCGCGACACCTGCGACACCGAAGTGGAGGACGGGCCGTACTACGACTGCGGCGAGGCTCCGGCGTCCGCGATCGTCGTGGAGCTGACGAGCTACTACCACACCAACCAGTTCTACAACAACACCCACGTGAGCGGGAATTCCTGGGGTTGGTTTCTGACGGCCACCGGCGCGAACGCTATCTCGGAGACGTGTGATCCGGAGGAGACGCTCGCTGCGTACAGCGCCGGGACCCCTGGCGCGTATGCGGTGAGCGTGAGCATCACGATGCCTGCCGCGTATCCTCCGGACTACCTCGGCGAGTACGTGAATCCATCGCGCGCACTTGGCAGCCAGCCAGGCGCGTCCATTTCCATCTACTACCATGACGAAGAGGGTATGCTTCGCATCTCCCGCGCCGGGATCGACGACGCCGACACCTCAGTCCTCTGCCTCTCGCGGGTGCGCGCAGACCGGGTTTCGGGGACCTTCAACTACGTGGCCGACCCGAGCAGCGGGCTCCCCCAGGACTTCTTCGTGAAGTTCGACTTCGTGTCCGGGTGGGACGTGGAGGAGTCGGATGAGTGGGATGACGGCACCTGCATGGGTCCGGCCCACTACGATTTCTACGACAACCCGGAGGACGTCTGGGACGAGGCCTACTGGGACAGCTTGGAGGACGGGTCGGGCGACACCGCCGGGCGGTGAATGCGGCCCATCCCAGCGCGTTGGAAGCGACGCACGCGGTGGACGACCGAGCCGTTGTTCGGCTCGGACCATGCCACCTCAATGCGGTGGCAGACCCCCCGCCCGCCGGCAGCCGCGTCCGTCCACAAGCCGACAGGGCACCCGCCGGCTCGTGTCAGTGGAGCCGAGCGTTCCTACGGTCGCGCACGCGATTCAGCTCCGAGTGACGACCTCGATCTTGAAGGTAACCGCGCCGCTAAGGCTCGCAATCCGCCAGCGAAGGAAGCGGAGGTGCCCCGTGAGGACGATGGTCTTGGGCACGGCCGCAGTCAGGCTGGCGGAGGAGCCGATGGCCTCAAACTGGATCTCCTGGTTGGAGGCGGCGTGCTCCAGCGTGAGGGTGCCAGCGCCCGCCGCGGACAGAATCGTGATCTGCACGACGACGTCGCGTTCCGCGCCGATGTCGAGCGCGTCTCGGCGGTCTTGTGCGCCGTTGGCGTTGATGGTGATGACCTCTTGAAGGACGCTGACTTTTGCCGCCATTCTTGCTCCTGGGCGAACGAAGTATGGCCGACGATGTGCCGCGCAGTCAAGGCGAACTCGCCACCGACTACAGCGAGCGCTCAGTGCGGGGTCGGCCCCTCCGACTCTCCCGGTCTGCGGAGGGTGCCGCGCGTGCGCCGCGGAGGCGTGCTGCCCGCGCGCGGCACGGACCTTGACGTTCCGATCCACACCGGAAAGAGTGCCTCATCAATCGTCGGAGTCACGATGCCCGCCAGCTACTCGGTCCTCCAGCAGCCCATCACCATCTCCGCTAACGCTGTTCAGAATCGGCGCGACGCTCTCGAGATCGGCACGCAACGGGAGGTGGTCGTCCAGGCCACCATTCTCACGGCTGCGGGTGCCGGCACGCTGACGTTGGAGCACGCCGCGGTCAACCAGGACCTGCAGTTCGGAGCCGTCGGGGGCTCGGTCGATCTCACGGTGGCCGGTCCCCGCACCGTCGTCATCAGCGGGCACCTGCGTTACCTCCGCTGGAAGATTGCCGGTCTAACCGGCTCGGTTACCTTCAAGCTCGAGGTCGTGTCCCGGAGCTGACAACATGCGCGACCCCCGAACGGTGCTTCTCCCCGCCCCCGTCACCACCGCTTCTCGGCACGTCCCGCTGTCGTTGGTGGCCGGGTGTGGCTGTCGCCGTTCGCTCGCGTGCGCCTGCGAGGCTCGGGACCTCGGCCGGCCGCTCGGCCCCGTGCTGCCAGCCGTGACCGGCGGGCGGTCGATACCGCCGATCGCCGGGCAGCGGCTGCGTGGTCTCGACGCCTCGCGGGCCGCCCGATTGCCGGCCCCGCGGGGGGAGCCGATCGGCACGGGCAAGCCGCAGGCCGGGCGCCGGGAGGAGGCGATCCGCCCGGGCCCGCGCCCGGGGCGGAGCGACGTGTTGATCCCTGGCCCCGTCCCCCTCGGCGCCCCTGGCCCGGCGCCCGAAGGGGGCCTCGGAACGAACAGTGTCCCCCAGGCCGCGGTGCGGTACGGACTGAACGACGCGAAGTTCTACCGAAGCGAGAACGGTGGCGGGGCCGACCGCAAGTACGGTAGCTACGACGTCATCGCGGACGACCTTGCCCTCCTCGGCGCGTCCGTCGCGCGCCATCCGGGCGACGTGCAACTGTTCGCCCGCGAACTGTTCTCCGACGGGATCGTTCCATTCCCCGTACTAGGCGCTGAAGCGTTCGCGGACAACGTGGCGGAGAGTGAGCGCTTCACGGACCTGCAGCGGCTGGTGAAGTATCTCGCGGACAACGACATCCCGCTCAAGCTGTACATTACGGCGATGACCTTTGCCCGGGTGACGACTCAGGTGCCCTCCGTTCGTCGGGCACCCTCGGGCGCGGCCAGCCTCAGGTGGGCAACGCCTTACCTGACCGACCCTGGCTTCAGCTCCGGGTACGGAACCGACTGGGATCTCGACACCCTCGGCCCCTGGAACAGCGCCAAGCGCGGATATGCCGCGATGATCGCCAGGGGCATCGCCCGGGGGCTGAACAGGGTGAAGGATGCGCTCGCGAAGCTGCCCCGGCCGATCTCCCTGGCCGACTACATCGAGGGCATAGAGATCGGCAATGAGCTCGAGGCGCGCGATCAGGCGTGGAATGCCGCCGAGGGCGAGCATGAGCCGGACGGCACGTCCTGGGGCGCCTTCTACTACGCGTGCGCGGCCGCGATGATCGGCGAGGCGGATTGGCTGCCGCTGAAGGTGGCGGGCCTGACCTCGAGTACGGCCGCCGCGGAGCGTGCCACGCGGGCGGCGGGGTGGAGCACGAAGATCGTCTTCTTGAGATCCTTCCTCGATGAGGTGGACCGCCTCGCGGGTTCCGACCTGGCGAAGCTGATCACCGGAATCGACTTCCACTACTACCACCGACAGGAAGGCGAAGACGCGCAGCGGCTGGCCTTCCTTGTGGCCCAGTACAACGAGCTGCGGGCGACGCTCGAACGCTACCCCGACATTTCGGAGATCCCGATCACCCTTCAGGAGACGGGCGTGGGGGTGGCGTGCGCCGACCCGCCGATCACCCACGTCGATACCCTTCGCCCGAGTATCGAGCCCGCCCCGGTGTTCGCCGAGGAGAGCCCCCCGATCCTCGACTACGACGCGGGCTGTGAAGACCGGGCGCACTTCACCGTCCTCGAGCCGTACGACGACTACGCGGCGCCGACGGACCCGGACGACGACTTCCGGCCGAGGATTGCCGGGTGCAGCGGCCTCCCCGACATCGACGTCATCATCGATCCCGACGAGGCGGACGGCTGGCCGCCCGAGGCAGACCCGGAGACGATCTTTGCGTCGGACGACCCCGAGGAGGGATATCCTGTCGGGCACACAGTCGGCCCGAACGACTTCCAGGCGATGTCGGTGTGGATGCGCTTCGCCGTGGCAGCCTCCACCGGAGTGGCGGTGGTGTCCTGGCACACGCTCATGAGCAGCTTGGACACCGGCTTCTCCGGCACCGGCCTCCGGCGGGACCTCCACGACGACACCTTGGGGCCGGAGATCGCCCTCCAGCGTCCCGCCTGGTGGGCCTACCAGCGCTACGCGCAGCTACTCGGCGGCGCGTCGGCGGTCGCGGCGCTGAACCCGGTGGTGACGGGCACCGAGCAAGACGTCCAAATGGACATCGACGCCCGGAATTGGCCGATTGTGAATGACGTTTGGATAGTCCAGTTCGCGCGCCCGATCCGCGCGTCAACTACCGACGTGCAGGAGGAGGTCGAGACGCTCCACGTGCCCGAAGGGCTGCCGCGGGCGTGGGCCTACCTTCTCTTCGTCGATCCCTACGGCGCGGCGACGTGCGCCAGGGTCACGCTGCGCTCCACGGCGTCGGCGGAGCACACGGTCGTCCAGGTGGCGACCAAACCCCGCGAGGCTGTCGTCGACACCGAAGTGGCCGACCGGTTCACGTCGACCATGTGGGTGGCGGAGAGCCAGCATGAACACACCATGGGGCCGGCAATCCGGCTTGAGGTGTCCTTGAGCGTTGGCCGCTACCCTGTCCTCCTCTTCTCTGCCCACGAACTCGCGCTGCTTCACGTGGAGGCCACATGATCCGGTCACTCGCCCTCGCACTGCTGGCCTGCTCCGATCCCAACCCGAAGGCCGGCGACTCGGGGGACGGCAGCCTTGCGGAGGAGACGGGCACAGGTGCGGACACGTCGCACCGCGACACCGGCGACACCGGCGACACCGAAGTGGAGGACGGGCCGTACTACGACTGCGGCGAGGCGCCGGCGTCCGCCATAGTGGTGGACTTGACGAGCTACTACGACACGAACCAATTCTACAACAACACTTACGTGAGCGGGAATTCCTGGGGTTGGTTTCTGACTGCCAACGGGGCGAACTCCATCTCGGAGACGTGTGATCCGGAGGAGACGCTCGCTGCGTACAGCGCCGGGACCCCTGGCGCGTATGCGGTGGGCGTGAGCATCACGATGCCCGCCGCGTATCCGCTGGACTACCTCGGTGAGTACGTCGACCCGCCGTACGTGTTCGGCAGCCAACCGGGGGCGTACATCACCATCCACTATCCGAACGGAGACGGCGACTGGCTGATTTCCGGCACCGGAAGCGACGACGCCGACACGTCGATCCTGTGCCTCTCGCGAGTGCGGGCGGACCGAGTCTCGGGGACCTTCACCTACCTCGCGGAGCCTACCAGCCGGCTCCCCCAGGACTTCTTCGTGAAGTTCGACTTCGTGCTCGAAGGCGACTACACCGACCCCGACTGGCGCGAAGAGTCGGACGACGGCACCTGCATCAACCCTCCCTTCTACGATTTTTACGACAACCCGGAGGACGTGTGGGACGAGGCCTACTGGGACAGCTTGGAGGACGG
>CAXNIN010000268.1:0-6650 GCA_964202365.1 Myxococcota bacterium | reverse complement strand
CCGGGCCCGACCGCGACGCCCGCACGGCCGACGTGCGCCGCGCGCACTTCGGGAACCACCTCCCGTGGCTCGCGGTCATCGTGGACCGCCTCGCGAACGGCGACGTGGGCCGCCGCTGGGTGCTCGTGGAGGCGTTCGACGACGCCGCCCGGGTGATGGACCCGAACCCGTGGGACGACAAGGACGAGGAGCGCGACATCCCCGTCAACGACTTCCTGGTTCAGTGGGAGCTCGCCGGCGGTGCGAGCGTGCGCATCGGGTAGGGGTCGACGCGGGGTGGTTCACGTGAACCACCCGCCTTCCACCCCGGCAGTTCGCCGCCGCAGCGCGGAGCGGCTGCCCCGATTCGCGCGCCCTACGGCCCGATGAACACGTAGACCGCCCCGCCGCCCGACGCGCCCACGTCGGCGGCCTGGGCGCCGAGCGCGATGTCGGAGTAGCCGTCGGCGTTCACGTCGAGCCCGCCGGCAAGCTCGTCGGAGAGCCAGTCACCCGCGGCGCCGCCCGTGAAGCCCACCGAGGGGCTCGCGCCGGCCGCCGACCACCCGCTGGCCTCACGTCCCAGATAGAGTCGGGCGTAGCCGGCTTCTGCCCCGGTGACGCCGCTGCGGGGGGCGCCGAAGAGCATGTCGGCGAGGCCGTCGCCGTCCCAGTCGCCCGCGGAGGTGAGGGTGCTGCCGAACTGCTCGCCGGCGGTGGCGCCGAAGAAGCTGGCGTCGGCGGCGTCGGCGTCGACCGTGGCGGTGAGCCCCGAAACCCCGTAGAACAGCCGCGTCTCGCCGGCGTCCGCGCCGATGTCCACGTCGTCGGCGAAGTAGGCCCCGAACGCGAGATCCGCGAGGCCGTCGCCATCGACGTCGCCCACGCCGCCTACGTCGTAGCCCATGCGCGCGCCGCTCCCGAGGCCGTAGACCACGAGCCACGCGGCGTCGAGGAAGGTCTCCTGGCCGCCGAGGGCGTCGCCGCTGATCGCGGCCGCGGCCCCGGCGTCGGTGGCGTTCGTGTCGTCGTAGAACACGCCCACGAGGAGCTCGCCGTAGCCGTCGCCGTCGGCGTCTTCCGAGATGTCGAGGGACCAGCCGAGCTCGGTGTTGAGCAGCGCGCCGGTGACGAGGGCGTCGGCGTCGGAGAGGGCGAGTGTGCCGGAGAGCCGCCCGGCGTCGCCGTAGTAGACGGCCGCCACCCCGGCCTTGCTGGCGCGCAGATCGTTGTAGGGGGCGGTGACCGCGAGGTCGTCGAGGCCGTCGCCGTCGAGGTCGCCGCCGGCCATGCGCACGCCGAGCCAGTCGCCCGTGGCGCCGCGCATGCGGGCGTCACTGTCGTTCTGGATGTCGCCGCCGGCTGTCCAGGCCTCGCCGCCGTAGAGCAGGTAGACGGCGCCTGCCGCGGAGCCGGCGTCGTCGTTGATGGGCGCGGCCACCGCGAGGTCGCCGACGCCGTCGCCGTCGTGATCGCCGATGCCCACGACCCCACGCCCGCCGCCGAGGTTGTCGTCGGCCGCGTGCCCGACCCACCACGCGTCGGCGTCGGCGTCGGTGAGCGCCGTGCCGAGCCCGAGCGTGGTGGAGGTGAAGAGGTAGACCGCGCCCTTCGTGCTGCCGTTGCCGCGCGGGGCGGAGACGAGGAGCTCGGGGAGGGAGTCGCCGTCGAGGTCCGCCAGGGTGTCGACGGCCTTGCCGAACGCGGCGCTCGTCGAGCTGCCGGTGATGGTGATCCAGGCTTCCGCGGTGCCGAAGTCGCCCGAGGAGGGGACGCCGAGCGTGACGGTGGCGGTGCCGGGGGCGCCGGACTCGGTGCCGTCGGTGGGCGTGGCCACGCACGTGACCTCCGCGCCGTCGGAGAGGCCCGAGGCCGAGAACGCGGCGCCGGTCTCCGCGCGGGCGACGCCGTCCACCTCCCAGCCGAACGTGTAGGTGACGCTGTCGCCGTCGGGGTCGACGGCCGCGCCGGTTACGCCGCAGGTCGCGACGGATCCCGTCACGACGAGGTCGGGGGTGATGGCGACGGCGGGCGCGCCGGGGGGCGCGTTGCCGATGACCGTGGCCGCGCTCGCGACGGTGGGGCCGGCGCCGTAGGGATCGGAGGGGGTGATCTCGCACGCGACGGCGTCGCCCCGGGAGAAGACGCCGCCGAGCGTGGCGCCAGTGCCGACGTCGACGCCGTCGACGAGCCACCGGAGCGCGGTGGTGACGGGGTCTCCCTCGGGGTCCGTGGCGGCGCCGATCCGGCAGGTGAGCAGGCTCGCGGCGTCGGCATCGGCCGGGGTGATCGTGGGCGCGCTCGCGACGGGGAGCGCGTTGCCGACCTGCACGGGCGCGGCGTCGTAGGCGCGGCCGGAGCCGTCCTCGACGAGCAGGGTGCACGCGATCTGATCGCCGCGGACCACGCGATCGCCGGGGAGGGTGACGGTGCGCTCGCCGGCGCCGAGGCCGTCGATTGTCCAGGCGTAGGAGACGGGGAGGGGGGAGCCGTCGTCCGTGACGAGCGGGGCGTGGGCGCACGTGAGCGTCTCGCCGGTGACGGGCGCGCCGGGGAGCACCTCGACCACGCCCACGTCGACCGGGGCGCCGATGCTGACGGCGCGGGTGGCGGTGGGGGACACCGAGGTGCCGTCCGTGGCGTACACGGTGACGGCCCAGGTTTCGCCGTCGGCGACGCGGGCGCCGTCGACCGTGGGGGTGACCACGCCGGCGTCGACGCCGTCGACCGTCCAGGACCAGATGTAGGTGAGGGGGTCTCCCTCGGGGTCGACCGAGGGCTCGAGGAGCGTGGCGTCGAGCGTGTCGCCGGCGACCGGCGCGGAGGGGGCGACGGTGACCACGGGCTGTGACGGGAACGAACCCTCGACGACGCGCACCGTGACGGTGTCGGTGCCCTCGTTGCCGTCGGTGTCGACCGCGGCGATGGTGAGGACGTGCACGCCCGGCGTGGTGAGGGCGATGTCGGCGTCGAGCGCGCCGTCCGGGCGTAGAACGGGCGTCGCGACCACACCTTCGAGATCGCTCCGGATCTCCACGACGAGGGACTCGGCGTCGTCTACATCGTCGGCGATGACCGCGCGCACGGGCATGTCGACGCCGGCCGACCACGTGGAGCCGAGCGTGGGGTCCGTGACGTACACGTCGGGAGGCGCCGACGGGTTGGCCGCGGATTCGATGGGCTCCCACCGTGCGCCGCAGGCGGCGAGGGAGGGGAGCAGGAGCAGAAGGGGTAGGCGCAAGCGGCGCTCCTCGGGGCCCGAGACGGCAGGGGCAGCGTAACGCGGGCGCGCGGCAGCCGCGCGGGGGCGCCCGGGCCGTGCCGGGGGGCGCGTCAGCGGGCGGACGACCGGATAGACGCGGTCGATGCTCGCCTGGACCACGGCCGGGGCGGTGGCGCGCCCCCGCACGCTCCACCTTCGGCTGCACCGCGCCTACCCGGACCGCGTCGAAGCCGGCGCGCCCGTGCCTACGCGCTCGCTGAGCACGGCCGAGGTCACCGCGAACATCCTGCACTTCACGGCCGCGAGCAGCCGGGGCCAGCCGGTGGACGCCCTCGTGTTTTCCGGCCAGGGCGTGCCCGCCCGCCCCGATCTCCCCGCCCTCGTGGCCCTCGCGCGCGGCCGCGGCGTGAACCGCGTGACGCTCCACGTCGGCGTGGAGGATCTCGTGGGCCTCGCGGTGGTGCCCGGCGTGGACCACCACGTGCTCCCCGTGCGGCTGGGCCCCGGCGGCGCCGCCGCGGAGGCCCTCGCCGCCGCCTTCGCCGGCGCGCGTACGGCCGGCGTCGCGATCAGCGCGAACGTGCCGCTCGCGACGCCCTCCCTCGCCACCGCCGCCGACGCCGCGGAGCTCGCCCTCGCCGGCGGCGCGGCCTCGGTCACGTTCACCTACCCGTTCCCCACCGGCGGCGCCGAAGCGCCCCCCCCCGTCGCCGACGCCGTCGCCGCGCTGGTCCGCGCGGTTCCGCGCGTCGAGAACGCGGGCGTCGCCGTGGCGATCAAGGGGCTGCCCGCCTGCTGGCTCGGCCCCCTCGCGCGGCACCTGCGGCGCAGCGCGAACCGCTGGTACGTGGACGCCGATCACCAGCTCGACGCCGCGCTCCTCTTCTTTCCCGGGGTGGTAGCGTTCGCCAAGGCCGATCCCTGCCGGTTCTGCGCTGCGGACGCCGCCTGCGACGGGTTCTTCCCGGCCTGGGCGGGCCGGGCCGCCGAGCCGCCGCTCCTCCCGGTTGCCGGGTGAGCGCGGGCGGCGCTCCGCCGACGGCGGCCCGAAACCATGGCTGAACCTGTGCTCGTCGTTCGACGCGCGGCGCTCGGCGACTTCGTCCTGACGCTCCCCGTCATCCGCGCGCTCACGACCATCGCCCCCGTGTTCGTCGTGACGCACGCGCGCTACGCCCCGCTGCTCCCCCCCGGCGCCACGCTCCACGACGACACCTGGCTCTGGCGCGGGGCCCCGCCGCCGCTCCCGTTCGCGCGCGCGTTCGCGTTCGGCGACGTCGCCGCCGAGGCGCTGCGGGCGGTGAACCTCGCTGTTCACGCGGTCGCGCCCCGGCCCGCCCCGGGCGTGCACGCCGTCGATCACTACGCCGGCGTGCTCACCGGTGTCCCGCTCCCGGAAGGCGCGTTCGTTCGGGCGCCGCGCGTCGACTGGGCGCCGGCTCCGGGCCCCGCGGCGGTCATCCTCGCCCCGGGCTCGGGCGGGGCCGCGAAACGGTGGCCGCTCGATCGGTGGCGCCGCGTGGCGGACGCCCTCGGCGATCGCGGCGTAGCCGCCCGCTTCGTGCGCGGGCCGGACGAAACGGACGAGCCGGGCTGGCCTCCCGACGCCGTGTGCCCCGATCTACCCGGTCTGCTCGGCCTCGCCGCGGGGTGTCGCGCCTGGCTCGGCCCCGACAGCGGGCCGTCGCACCTCGCGGCGGCCGTGGGTGCGCCCGGCCGCGTCGGCGTCGTGTTCGGACCCACCGATCCCGCCACCTGGGCGCCTGTCGGCGCCCGCGTGTGGCCGTGGGACACCTCGCCGGCCGATCTCGCGGCCTGGGCGGGTGCGTCAGGGTTTACACACCTCGATTGAGGCGGACTTGACGAAACGCGGACGCGGCGGGGCGTCGGCTCCCCCCGGAGGACGCGATACCATTCGCGCCCTCTATCGGAGCCGGCCATGAGCATCTTCGAGCAGCTCTCCTCCTACGGGCACGAGCAGATCGTCTTCTGTCGCAACGACGACGTCGGCCTCCGCGCCATCATCGCAATCCACGACACCACGCTCGGCCCGTCTCTCGGCGGCTGCCGGCTGTACGACTACGCGTCGGAAGCCGACGCCGTTCGCGACGTGCTCCGCCTCTCTCGCGGGATGACCTACAAGGCCGCGGTGGCCGGGCTCGATCTCGGCGGCGGCAAGTCGGTCATCATCGGCGACCCGTCGATGAAGTCCGAGGCCATGTTCCGCGCGTTCGGCCGCCACGTGCAGTCGCTCGGCGGCCGCTACATCACCGCGGAAGACATGAACACGTCCGTCGAGGACATGGACAACATCTCCCGCGAGACGAAGTACGTCACGGGCGCCGGCGCCGCGCACGGCGGCTCGGGCGATCCGTCGCCGGTGACCGCGTGGGGCTGCTACCACGGCATCCGCGCCTGCCTCGAGGTCATCTACGGCTCGCCGGAGGTGGCCGGCCGCACCGTGGCGATTCAGGGCGTCGGGAACGTGGGGTACTACCTCGCGAAGTATCTGCACGAGGGCGGCGCGTCGCTCCTGTACTCCGACATCAGCCAGAGGCGGCTCTCCCGCGTGATCGAGGAGTTCGGCGGCTCGGTGCTCGAGGGCGACGACTTCTTCCGCGCCAACTGCGACGTGCTCGCGCCCTGCGCCATCGGCGGCATCGTCAACACGCGCACGATCCCGATGATCAAGGCCCCCATCATCGCGGGCGGCGCCAACAACCAGCTCGACGACGAGACGCGGGACGGCGAGGCGCTCTCGGAGCGCGGCATCACCTACGCGCCCGACTACGTGGTCAACGCGGGCGGGTTGATCAACGTGTACAGCGAGCTGAAGGGCTACGGGCGCGACAAGGCGATGGCCGACTCGGCGAGCATCTTCAACACGCTGAAGCGGATCATCAACAAGGCGAAGTCGGAGAACACGACGACGGCGCGGGCGGCGAACAAGGTGGCGGAAGAGCGGATTGAGGCGGTGGGTCGGCTCAAGCGGCTTCACCTGCCGTAGGGGTCGGCCCCCGCGTCGGCAACCGGACAACCGGAGCGCGCGTGTCGGGGCCGGCGCTCCCCCCGGCACGACGCCGTAGCGGCGGCGCCGGCGGCGCCATCAGTCCCGGAAGTCGACGTCCGCCTTGGCGCGGCCCTTGCCGCGCGCGAGCTGGTCCGCGATCTCTTCGAGCGCCGCGCGCTCCTTTCGGCTCGAGCTCGGCACGTCGATCCACTCGTAGATCGACCCCGTGAACTCGAGGTTCGCCGAGATGATGTCCTTCTCCACCTGCTCGTGGTTGCGCACGCGCACCGTCGCCTTGCCGCTCTTCTCGCCCACCTCGACGGTCATCTTGAAGCGCACCTTTTCGGGGATGCGCGTGCCGGAGTAGACGTTGAAGATGTAGTCCGAGGCGCCCACCACCCACTCGGTGGTGAGAACGCCGCGTTCCTTGTCGATTAC
>CAXNIN010000267.1:0-6691 GCA_964202365.1 Myxococcota bacterium | reverse complement strand
CGCCTTGGCCGCGACGGGCACGGCGGCGGGCAGCGCGGGCGCCCGGCGCACGACGAGGGCCACCACGATCTCGGTGGTGGCCTGCAGCAGGAGCAGTAGCCCAGAGAGCGCCGCGAAGGCGGTGGCGGCGGCGAGCACCACGCCGAAGTCCTGAAGGAGCGTCCCGCCCCAGAGCAGGTCGCCGATTCCGTTGATGCGCAGCACCACTTCGACGATCACGGTCCCGGAGAGGAGGTGCAGCACGCGCGCGCGGAGCTGTCCCGCGAGGGCAGGCGCCACGTTCGGGAGCATGTTCGCCAGCGCGCGTTCGCCGCGCAGCAGCGCCACGCCCACGTACCGCTGCTTGCGTTCGCCGCGGAATAAAGCGCGTACACCGGTTGTCGCGCCGGCGAAGGCGCCGTCGGCGAAGCCGAGGACCAGCGCGCCGAGCAGGATACGGAGCCGGGTGGCTTCGGTGTTGAAGCTCTCGGCGCCGTAGTTGAGCTCGACCACGGCCGCGCAGAGGAGCGCGAAGACGACGGCGGGCACCAGCCCGATGATGTTCGCGGCGGGGTCGGCCCGCCGCGGCAGGATTCCGGTCGCGGCGCCGATCGAGCCGAGCACGAGAGGCACGAGCCCGGCGAGGAGCAACACGGCGGTGGTGGGCACGGCCTCCGCGAGCAGCTCGGCCACCGGGACGCCCTGCTGTAGGCGCCAACTGTTCCCGAAGTCGCCCGACAACGCGCTGGTGACCCAGGCGGAGAAGAACTTCCAGGCCCCGCCGTCGAGGTTCCAGCGCGCCGCGAGGGCCTCGGTTCCGCCGCAGATTTCGGGCGGGCAGATGATCTCGGCGGGGTCACCCGGCAGCGACCAGATGAGCGCCGTGATGATCGCCGGGACGGCGAACGGCAGGAAGATCGCCGCGGCGAGGCGCACGGCGGGTCGGAGCCACCACGCCTTCACGCGCGCCCCCGACGGTGGCCCTGGCTCGCCGACGGCCCACCGGCCGCCGGGAGGTCACCCACCCGATGCTCCGCCTTCTCCCCCACGCACGGCCAAGCCACCGCCCGCGCACACGCGGCGCGGCGGGACCCGACGGAGGAGAGGGTCGAGCGGAGCGTCGGCATGAAAACAAAGCTCCTATGACCCGTACTTCCAGGTGTCGATCTCGGTCCAGTAGTAGTACGCCGAGATCGTGTTGCCACGAACCTCGGTGCGCCACGCGGACTTCGTGTCGAGCTTCCAGAGGAAGAGGTAGGGCAGGTCGTCCGCGAGGGT
Source organism: Myxococcota bacterium (assembly GCA_964202365.1). Classification (GTDB taxonomy): domain Bacteria; phylum Myxococcota_A; class UBA796; order UBA796; family SXON01; genus CAJBVW01. Next base: position 5,434 of record CAXNIN010000267.1, on the reverse strand, counting down.
GGCGTGCAGCTTGTGGTACGCGTCGTCCGCGGCGGTGTCCGTGCGGGCGGCGTTGTACTCGGCGATGGTCTGGTCGACCGTCGAGTTGCTGTAGTTGAAGATGTTCAACGAGCCCTTCGCGTTGGCGCGGGTCTCGAAGAGGTCGTTGACCTCTTCGACGACGCCGAACGACCACTTGCCCACGAGGATGTCGAACTCCGTCGCCTTGCCGGTGAGCACGCGGCGGTTCCAGTCGTCGACCGTGACCTTGGTCTCCTGCCGGTCGAACCCGCCCGCGCCGAGCTGGTTCGCCACCTGCGTGAGCAGGTCGGGCGCCTCGTTGTCGAGCGGCGCCAACATGCCGATCTGGAGCTGGATGGGTTGGCCCTTGAAGTGCCAGCGCCCGCCGATCTGCTGGAGGCCCGCCGAGGTGAGGAGCGTGGTCGCGGCGGCGCGGTCGCTCTTCTCCTTGGTGGCGACGGAGCGGTTGTAGAACGGCGAGGACTGGACGAACGGCCCGGAGATGAACTCGCACGGGCTGTTCTGCTCGCCGGGCTTCACGCCGATGGAGAGCTGCCGGAGGTCCGTGCGGTCGATGATGAGGTTGAGCGCCTGGCGTACGCGCTTGTCGGCGAGCGCGCCCTTCTGGGTGTTCACCGCCATGAACCACCACGAGCGCAGGTCGTACGACTTGAGCTGGAGGTCGTCGCTGGCGCTCACGTCGGCGCGGAGCGGCGGCGGCACGGCGAGGATGCCCTGGACGCCGTTGTTGCGGAGCGTGACCACCTGAACGACGGGATCGCCGCCTTCCTGGAGGGAGAGCTGCGCGATCGACGCGTTGTGGTGGCCGTTCGGGTAGGCCTCGAACGTGACGCCACGTCGGCCCTTGTTGCCCTTGTACGGGCCCGAGCCGATGGGGTGCGCGGAGAAGTCGAGGTCCGGCGAGATCGCCGTGTTGCCGGCGAAAGGCGCCTCGGGGAGGAGCGGGAAACCGAGGCGTTCCTGGGGGTTGTGGAACACCTTCGTGAACCGGACGAGCGCGACGGTCGGGGCCTGGGCTTCGCAGCCGGCGAGCACCGTGCGGTACCCGGCGGCCATGGGGCTCGGCGTCTTGGGGTCGAGCATGGCGGCCACGGTGAAGCAGACGTCCTTCGACGTGACGGGCTTTCCGTCGTGCCACTTCAAGCCCGCCTTGAGGGTGAGCTTGTAGCCCTTCCCGCCCTCGGCGAGCTCGCCCTTCTCGACCACCCGGCTCATGATCCGGTTGTCGATCGGGCTGTGGAAGTAGATGCGATCGAACACCAGCTCCTGGGAGCGGAAGTCGACCATGGACTGCGCGTAGAGCGGGTTGAGGGTGCCCGGGAGCGACTCCTCGTAGAAGCTCAGCACGGCTCCGGTGGACAGCACCGCGCTCGCGAGCCCGGCGGCCACCATCAGGTGTCGCGCGCCCACGAACTTCGACTCAGGTTCCTCGTTACCTCGGCGGGGCATCGTGAGACTCCTCAATGCATGGGCCGGCCGGGTGCGGCATTCCGGCTCAGGCGAATGTGCAGGGCATCCAGCGGGAGGCGGGCCGCCTCCAGGCCGGGAACTTCTGTCAGCAGACCGTGCACGAGCTCCTCGGCACGGACGGAGTTCCGGTTGCCAGCGTCCCACGCCGCCACCGAAAGCAAGAACAGAGGGTCGCGGGCGGAGCCCGTCGTGCGGTCGAGCGCGTTGATGCGCAGGCGCCCGCCGCCTTCGCGGTCGTCGAGCTTCCACGCGGCGCGGTCCGCGGCGCGAAGCAGCCCGACCCGGGCGAAGTCGGCGAAGGGCCTGTGGAAGCCGTCCTGGCGGCCGGCGGCCTTCTCCATGGCGGTTTCGATGGCCTGGCCGAGCGCAGCGCCCTCGTCGAGGATGCAGTCCACGTCGACCCGAGCTTCCTTCGTGCAGCGCGCGATGACTGCCGCGTAGGGGCTGTCGCTCACGTGCGCGGCGACGGCCGCGCTGCCGTCCTTCTCGAGGTCGGCGAGGAACAGGGCATCGCCCGGGGTGCTCATCGCGGACATGAACAGGAAGGTATCTGGGATCGCGACGCCTGCCGCGCTTTCACGCGGTTCGGGGGGGAGGCGCCACGGGTCGATCCAGACACGGACCGCCCCGGCGTGGTCGGGAGCGGCGGCGAGCGCGGCGGCCTCGTGCCAGCGCGCGAGCGCCCACATGGTGCCCGGATCACCGGCTTCGACCTTGGTATCAACGCCCTGTTCCGGGAGCGCGTAGTGCGGCACGGTGCCGGCGTTGGGCGCCTGACCTGGCGCCGGAGCGGTCGGAGCGCCCGGCGAGCCGTTGGCGGGGGCGTCCGGTGGCCAGACGGCGCCGGCGTCGACCCAGGCCTTCCACGCGAGGTCGCGCGGGGCGAGCCCGGCCACCTTTGAGGCCGCGCTCGTCCCTAGCTTGCCGCGCGCGGCTTCGTCCCCGAGGAGCGCGCCCGACACGCCGAGGAGGTGGGCGGTCTCTTTCGGGTCGGTCGGCTGCGCGTCGGCGCCGTACACCTGCACCGTTGCGTGCGCCGCCATGAGGGCGGCCTGCCGGTACAGGGCGGCGTATTCCGCGTGGGCCCGCGCGAGCGCTGCGCCGTCGGCCTCGGCGGCGAACGCCGCGAGCGGCGCTACGCGGGCGCCCTGGAAGTAGCCAATCCAGCCGTCACGCCCCTCGAAGGGAGCGCGCACGCTGTCGACCGCGAGCCGCACCTGCCACGTTGTGGCGAGCAGCTCGGGCGGAACGGCGCTCTGCGACTCCGCCGGGGCGGGCGTGGCGACGTCGGCCGAGCCGCCGGAGCACGCGGCGAGCAGGGAGACGAGGAAGAGCGAGGGTCGCAAGGACGGTTAGCCCCCCTCGCAGAACGCGCGGTTGCCGGAGGACGACACGCAGAGCGCCATGGCGGTCTTCGTGTCCTGCTCGCTCGCCTTGGCGTAGTCGAGCCACTCCCGGGCGTAGTCCTTGGCCTGCCCGCGGTGCTTCGCGGCCTTGGCCTCCTTCTCGTCGGAGCGCTCGCCTTCGGCGAACTCCTTCTCGGCGTCCTGCCAGAGCTTGTTCGCGGCCTCCGCGCGCAGCTTGTAGAGGCTGAACACGCGGGTCTTGTAGGTGGTGCCGGACCACTTCGACTTGTTGTCGAGCGCGTAGTCGGCCCACCGGATGACGCCCTGAGCGCGGCCGACGCCGCCGCGCGAGAGGTGCAGCGCGTACTTGAAGCAGAGGTCGGGGTCGGAGCGGTCGATGTCCTCGAGGTGGCGCTTGATGAGGCGCTCCCACTCCTGCTTGTCGCCCTTGTTCTCGGCGTTCGAGATGAGGAGACGGGAGATCTTGTCCTTCGTCGTCTGCTGGGACTCGGACGAGATGCGCGCGTCGAGGCACTTGCCCTGCCCCTGGCGAAGCTGGCCCATCATCGCGGCGGGCTCGAGGCGGACGAGGTCGGTGCAGGAGTCGTCCTGCGGGGCGCTCGCCACCGGGGCCACGGCCGAAGTCGTGGTCGTCGGCGGGGGGTTGCTCGAGGTGGGCGGGAGCGACGCCGGCGCAGCCGTCGTCGTCGTGGGGGCCAGCGTCGCCGTGGAGGACGGGGAACCCGGGCGCATCCCACCGCTGGTGGTCGCGGGGGTGGTCGCGGTGGTCGCGGTGGTCGGGGTGGTCGTGGAGGCCACCGCCGACGGGGCGCCCGGCCGCATGCCGCCGCTCGAGGTGACGGGTGTCGTCGAGGGCGTGGACGAGGTGGTCGTCACGGAGGCGGTGGGCGACGCAACCGGCGTAGGCGCGGAGCTCGTGACCGGCGTCGCCGTGCTCGACGAGCCCGACATGCCCGCGCTGCTCGCGGTGGCTACGGGCGCGTCGTCGACAACGGGGGCCTGCGCGACCGGGGGGGCATCCTGGACGGGCGGCGCTTCCACCGGCGCCGGCGCGCCGACCGGGCCGCTGTACGCCGAGAGAGACGCGAACGGCGACACCACGGACGTAGGCTTGAAGTCGAACCACCCGAAGCGGGCGTCGGCCGGGAGCGGGCGCCCGGCGGAGTCCTTCAACGCGCCCGGCCCGGTGGCCGCGCCGTCGACGAGGCAGGCCGCCCAGCCGTCCTGACAGGGGAGCGCGGGGAACGTGTTGTCGAAGCTCGACCACCCGGCGGCGAACGCGGGGAACGAGAGCGCGGCGAGCACCGCGAAGGAGGCACCGAGGTGGCGCATGGACAGGCGCTCCGTCACTTGGGGGGTTCTTCGATGGTCGTTTCGCGCGGAAGGTCGCGGCCGAAGCTGATGACCGGCTCTTCGATGGTCGTGTCGTCCATCTCGATCCTGGGGAGGGTCAGCTCGATGACGTTCTTGCGCTTCCGAACCTGGTACTGGAACACCTGCGTCATGTAGCCGGGAGCGGAGATCTCGAGCTCCAGCGTCATGCCGGGGGTGAAGCGGAGCTCGCTGCCGTCCGGCATGTAGAGCACGCTGTTCTCCCAGGAGCCGTCCACCGAGTTGACGCGGTGGCGGTCGGCTTCCTGCGGGTGACGGATGACGGCGGTGGAGATGGGCTTCCGGGTGTCGTCGAGGACAATCACGCGGACAGGCACCCCTTCCGCGTCCTTCGGCGGCGCGGCGAGCGCGCGGCCGGGGAGGAACATTCCAAGCAGCGCGACGAACACCGCGAACAGGGCAGACGGGCGCATTCTCAACCTCCGAACTGGGACTTGAGGACCGGATCGGCGGCGGCCGCAGCGGCGGCGCCCTTCTCCCCGATGGCTGCGTAGGCACGGGCGACGGCGTCACCGGAGAGCCCCTCGAGGAGCGCGCGGGCCGTGGCGGGGTCCTTCTCGGCGATGCCGAGCGCGGCCGTGGCGGCGGCGTCGGTGTAGCCGTCGGACGGGGCGCCGAGTCGAACTGCCTGGAACTGACTCAAACAGGAGACGCCGTCGCCGTCGACACAGGTGGCGAGGGCGCGCGTCGCCTGCACGCGCCAACCCTGACCGGGCGGAGGGACCGTGATGGCGTCGAGGAGGCTGGTGGCGATCGCGGTCTCGCCGACGGCGGCGGCGCGGCCGGCCCACAGCAGGAGCTGGTCCGCACCGTCATCACGCGATTCCGCATAGGCCTTCACGAGATCCTCCACGCTCCGCACGGCGATGCGGCGCTTCCCGAGCGCCCAGAGCGCCTGGGCTTCCGCTAGACCCGCGACGAGAGGATTCGCATCCCCCATGAGCGCGAGGTAGGTGCCGGCGGTGCCGCCGATCGCGCCAGGATCCGCCTTGGCGGCCTCCAATAGCGCCTTCGCGGCGTCCCGGTTTCCATCGGCGAGCTCCACCTCTGCGGCGAGGAGCTGCCCCGCGGGGAGGTTGCTGGCGGCCGCGAATTCCTTCACCTTGTCGAGGTCGCCCGTCTCCACCGCGACGAGCGCGCGCCGGAGCTTGATCTCGCCGACCTTCTCCGCCGCGGTGGGCTCG
>CAXNIN010000266.1:0-6757 GCA_964202365.1 Myxococcota bacterium | reverse complement strand
GGATACGAGCACTACGGATCTGGTCGGCGAAGTCGCCGATCGACGGGAGGTGCACTGCCGCGCCGAGGTCGGTGAGCATGGTGCGTTCGCCGTCGCCCGTGGAGATGAGCGACAGGCACTTGCCGGTGACGTGCGCCTGAGTCGTCTTGAGCGCGTGCGCGCCGCAGACCTCGAGCATCGCCCGGGCGTACATCTCGCCGAAGGCGTCGTCTCCGATCTGCCCGCAGTAAAGAACCTTCGACCCGAGCAGGCCCATCGTCTGGATGGTGTTCGCGCACGAACCGCCCGAGTAGACCTCGACGCCGAGCTGGTGCACGCGCTCGTAGGCGGCGTGCCATGTCGAGTGGTCGACCGGGTGCATCTGGCCCCGTGTGAGCCCGAGCTCCGCGATCACAGAGTCGTCGACGCGCACGAGGGCGTCCATGATGGCGTTTCCGAGCCCGACAGCTTCGTAGGACACGACGACACTCTCCAAAGGCGCCGCCCGTGTAGCGCGCGCCCGTGACGAGCGCCACGGCGGACCGTGCTATCGTCCCAGCGTGTCGAAGCGTCTCCTGCGGCTGCTTCCGGGGCTCGTCGTAAGCCTCGGCTTCACCCTCTGGTTCGTGATGGACGCCCACTGGGGCGAGGTCCTGCGCGCGCTGGCGGGCGTGAACATTCCGCTCGTCCTCCTTTCCGCCGTGGTCCTCTTCACCGAGTTCGTCGTCCGAACCGTCCGATGGAAGGTGCTTCTCCGGCCGTTCGCGCCCGCGGTGCGGATGTGGCGCCTCTTCGTCGCGACGGTCATCGGCATGAGCCTCAACGTCGTGCTCCCGTTCCGTGCGGGCGACATCGCCCGGCCCTGGCTCGGGTCTCGCGAGACCGGGATTGGCGTCCTCCCGCTCGTCACCATCGCGGTGATCGAGCGCGTGTTCGACATCCTCGGGCTGGTCAGCGTGCTGCTGATCATGGTGTTGATCCTCCCCGCGAACGCCGAGGCGCACGGCGAGCTCGTGTGGAACCTCAAGGTTTACGGCTCCATCTTCGGCGTCGCCGGCGTCGTGGGCCTGTCGATCTTCCTGTTCCTCGCCACCCGCGAACAGGCGGCGCGCGGCGTCTTCGCGCGCATCGTCTCGATCGCCCCGCCGCCCGTCGCGAACAAGTTCCTCGGGCTGTTCGACGGGTTCGTGCAAGGCGCCGCGAGCATCCGCTCGCCGCGCGCGCTCTGGGAAGCCGGCGCCCTCTCGCTCATTCACTGGTTGAACGGATCGATCTCGATCTACGTGTTGTTTCACGCCTTCGGGATCGACCTCCCCTTCGCCGCGGCGTGCTTCATGACCGTCGCGATCGCGCTCACGGTCGCGCTGCCCCAGGCGCCGGGCTTCTTCGGCGTGTTTCACGTCGCGATCGAGACGACGCTCGTGCTCTGGGGACTGGACCCCGCGCCGGCGCAGGCCTTCGCCATCGTCTTCTGGGCCGTGAGCTTCGTGCCCGTGGCGGCAACGGGCGCAATCCTCTCCTGGAAGGAAGGATTCTCGCTCGCGGCGCTCCGGGCCGAGACGTCGCGGCTCGAGCCGGCCCCCGGAAAGTAGCCGTCCGGAGGCGCTCGCTCCGGGGGGCGTTGCGGGGAGCGGGAAGCCCCCTGCACGGGCGCGGCCGCGTAGCGGCCGCGCCCCACCCAGACCCCGCGGAGAAGGGGCTACTCCCTGTCGGAGACGCCCGCGCTCGCGAAGGTGGCCATGTCCTGGAGCACCTTGGCCGCGAGCCGCACGCTGTCGATCGCGAGCACCGCGCCGGTGCCCTCGCCGAGGCGCAGATCGAGATCGTGCAGGGGTTCCTTGCGTAGATAGCGGCTCATCGCCCAGTGCGCGTTCTCGGCGCTCCGGTGCGAGACGGCGAAGAACGGCACGCTGTCCGGCGCGAGGACCGACGCCACGAGCCCGCCCGCGGTGGAGATGAAGCCGTCGAGGAGAACGGGCACGCCGACCGACGCGCCGCCGATGCACAGCCCGGCGATGGCCGCGATCTCGAGCCCGCCGACGGCCGAGAGGATGGCGATGCCGTCCTCGCGACCGGGATCGTGCCGCGCAATACCGGCGTCAATCGCGGCTATCTTACGCTTGAGGCCCTCGTCGTCCACGCCGGTGCCGCGGCCCGCCGTGAGCTTGCCGGGCATGGCCGCCACCGCGGAGAGCACCGCCGCCGCGGACGTTGTGTTGCCGATGCCCATCTCGCCGGCGCCGAGGATCTCGACGCCTTCGGCCGCAGCCTCGCGCGCGAGCGAAATCCCGACGTTCACCGCCGCTTCGGCCTCGGCGCGCGACATCGCGGCCTCCCGCACGAAGTTTCCGGTTCCGATGCGCACCCGGCGCTCGTGGAAGGTCACGCCCGCACTGCCAGCCGCTCCCGAGAGGTCCCCCGCTACGCCGACATCGACCACGGCGAGCTCCACCGCATGGTGACGGGCGAACACGTTCACGGCCGCGCCGCCCGCGAGAAAGTTCCGCACCATCTGCACGGTCACGGCGGACGGGTACGGGCTCACGCCCTCGGCCGTGACGCCGTGATCGCCGGCAAAGGTGTAGAGCCTCGCCCGGGCGGGGACGCGCGCCGGATACCCCGTGGCGCCGCACCACCACGCGGCGAGATCTTCCAGCTTTCCCAAGCTCTTCGGAGGCTTGGTGAGTCGATCGAGGTGGGCTCGCGCGGCGGCCTCGGCGTGGGCATCGTAGGCGCGCAGGGTTGGTATATGCATCGGCGCCGCTTATGAGCTGCGTTCATGATGCGCCAGTTGCGCCCCCTCGGTCTGCTCCGACGCGAGCGGATCACCTGGCCGAAGGCCTTCGCGCAGCGCCAAAGCGGGTGGCCGGTGGCGTTCGCGTTCGCGGCGCTCTGGGCCCTGCTCCCCGCCCTCCCCGCGCTGGCCCGCGGCGAGCTCCTCGGCTCCCCGTTCACCGACCTTTACCCCTCGGTTTGGGGGCTCGCGTGGTTCGCCGGCCAACAACCCGGCTTCCCGACGACCACGTCCGCCCTCGCGGCGCCGGGCGGCATGCCCTTCTACTTCTCGTCGCCGCTCCACGGATGGGCCGGCACCTTCCCTTTCTGGCTCGGCGGCGCCGCGTTCGCCTACAACCTGACGCTCCTGGCCGCGCGTTTCGCCACGGTCGCCGTTTCCTTCGGCTGTTTCCGGGCGGGTGGCTTGGGGGTGGCGGGCGCGTTGGCGGCCGCCGGCGTGTATGGCGCGTCTCCCTATTTCCACGGCTACGCGGTCGAGGGAATCGTCGAGGGCACCGACGGATGGGCCCTGCCGCTGTGGGCGTGGACAGTGCTGCGTCGCGAGCGCGCCGCCAGCGTCGCGGCGTTCGCGCGCGTCGTGATCTCCCGCTGGTACCTCGGGATGGCGGCGTGCCTCCTCGCGTTGCTCTGGGGGTTTCGAGAGCGGCTGGCCTGGCTCTCGCTGGGCGGCGGACTCCTCCTGTCGTCGCCGTTTCTTCTCCTGTTCGTCGGTGGATTTTCGGCTGCCGAGCCGCTCCCCGCCGAGATCCGCGGCGCGATGGGCGTCCCGCTCGACTTCGCGCTCCCCGGCGTTCTCCCAGGGTTGAACCCCTTCGCGATCACGACGTTCGTCGGGCTTTCCACGGTGCTCCTCGCCGCCCGCGGCTTCCGGGAGCGCCCCTGGCTCCTCGTCGGCGCCGCGCTCTGCGCGCTCCTCTCGCTCGGCCGAGGGCCCTGGTACGAACTTCCGGTGCTCGAAGCCGTGCGATTCCCCTACCGGTGGCATGCGGGCACCCTTTTCTGCCTCGCGCCGCTCGTCGGCCTCGCGGTGGACCGTATCGGGAAGTCGTGGCTCGCCTTCGTCCCTGTGATCGAGGGCCTGCTCCTGTCGAGGATCGAACCCGTGATTCCCGGGGCGCCCTCCGACGTTCCCGCGATCTACGACGCCGTTCGCGGCCCCGTGCTCCTCGAGGTGCCCGGCCCCGTCTCCATGCCGCCCGGCGAGATCAACCGCTCCCGGCCGCGAGCGCGATACCTCCTTTACTACCAGGCCTTTCACGGCGCGGCGTCGCCCTGGGCGCCCGACTTCAACGGGGTGGCCGCCACGCTCCCCGCGCCGTGGCTCGAGAGCTTCGCCTCCTGGGACCCCCTGATGAAGCGCACCGGCGTCACGCCGGATCTGGCCGGCGCGCGCGAGGCGGGCGTCACGCAAATCCTCGTGCATCGCGACGAGCTCGGCGGCAACGCCGACGCGCTCGAGAACGCCCTCCGCGAGGCGGGCGCCCAGCAAGAAGCGCGCGAAGGCGACCTCCTCCTCTTCCGTCTTCCCTGATTGGGGCGGGGGGCGGGCCCCCCGCAACGCCCCCCGGGTCTCCGCGCGCGCTATCCTCCCGACCGAACGGAGCCCGCCATGCTCGCCGCCCTCGCGCTCGTCCCCTTCGCGCTCGCCAACGGGCAGACCAGCCACCAGTGGATCTCGGTGCTGGCGATCGATCACGTGCCGCCGGGCGAGCTCGCCGACTTCCTGGCGCGGCCGGAGATTCGCGACGCGCTCCTGAACGGGACCATGTTCCCGGACGGCGGGTACGCCGTGGGCGACAACTACGGCGAGATGGCGCACTGGGAGCCCACGCAGGACCTTTACCTCCGTTGGATCGCGGAGAACCACGCGCCGCCGTTCGACGACACGGGCGCGCAACACGTGGCCTTCCTGCTCGGGATGCTCTCGCACGGCATGGCCGACCAGTTCTACGACGCCACCTACATGGAGCGCTCGAAGGCATGGGACCCCCCGGAGAGCTGGGCGTGCTGCTCGATGGACGAAGCGACCGACGTGGCGTACGCCGCCATCCAGGGTAAGGGCACCGTTCCCGAGAAGTGGTGGCCCGCGGAGATGCTCGGGTTCTTCGCGGTCAACGGCCACACGGTCGACTACGACACCGTAGACCAGGGCCAGTCCCTACTCGGCCTCGCGATCGGGTACGTCGGGGCGGCGTCCGAGATCGACGCCACCGTGGAGCGGTACACCGCCGAGTTCCCGTGGGCGTGCACCCACCAGGTTGACCCCGAGGTCGTGGGCAACCCGCCCCACGAGGCCCAGATCATCGCCGCCTACTGGCAGGTGGCCTGGGACCGCCTGCACGGGCGCGACGGTTGGGACGCGCCCGTGATTGGCGCGGTGCCCGCGGACGGCGGGTACGCGCCGGTGCGGGATCACACGAACGTCGATGCGCGGCTCGCCCTCGTATTCGCGAAGGGCCTGAGCCGGGCGACCGCCGAGGTCGAAGGCGCGATCACCGTCGCGAGCGCGGAAGGCGTAGCGGTTCCCGTGTCCGTGAACGTGTTCTACGGGGAAGCGTCGCACGTGGTGAACGTCGCGCCCCAGGAAGACTGGGCGCCGGACACCGACTACGTGGTGACCGTACATCCCGGCGTCACCACGTACGACGGCCTGTCCGTCACCGAGCCGATCACGCGCGCGTTCACGACGCGGGCCCCTCCCCCCGCCGACACCGCCTCCGACGACACCGGCGACGCCGCAGACGGCGGCGGAGACTGCGGGTGCGGCCACGGCCCCGGCGCGGCGGGCCTCGCGGCGGCGCTCGCGGCGATGGCCACGCTCGCGCGCCGCCGCGCTCGTTAGAGGTCGGGGAGCCCCTCGACCGTGACGACCCACGCGTCGCACGTGCCGCAGTTCGTGGCCTCCATCGACCAGGCCCCGCCGGGGTCGCGGCCGACGGTGAGCACCGGCGTGTAGAGACGGAGCGCGCCGCCCTCCCCCTGGAGCGAGCCGTCGAGGTTCGGCAGCGCGGCGCCGTCGCACGTGGCGGAGAACGCCTCGGTCCAGGTCGCGGAGACGGTCTCGACGCCCCCGATGGGGTCGAGGGTGAGCGCGTAGCCGGAGGGCGACTGGAGCTGGATCGCGGCCCGCTCCGCCCCCGCGCACGTCGCGGACACCCGAACCGACGCCCAGGCGCGCGGGCTGAGCGGGCAGGTGGCGGGCCAGGGGCTCACGAAGGTGTCCACGACGGGGTCGGCTTCGAAGCTACCTGCGTCGAACGTCATCTCCCACACGCCGTCGTCCGCCCATCCCTCGGGCAGCCCCGACAGCCGCACGGAGCCGCCCCCGCTGACCGCGTCGCACCTGTCGGCGCCGTCCGACAGGGTGACGTACGGGGCGACCGCGCTCTCGCCGTTCGCGGGGAGGAACCCGACCACCACCTCGAGCTCGTCTTCGAGGCCGTAGAAGCCGATCTCGCCCGGGCGGTGCCCCAGCGAGAGCGTACCGCCGGCGGCCGTCGACCCGGTGCCGTAGAACCCGAGCCCGGCCCAGCCGTCGCCCCGCACGCCGCCCGCGCGGGAGGCGTTGTCCCAGGCGAGGTCGGCCGTGAACGTGCGGCCGGCCGCGGAGCACGTGACTTCGGCGCGCACGGCGTCGAGCGCGGCGCCGAGTCGACAAGGGTCGACCGGCCAGGCCGTCGCGTCGGGCGCGCACCCGGCCAGGAGCAGCACGCCGATCACTCGAGGATCACCGCGGCGGGCGTGGTGGGGACGTCGGCGGCGATGTCGACGGTGCGCGTCTCCGAGCGGCCCGTGACGGGGTCGCGCACGGCGACCGCGTGCGAGCCCGTGGGGAGGCGGTGCAGGCGGAGCGGCGTAAGGCCTACCTTCTTGCCGTCTACGTACACTTCGAGCTTCTGCGGCCGGCTCGTGAGGTTGAGGAACCCGTACGCGACCTCTTCGGCGGCGGCGACCTGCGGAGCGCTTGCGGCGGCCGGCGGCG
>CAXNIN010000265.1:0-6776 GCA_964202365.1 Myxococcota bacterium | reverse complement strand
CGGACATCACCACCCCCTCCACCGTGGTCGTCCCGCCGGCCGCCGCCGCGGTCTGCCCGCCGTCGAGCGCCGGCGCCACCGAGCTCGCCTCCGCCCTCGCGCGCCGCGAGCGCGCCCTCGAAGAGCGCGAGCGCTCCCTCGGCGAGCGGGAGTCCGCGCTCCGCGCCGCCGGCGACACCCTCGCCGCGCGCCTCACCGCCTTGGAGACCGTGCGCGACACCATCACCGCCCAGCTCGACCGCACCGACACCGTGCGGGCCGAGCGCGTGGGCGCCCTCGTCACCATGATCGAGGCCAGCCGCGCATCCGCCGTGGCGCCCATGTTCGCGGAGCTCGAGCCCGCGCTCGCCGTCGAGGTGCTCGACCGCATGAACCGCCAGAAGGCAGGCAAGCTCCTCGCCGAGCTCCCCCCCCAGAAGGCCGCCGCGCTCGCCCAGCGCATGACCCGCCCCCTGGCGGTGGGGAAGTGAGGGGCGGCGTGCCGTTCGGTGGGGCCCGGGCCCCCCTTTCGCGTGCAAGCGTACCCGCGCTCCCGACGAATCGCCCCGCGCCGCACCCCGACCGCGCGGCCACCTCCCAAGCGTTCGAGCCCCCCGGCTTCGAGGCCGCCCTCGCCGAGCGCATCCAGACACGCGACGTGCGCGAGCGCCCCGAGCGGGACCGCGACGCCCGCCGGCGCGACGACCCCGTCGCCCCCCCCGACACCACCGCGCTCGTGTCGCCCTCCGTACGGTTTGAGCCGGTTCGCGCGCAGATGGCGCCCGATCGTCCGGCGGACGGCGGCGCCGCCGCTCGGCCCGCCGGGTCCACGGCGGCGTCGAAGCCCGCTTCCCAGGCCGCGTCCGACCCCGGCGCGTCGAGGCGCCTCCGCGCCGATCCCGCGGGCGACGAAGCCCCGCACGAACCTTTCCCCGCCTCGGGGCCCGCCGCCAGCCGCTCCGTCGCGCCCGGCCCCAGCGCGCCCGGCCCCGGCGCGCACGCCCAAACTTCCCCATCGACTCACCCACCCGGCTCCCCCTTGCCGGGGCCTCCGACGCGCGGAGACGAACGCACGCCGCGGAGCTCCGGCTTCGACCTGGCCGAAGGGGCGGTGACGGCGCCAATCGCCGCCATCGTCCCTTCGGCCCCTGTAGGGAGTGGGGCAGCGGCGGCCGGCGACGCCGCGCACATTGATATCACCGTGCTCTCGGGAGCCATCCGTCTCGATTCGCGCCACGCCGCGCTCTCGGACGCGTCTCCCGTCCCCGCACCGCCCGACCCCGCCACGCTCGCCCGCGCACGCGCCGCGAGCTCCGCCGCTTGGGTCGGGCTCCTCCCGACGACGGGGGAGGGGACACCCGACGCCCCGCCCCTATGGGGCACGGCCGGCCTGTCACCCGGCTCGCGGGCGGAGGGTGTGGTCACCGCCGCGCACCCCACGTTGGGCGTTGACACGTTGGGTGTCGGCACCTTGGGTGCTGCTACGTTGGGCGTCGGGGGCCCACACGCCCTCGCACCGGGTGTCGAGGGCCTCCCCGGCGCCGTCGACATCGCCGGCGCTCCCGGTACCGCCGCCTCCGCGCTTCCCGCCGCCAACGCCGATCCCGCCCTCGCCAAGCCCAACGCCCGAGCCGGCTCCGGCGACGCGCTGCCTCCCCTGGCCTCCGACGCGCGGGCGGCCGCCACCTTCCAATCCAGCGCCGACGCCGGCGCCAACGCCGACGCGCACGCCGACGGCCGCTCCAACTCGGAACCCCCCGCCGAACCCGCGCCCAACCCCGCCGCTCCGAACGCGGCGGCCGCGGCGGCTTTCGTTGCCACGCCGGGTGTCGTCGCGTCGCCCGAGTCCGGCACCACCCTCGCCCCCGACGCCGCCGATCCCGCCGACCTCCCCGAGTCCGCCGCCCCGCTCCCCGCCCACCTCCAGCTCGGCGTCCGCGACACGCTCGGCGCGTGGTCCCTCGAGGTTCGTCGCGACGCCGATGTGCTCGACCTCCTCTTCCGCGGCGACGCCACCTTGAACGCCGCGGTCCTCGACGCCGAGGCCGACATCCGCGTCGCCCTCGACGCCGGCGGCCACACCCTCGGCGCCCTCCGCTTCGCCTCCGCGGCCGCCGAGATCCCCGCGGCGTCCGCCCAAACCCCCGGCGCCTCGCTCCAGGACCGCGCCTCCGACAACCAGCACGGCCCCGGCCAACAAGAACCTTCCAACGCCGGTACCGGCGCCAACTCGGACAGCCGCCGCCGCCGCGACCGCGCCCCCGACGCCCCCGCCGACCGCGCCGTACCCCGGCCGCCCCTCCGCACCGCCTCGGGCCGCGAGCGGCTGGAGCGCGTGGCCTGATTCGGGGGGCGAACGACCGGCCTTTGCACAGGATCATTCGGAGACGGGCGCGGGCCTCTCGTCGTGACGGGGGCGTCGCGAGCCGAGAGGGGCGGGGGAGGCGCACGCAGGAGCCCCGGCGGCCTCCGGTGACGACGCCGGGCGCCTCGCTGAGCCCCCCGTAGAGCGGTGCGCTGGGCGCACCGATCGGGGGGTGGCTTGGCGAGCCGAAGCGCGCCGCCCCCCCCCCCCGCGCCGCTCCGTCCCGTAGGGGGAGGCGGGCAGGGCGTCCTGCACGTCGCGGATCAAGGCGGCGACGCGCTCGGCGAGGGTTTCGACGGGCTCGGCGGAGGGGCGCGGGGCCTTGCCGCGGAGCCTGGCGAACCAACGCAACTCGGGTGCGGGCACCACGTCGATGGGGCCGATCCAGGTGTCGAGCACGTGCTCGCCGAGCAGGGCCTCGGTCGCGACGAAAGCGCGGTTGCGCGCGTGGTCGTTCGCGGCCTCGCCGGATGCGAGCTCCCACGTCAGCGCGAGGAGGGGGCCGGCCTCGTCGAGGTCCGCGTCGACACGCGCGGGCAGGACCCGGCGACGCCGAAGTCACCCGCCCGACGAAAGCTCGCCTGGATGCTGGGCCACGCCGCGGCGAGCTCCGCCCACCACGTGTCGATGTCGGCGAGCTTCGCCTCGCGGGCGGCGGACTCGGCGGGGGAGGGGGCAATGGGGAAACGCCAGCGTAGGCCGGCGTTTATCTCCGGGTGGCGCCGCTCGCCCCTCGCGGTTTGCGCGGCGCTACCGAACGGTGCGGCTCCCCCGCGCGAGGGGGCGTCACCCGAAGGGCCGAGACCGGCGCCCCGCGACGGGCTCGGTCGGGCGGCGTCCGCGCCGACCGATAGCACCCGGCCGGCGTTGGCCGGCGCGCCCCGCGCTCAATCGCAGAGATCGTTGATTCCGCCCGGCGTGCCCTGGTTGCCGTCGGTGCCGTAGGTGCCGTCGCCGTTGCACCACTGGTCGGCGTCGTCGTTGAGGGTGGCGGTGTAGCCGCGCGGGTCGAGCGAGAGCGTCTTGCCGCTGTCGTCGGGGAAGGTGGAGTCGTACGCGACCTCGTCGATCACGGCGCCGCCGAGCGAGAGCACCACCTCGTCGTCGCTGTTGGCGAGCCGGAGATCGGCCACGGCGTACGTGTAGTCGGGCGTGAAGCCGCCGTTGAGGGAGGTGTCGGCGGAGACGGCGAGGACGTAGGGCGTGGCGGGCGCGAGCACGTCGGGGGTGGAGAGGGTGATGCCGGTGCCGCCCGCGTCGGTGACCGTGAGGCCGTCGAGCTCGAGGAGGTCGCCCGAGACGTTGGTGATCTCGAACCACTCGCCGTAGTCGTCGCTGGTGGGGTCGGGGTTCTTCATGATCTCGGTGACGAGGAGGTCGCCCGCGGTGGGGGCGCGCTCGTCCACGTTGCCGTCGCAGTCGTCGTCGATGCGGTTCTCGCGTTCGGTCGCGCCGGGGTAGGCGGCGGCGTTCGTCGGCTCGCAGTCGTCCACGTCGAGGGTGCCGTCGCCGTCGGTGTCGATGTCCTCGCCGCCGCCGCCGCCGGTGTCGTCCCCGCCGTCGCAGGTGTCGTTCTCCGCGCCGGGGGTGCCGAGGTCGCCGTCGCCGTAGGGGGAGGTCGCCGAACACCAGGCCGCGGCGGCGTCGTTCTCGGCGGCGTCGAGCGTGGCGAGGTTGAGGGAACGCCCCTTTTCGTCGGGGAAGGTGCCGTCGTAGCTCACGACGTCGAGGTCGACGCCGGCGAGGCGGAGGGTGATGCGCCCGTCGTCGTTGCCGAGCTTGAAGACCTCGGCGTCGTAGCCGAAGTCGACGGGGGCGCCGCCGTTGAGCGCGGTGTCGGTGGAAGCTCCGAAGACGAGGCGGCCGCGGGCCGGGACGGTGAGGGTGTCCACCACGAAGCCGTCGTCGTCGTTGTCGAGCACTTCGAGGCCGTCGAGCCGGAGTGCGGCGCCGGTTTGGTTGGTGACCTCGAACCACTCGCCGAAGTCGTCGTCGACGAGGTCGGGGTTCTTCATAATCTCGGAGATCACGAGGTCGCCGGGGGAGGGGGTCTCCGCGCCGGAGTTGGTGTCCGTGTCCGTATCGGTGTCCGTATCGGCGTCGGCGTCCGCGTCGGCGTCCGCGTCCGCGTCGGTGTCCGCGTCGCTTTCGGTGTCCTCGGTGTCGGTGTCCCCGTCGATGGCGCCCGTGTCGCCGGTGTCGCCCGCGGTGTCCTTGCGTTCGCTCGGGTTATTCACGAGCATCGAGCATGCAAAAAGCAGGAAGAGGGACATGGCGACTCCGCGGGGGCGACGTTTAGCGCGCCGGCGCCCGCCTGACCGTGCCGAACGGGTGACGCCTCGTTGACGGCTTGGGGGCGCGCCGACGCCCCGCGCTGGCTCGCGACGGCCCTGCATCACCGGGAGGTTCACGCCCGAAGCCCCCCTGGCCCGGCTACAGTCGCCCCATGTTCGCAGCGCCCGCCCGCGCCCGCCTCCCGTTCGCTGCGCTGCCGTTCGCCGCGCTGCCGTTCGTCGCGCTCCCGCTCGCGGCGCTCTCGCTCGGCGGGTGCGACACCCCCGCGGAGCCGTGCCCCTGCGACGACGGGCACGGCGTCACGCTCTGCGACGACGGGGAGTGCACCGCCTGCCAATGCCTCGGCTTCACGACGCCCACGGAAGACCCCCCGCCGGCTGTCACCCGGTTCGTCGACGCCGACGCCGGAGACGGCGGCGACGGCTCGGCGTCCGACCCCTGGGCCGCGCTCGACTGGGAGACGCTGAACGAAGACGTCGCGACGCGCGGGAGTGTGCTCGTCGTCTTCGACGCAGCCGACACCTGGCCGGAGTTCGTGTCCATCGACCGCACCGACACGAGCTCGAACCGCATCGTGCTCGACGGCGGCCACGCCGCCCGCGCCGACGAAGGCTGGGTGGACGCCAACGGCGCGCGGGCCGTGGTGCCCGGGATCGGCACCAACTACGACAACGTCGTGCGCAGCCGCGTCACCGTGCGCGGCTTCGACGTGACGGGCAGCCGAGACAAGGGCATCTACTGGCGTTCGGGCGACGAAATCGTCATCGAAGACAACCTCGTGCACGCCAACCGAGGCACCCCGGCCATCAGCCTCGACTACACGTCGCGGTCCGGGCACGCCTCGGCGTCGTTCGTGGTGCGCAACAACCACGTGTGGAACCAGCCCGGCGAGTGCATCTACATCGGCGGCGCGGAGGGCGAGGACATCGACGCCCATGCGGTTGTCGTGGTGGAGAACAACCTCGTGCACGACTGCCGCAACCCGTTCTCGAGCCGGGAAGACGGCATCAACATCAAGGACCGCATCGGCAGCGTGACCGTGGCGGGAAACGTCGTGTTCGCGACGCATTGGGGCATCGAGCTCGGGAGCCCGTCGACGGTGCGCGGCAACCTCGTGTTCGACACCCGCGCGAACGGTATCCACGCGACGGACGGGTGGGGCCGCGGACTGTCGGGGATGATCCTCGCGGACAACGTGGTGCTGCGCGCGGACGAGGCGGGCATCTACCTCAACGCGACGAACAACGCGTGGGCCAACGTTCGGCTGTCACGCCTCACCGTGGTCGACCCGCGCGAGGCCGCGATCGAGGCGGGCGGGGAGGGCGGAATCGAAGGTTCCATCGATGACGTGCTGCTGTCGGGCGCGCGGGTGGCCCTGGACGCGTGGTCGCCGATGGAGTTTGTGTTGGGGGCGTGCGCGGTGCACGCGACGGACCTCGCGGGCGACCGCGACTTCGCGACGCTCGCCGAGGGGTGTGTCGAGGTGGACCCGGGCTTCGGGGACCTCGGCGTGCCGGCGGGCCCCGACGGGCGGTTCTTCACCGGCGATGAACCGTGGCTGTCCGAGGCGGGCGGGGCGACGTCGCCAACGGAGAGTGGCGTGCGGTGAGGGCTTCAGGGGTTCCGACGCCGCCGCGTGGCGGGCCGGCGTGCGCGGAACCTACACGTCATTCCGCCCCGGCGGGCTCCCGCAGGCGCGGCTGCTGCGCGGCGAGCCAGGCGCGGCGCAGATCATCGACGAGGTCCGCGTAGGCCCCCGCGCCCGAAACGAGCCCGCGGGGGTTCCACGTGACCACCACGTGGGCTCCGGCGCTCGGAACGAGGCGGCCGCGTTCGGCCCGCACGGTGACCGCGCGGCCGAGGAGCGCGCCCGCCGCGATGGGCCCGAGCGCGACGACCACCGCGGGCCGAATTGCGGCGAGCTCGCGGGTGAGCCACCCCCGACACACTTCGACCTCGGCGGGAGCGGGGCGCGCGGCGCGGGGGGGTGGTCCAGGAGGCGCGCGCGGCGCGTCCGAAGGCGCTCCCGACGCTTCGGGAGGGGCGCGCGGCGCGTCCGGAGGCGCTCCCGACGCTTCGGGAGGCGCGCGCGGCGGTGCCGAAGGCGCTCCCGACGCTTCGGGAGGCGCGCGCGGCG
>CAXNIN010000264.1:0-6795 GCA_964202365.1 Myxococcota bacterium | reverse complement strand
CGGCCCGCCTTGGCCCAGCACGCGCCGGCGCGCGCGAAGCGCTCCGCGGCGCGCGCGCACAACACCGCGGGGGACTCCGCGAACGCCGCGCGCAGCAGGTCGATCTCGCCGAGCTCCGCCCACGTGGCGCCTTCCGGCCCGGCCGCGGCCGGGTAGCGGCCGAGCTCCGCCGCGAGCACCTCCCAGCCCGCCTCCGCGCGGGCCACGAGGCCGTCGAGGCGGTCCACCTGGGCCACGCGGAAGCGGCGCGACATCTCCGCGCCCGGGAGCCCGAGCGCGGCGAGGCGATCGAGCAGGCCGCGCGCGTCGTCCACGCGGCCCTGGGTGAGGCGCATGCCGAGCAGGGTGTCGAGCGCGATGGTCTCCTTCACGGGGTCGTCCGCGGCGCGCGCGAGGGCCGCCTCGGCGATGTCGGCCGCGGCGGTGACCTCGCCCGCATCGAGGAGCACGGCGGACAGTTGCGCGGCGTCCGTCGCGTCGTCGCGGCCGGCCTCGCGGGCGAGCGTGAGCATCTTCGCGGCCGCCGCGGGGCGGTCGTCGCGGCGGTAGGCGTCGGCGGCGCGCACGGCGGCGTCGCGCACGGTGGCGGTCTCGCGCACCCGGCGGGCCTTCTCCACGATGGCGGCCCACCGCGCGCCGGCCTCTTCCCACCGGCCCCGCTCGCCGAGCTCTTCCGCTTCGCGCCACTCCCGCTTCGACATCCCCACCTCGCGGCGTCGCGTATCGCGCCGGGCGAACGTCGGCGGCACCCGCCTCTGGCGCGCGCCGGGCGAACGTCGGCGGCGCGCCCGGTCGCCCGGCGCCGCCGACGCCGTGCGATCCGCACCCCGCCCGCCGCCCGGCTATTCAGGAACGCACATGACGCCCCGCCGCGCCCTCTTCGCCGCCGCGCCCGCCCTCGGGTTCCTCGTCCTCGGCCTCGGGCTCGGCGAATGGAGCCAACGCCAGGCCGAAGCGAAGGACGCCATCGTGGTGCCGTGGGACGCCCCCGCGCTCAAGTACGCCTTCGCCGCGGGCGGCAACCAGAACCGCCACGGCTACAACGAGCGCGACGTCGATCTCGCCAAGCCCGCCGGCACGCTCCGCATCGCTGCCCTCGGCGACTCCGTCACCCACGGCGCGTTCGTGCCGTCCGCCCAGGCGTGGCCGCGCCAGCTCGAGAACCTGCTCCTCGCGAAGGGCGCGACGGTGCAGGTGCTCAACTTCGGCGTGTACGGCTACGACACGGAGAGCGTGGCCGCCCAGCTCCGGCACCGGGTGGCCGAGTGGGAGCCCGATCTCGTCATCTACGGCTTCTACGTCAATGATCCGATGCCAACGGAGCTCGTCACCGCCGACGGCCGCCCGGTGTACGTCGGCACCGGCCCGCGCGACTTTCAGGTGATCTCCCCGGCAATCGACGCGTGGCTCCACCGCGGGAGCGCGCTCTTCCGCCGCTTCGAAGGCGCCGCCGCCGCGCGCGCCATCGCGGAGCGCCCCCGCCGCGAGCTCCTCGACTGGGACCGCTTCGGCGTGTGGCTCACCGACCTCCGCGACACCGCCGCGGCGCTCGACGTGCCGCTGCTCACGCTGCTGATTCCGCCCCACGTCGCGAGCGCGGGAGACGTGCCCGCGTGCGAGGCCTCCGCCGGCATGGGCCGCAACTTCTGCGCCGACAACCTGAAGGCGTTCGAGCGCGCGGCCGCGATGGCGAACGAGCGTCAGCTCGAGACGGTCGACGGCCTCGCGGCCTATCGCGCGGACGGCCCGGCCGATCTCCACGGCCGCGGCGACGATCCGCACCATCCCAACGCCGAAGGCCACCGTCGGCTCGCGGTCGCGCTCGCGCCGGTGGTGGCGCAAAAGCTCGGCGTCGCCGCTACGCTTCCCGCCGTCGCGCCGCCCGCCTCCGGCGCCGTCGCGCCGCCCGCCTCCGGTGCGCCGCCCGCCCCGGTCGCAAACCCGACCGCCGTCGGGGGGGGCGTTGCGGGGGGGCCTCCCCCCCGCCCCACGAGCACCCCGTGATCCTCGTCGCCGCCGTGCCCGAGGAGCTCGGGAACCTCGATGGCGTCGCGCTCGGCGTGGGGGTCGTGCCCGCGAGCGTCGCGATGGGGCGCCTGCTCGCCACACAGCGGCCGAGCGGGGTGGTGCTCGTCGGGACAGCGGGTGCGTACGGAGACATCCCGATCGGGGCGGTGATCGCCGCAAAACGCGTGGGCCTCGTGTCCGGCACCGCGACGCTCGGCCGCGGCTACGTGCCGCTCGCGCCCCCGCCGCTCGAAGCCGACGCCACGCTCCGCGCGCGCCTCGGCCTGCCCGAAGCCGATGTCGCCACGCTCGTCGCCATCACCACCGACACCGAGCTGTCCGCGAAGATCGGGGGCAGTTGGCAGGTGGAGCACATGGAGGCGTACGCCGTCGCCGCGGCCTGCGCGGCGGCGGGCGTGCCGTTCGCGGTGGTGCTCGGCATCACCAACCGCGTGGGGCCGACGGCGCACGCGGAGTGGCGCGCGAACCGGGGGCGATGCCAGGCGGCGGCGGTGGCGGCGGTGGCGCGGGTCGTCGGCGGGCGATAGGCGCCCGTCCCATCTGGAGGAGCCCGTGGCCCAAAACCCCGCGATCCCGCGCGATCACGTGCACGCCCTGTCCGAGGAATGCGCCACCCTCGGCGCCAGCTTCCAGCCCATCGCGAAGCGGCTCCTCGAAGATCAGGCGCGCCTGCTCCGCTTCTTCAAGGGCAACCTCCCGCAGATGGACGGCAACGCCGGCGAAGTGTCGCTCTACCTCCTCGCGGTGGTCGTGCGCATCTACGCGAAGTGCGGCGGCAAGCTCACCCGCGTCGGGCCGAAGGAAATCCAGCTCGCGACGAAGAAGATCGCCGCCGCCGCCCCCTCGCTCCTCCCGTGGGACGCCGGCTTCCCCGAGCGCGTGCGCGCCATCGCCGATCGCGCCCAGCCCGCCATCCTCGACGAGGCGCTCCACGCCCTGTTCGAGCGCGAAGAGAAGCAGGACAACGAGGTCGACCTCGATCTCGAGCAGTCCGGCCGGGTGTTCCTCATGTTGTGGGCCGCGTCCGAGGCGCTCGACGCCGCGTGGACCGCTCCTTCCGCGCCCGACTGGGCTGAGGCCGGCTAGAATCCCGGCGGAGGCGGCATGGGCTTGCGCGACCGATTGAAGCAGACGGCGAAGGTGCTCCTCGGGCGCCCCGAAGCCGCTCGTCCCGACCCGACGCCCGCGTCGAGCGCTTCTGCGCCGGCCCCGAGCGCCCCGGTCGCCGCGCGGCCGGCCCCCGCGTCGCCCGCCCCGGTGGCGCCCGCCCCCGCGCCCACCACCGTGAAGATCGCGGCCGTCAAGCCGCTCTCCGCGGCAGCCAAGGCGTCGCCGCTCCGCGCCGGCCTCCCGGCCGACCTCACGGAAGACGGCTACCTCGCCGTCGCCGCGTCCGACCGCGTGGCCGTCGGCAAGTCCGGCACCTACCCGCTCTCGGACGGCACGGTGGTCGCGGTGTTCCGCCACGCCGGCCGTCTCTACGTCATCGACAACGCGTGCGCCCACGAGGACGGCCCCGTCGGCGAAGGCGACATCGACGCGAACTGCGTGCGTTGTCCCTACCACGACTGGGAATACGACTTCACCACCGGCGCCTGCCGCACCGACCCCGAACGCGCCCTCGCCACGTACGCCGTTCGCGAGCAGGGCGGCTTCATCTGGGTCGGCCCCCAGCTCACCGAGGGCACCGGCGCCCGCGGCGGCGATCACAACGACGGATTGGAGACCATCACCCGATGAGCAAGACCATCGAGGGCGCCCTCAAGAAGGGCGTCACCTTCCAGGAGCTCCTCCAGGGGCTGGCGAACCTCTCCGAAGCCGGCAAGCCGCTCCAAATCCAGGTGGAAGCCCGCTCGGTGCCCTACCTCAAGCACACGGTCGTCGGCTGGGTGGACGGCCCGCCCACGTCCGTCGTGGCGTTCGTGCTCTCCGGCGCCGACCCCCACGGCGACGCCTGGCGACGCTTCTCGATCTCCAAGAAGGGCCCGTGGCGCTACGAGTTGGAGTGTTTCCCCACCTCGTTCCACAACCCGCGCGACCCGTTGTCCCCGGGCGTGCCGCCGAGCTCGAGCAAGCGCGACTAAGGCGGATCGGGGTCTTGGGGCGGGGGGCCGGCCCCCCGCAACGCCCCCCGTTCTACCTGGCTTTCGACGAATCCGACTCACGGTCGAGCGGGTTGTCGCCCGTGACCTTGATGTCCTTGTCGCGCTCGAAGATCAGGTACTGGATCAGGTACATCGCCACGCCCACCACGATGCAGGCGTCCGCGACGTTCCACGTGGGGTACTCGGGCGGCAGGCCCTTGTCGCGCAGCCAGGCGACAATCGAGGGATTCTCGGTGTAGACCCGCACGAAGTCCGTCACGGTGGACTTGTGCACGCGGTCGATGAAGTTGCCGAGCGCGCCCGAGAGGATGAGCGCGATGGTGGCGGTCTGGAAGCGGTCGTCGTCCGCGAGCTGCTTGTACATGTTCAGCAGCACGCCCACCGCGATGGCGGTGAACGTGTAGAACACCATCAGCCGGAACTCGAAGTTGTTGAACATCCCGCCGGCGGCGCCCGGGTTCTGGGCGTGGATGAACGACAACAAGCCTGGAATCAGCTCGATTTCCCGCGGGCTCGACAGCGAGTGGCCGAGCGCGGTGAGGCCCTCCATCGGGCCGTGAATCGAGAGCTTGTCCGGCGGCGGGAGCGGCGGGCCGCTGTAGCGCAAGGCCTGCACGGTCCACACCTTCGACGCCTGGTCGAGGACAAGGAGGCCGCCGGTGAGGAAGGTGAGGAATTTGAGCTTGGTCGTCATGGGCAAGGGCCGGATTAGCGCGGTCCCTCGGGTGCGTCGACTGGGTGCGGACAAAGCATCGCAACCCCGTTCGGCGCGGGCGGCGACACGCGCGGCGGCGCGTTATTGAACGGTCCCTCAGTGGAGCCGCCATGCAGCGCGAAGCGATGCCCGTCGATGTCCTGTTCGTAGGCGGAGGCCCCGCCTGTCTGGCCGGCGCCATCCGGCTGATGGATCTGATCGCCGCTCACAACGCCGCCATCGACGCCGGCGGGGCCGGCGAACGAATCGTCGAGCCGACGATTGCGCTCATGGACAAGGGCTCCGAGATCGGCAGCCACGCCGTGTCCGGCGCCGTGATGGACCCGCGGGCGCTCGACGAGCTCATCCCCGACTGGAAGAAGCAGGACCCCACCTTCGTGGAGCGCTACGTCGAGGAAGAGACGTTCGTTGTCCTCACCAAGACGATGGCGTTCCCCGCGCCGATGATGCCCCCCGGCATGGAAGACCACGGCAACCCCATCATCTCCATCGCCAAGTTCCAGAAGTGGCTGGCGGCGAAGGCCGAGGAGAAGGGGGTCATGCTCTTCAACGGGTTCGCCGGCACCCAGCTCCTCTGGGAAGGCGACCGCGTGGTGGGCGTGCGCACGGGCGACAAGGGCATCGGGCCGGACGGCCAGCCCAAGTCCACGTTCGAGCCGGGCATCGACATCCAGGCCAAGGTCACCATCCTCGGCGAAGGCCCCCGCGGCACGCTCTCGCGCCAGCTCATCAACCGCTGCGAGCTCGATAAGGACTCGCAGCCGATGGTCTACGAGATCGGCGTCAAGGAAGTGATCGAGATGCCCCCGGGCACGGTGAAGAAGGGCGAGGTCATCCTCACCCTCGGCTACCCGCTCGATCTCAACACCTTCGGCGGCGCGTTCGTCTACGCCCTCGCGGACGACAAGTACGCCATCGGCCTGCTCGTCGAGCTCGGCGCGAAGGACCCCGCGATGGACGCCCACTACCTGCTGCAGAAGCTCAAGGCGCACCCGTACATGCGCAAGAAGCTCGGCGCGGGCAAGGTCGTGAAGTACGGCGCCAAGGCGGTGACCGTGGGCGGCTGGGCGTCCATCCCCAAGCTCTACGCCGACGGCGCGATGATCGCGGGCGACTCCGCCAGCTTCCTCAACCCGGCCCGCATCAAGGGCATCCACCTCTCCATGAAGACCGGCATGCTCGCCGCCGAGACCGCGTTCGACGCCCTCCGCAGCGGCGAGTCGGCCGAAGCCGTGCTCGCCGAGTACGCCGCGCGCGTCAACGGGAGCTGGGTGCGCGAAGAGATGGAGGCGTCGAAGAACTTCCACGCCGCCTTCGAGAAGGGCGTCATCGGCGGCATGGCGGCCGTCGGCATGAGCATGGTGTTCGGCCCCGGCAAGGACATCAAGCCGTTCCACGCCGACTACGAGCACATGCTCAAGACCGCGCACGTGCACGGCCACAAGGGCTACCCCGAGCGCGACGAGGTCGAGTACGACGGCGTCTACATCGTCGACAAGCTCACCGACGTGTACCACTCGGGCACGAAGCACGAAGAGAAGCAGCCGGCGCACCTCAAGGTGGTCGACAAGGACATCTGCGCCACGCAGTGCGCCGAGGAATACGGCAACCCGTGCACCCGGTTCTGCCCCGCGCAGGTGTACAACATGCACTTCAGCGAGACGACGAAGCGCAACGAACTGCACATCGACTTCTCCAACTGCGTGCACTGCAAGACCTGCGACATCCGCGACCCGTACCAGATCATCTCGTGGGTGCCGCCGGAAGGTGGCAACGGCCCCGAGTACGGTACGTTGTAGGCGGACAGTTGGGCTCGCCCTGCGCAGACCGGGGCAAACGTGTCGCGCAGGTGACGATTTCGTGACCTGAAATGCACGGGTGTTTCGCGAGATGGCGGTCTCCGTTACGGCGGCCGCCTCTCTCGGAGTTCCCCTGTCTTTGCTCGTG
>CAXNIN010000263.1:0-6811 GCA_964202365.1 Myxococcota bacterium | reverse complement strand
CAGCTCGCGTCGCTCTTGCCCGGCCGGCTCGATGGGTACGCGGGCCGGGTGTCGCTCCGCGCCTCATTCGAGGGGCCGGCCGCGCATCCGGCGCTCCTGCTCGATCTCACCGCGAACGATCTCGCCGTTCCCGACGTGGTCCGCCGCGTCGACCTCGACATCCAGGGCGTCGGCGGCGAAGGTCGGCTGCGCATCGACGGCGTCGCCAGCTCCGGCGCGCAGCGGCTCGCCCGCATCGTGGGCGAGGTGCCGTTCTCGTTGGCCATCGACGCGCCGGGCCTCGTCTCCGACGGCGATCTCGACGTGCGCCTGATCCTCCCCGCCGGCGACGCCGCCGCGTGGAGCGCCATCCTCCCCGGCGAGCCGCTTCCCGACTTCCGGGCCTCGGCGGAAATTGCGCTCACGGGGAAGCTCCTCGACCCCACGGCCACCCTCGTCGCGATCTTGGACGCCCCGGTCGGGCAAGGCGGGGACTGGATTCGCCTCGACGTCGACGCCACCGCGGCCAACGGCGCGGTCGAGCTCCGCGCGGTCGCCCGCGAGCGCCTGGAGCGGCGGCTCGCCGTGAGCGGCACCGGCACGCTCCGCCTCGGCGACGCCGTGCGCGGGCTGCTCGGCCGCGGCCCAGCGTTCGCCCTCGCCGACCCCTCGGCGTGGCTCGGCGAGCTCTCGCTCGACGTCGTCCCCATGCGCCTCCCGATCCAGGTGCTCGCCGGCTTCGTCGACGGGCTCCCCACCCGCCTCACGGGCGATCTCTCCGGCGGGCTCCATCTCGGCGGCACGGTCGACGCCCCGGCGCTCGGCGGCGCGCTCCTCCTCGCCTCCGGGCGGCTCGGCGACATCGCGATCTCCCCGGCGCTCGTCACGGTCGAGGTCGCGGAGGGCGGGCACACGGTCTACGGCAACGTCGGCTTCGGCAACAAGGGCGCCGTCACCGTCTCCGGGTTCGTGCCGGTGGCGCCGCGGCTCGGCGCCGACCCCCTCGCGGAGCTCGCCCGCGACGGCCTCGCCCTCACCATCGACGGCAGCGCCATCCCGCTCACGGCGGTGGCCGCCGCGTGGCCCGAGCTCGAAGCCGCGGCCGGCTCCATCTCGGTTCGCGGCACCGTCACCGGCACGGTGCTCGACCCCGTCCCCGACCTCGACTTCGGCCTCGTCGACGGCGACTTCACCCTCCGCTCCACCGGCGTGCGCTACGCCGAGGCGCGCTTCGCCGGGAAAGTCGGCCGCGACAATCTCCGCGTCTCCGACCTCGACGTGCGCACGTACCGCATGGGCCCCGGCGCCGTCGATCCCGGTCGCATCACGGGCGGCATCACCGCGCGCCGCGAGGACGACCGACCCGTCTTCGACGGCACCGTCACGCTCGACCGCGCCTGGCTCCTCGACGTGCCCGAGCGCACGCTTCGGATGTCCGGCAAGCTCCGGCTCGGCGAGCGCGCGGGCAAGCTCCGGCTCAGTGGGACGCTCGCCGTGGTCGACGGCAAGCTGGTCGTCCCGGAGCGCTTCTTCACCGGGTCGAGCGATCTCGCGCTCCCGCCGGATGTCCGCGTGCTCCGCCGCGGCGACGCGCCCACGCTCGCCGAACGTCGCGCCTCCACGACGTTCACGTTCCCGGACTGGCTCGACGCCGAGGTGTCGATCGCGCTCGAACGCAGCGCGTTCCTCGCGGCCGCCATGCCGATGGAGCAGATGTTCGGGTCCGCGTTCCGCTCCTTCTCGTCGATCGAGCTCTCGAGTCAGCTCGACGGCGCCGTCGTCGCGCGCGTCGCCGACGGCGCGCTCTCGATTGTGGGCGAGGTCCAGCCCGTGCGCGGCTCGGCGCGCGTCTTCGGCCGGCCGTTCGAGCTCGAAGGCGGCACCCTCTCCTTCACCGGACTCGACTACACCGACCCCGTCCTCGACCTCGTCGCCGCGCACACCAACGTCGAGTACGGCGCGATCACCACCACCATCACCGGCACGCCGTCGCGCCTCCAGCTCGGCTTCGATGCCGCGGACGACACCCTCGCCCCGGAGGACATCCTCTCGGTGCTCGTGCTCGGGCGCCCGAGCAGCGAGATCGCCGCCGGGGAAGGCGACGCGCTCGCGGGCATCACGACGTTGCTCATCGAGGGGAGCCTCGGCGCGGTCAACCAGCAGGCCGCCGAAGGGGGGGTGTTCGACGTGTTCGAGATCGGCACCACCGGCATCCGTATCGGGCGGCGTCTGAGCGGCGGGGCCATCTTCAAGTCGGACCTCTTCCTCGTGGGCGAGTACGATTGGTCTGCCGACGCGCTCGAAGAGAACGTCGTGGACATCACGCTGGAGTGGCGCGTGGGCCGCTTCTGGCAGGTCGACCTCACCACGGGTACGTCGGGCTTCAGCTCGCTCTCCTGGAACCGACGATGGCGCTTCTGAACCCCCGCCGGGCCGCGCTCCTCGCCGCGGTCGCGCTCTCGGCGTCCTGCTCGGCGCGAGCGGGCGGCGGCTTCGGCGTCACGCGGTCCACGCTCCCGGCGGGCCTCAACGGGCTCTCCGGGCTCACGATCGACGCCGACGGCCTCCTCTGGGCGGTCTCCGAGCGGGGCGTCGCCCTCGTGCCGCTCCGCCTCGACGGCGACACCGTCGCGCTCGACCGCGCCCCGATCCCGGTCGCCGGGTGGCCGGTCGGCGTCGACGCCGAGTCGCTCGCGTGGCTGGGCCCCGGGCGCTTCGCCGTCGGCACGGAGACGCAGGGCGAGGGGCGCGCGGCGGAGCGGGTGCTCGAGGTCGTCGTCACCACGGCCGACGGCAAGCCGCGCGCCGCCGTAGGTCCCACCGTCTGGTCGCTCCCGTACCTCCCGTTCGGGGTCACCGGCGGCGCCAACCACGGCGTCGAGTCGCTCGATCTGCTCGACGGCGCCTTGATCGCCGCGTCTGAGGTCACCGTCGGCGAGACCCGCGCCGCGCCGGTGTGGCGGGTGCCGCTCGACGGCGGGCCCGTGCGCACCGCGGTCGTCCCGCTCACGAGCGACAACGGGAAGCTCTCCACGCTCGACGCCCTCGCGTTCACCGACGCCGGGGTCGAACTACTCGCCATTGAGCGCCATTACGAGACGGTCCGCCTCGTCGCGGCGCGGCTCCCCTCCGCGGCCGACGGCGCTCCCGCGGGCACCGCGCGCGTCGTGCGCGATCTCGCGGCCGAGCTCACCGACCTCCCCAACATCGAGGGCCTCGCTCGCCTCCCCGACGGCCGCACCGTGCTCCTCGGGGACAACCAGCACGGCCTGCGCCTCGACGGCCCCACCGTCGTGCTCGTGCTCGCGGCCGCCGCGGAGTAGAGGGCCAGATGCGCCCGTTCGCCTTCGTCTTCGCCGCCGTGGTGCCTCTCGCCTTCGCCGGCACCACCACCCCGGCGGGCATCGTCGGCGCGCCGGTCGATCTCCGCTCCGCCCTCCCGGACGCCGTGATCGCCGCCCTCCCCATCGAGCCCACCGTCCACACGAAGGTGGTCCCCATCGGCAAGGACGGCGCGGGCGAGGCCGAGCTCGTGTGGACCACCGCCGAAGCAAACGGCGGCGCCTACGTCGTCGACGTCTCGCTCGCCGTCACCCGCCCGGGCGAAGGCTACGAGGTGCTCGCCCCCGGCGTGCTCCCGCCCATCAACCGCGGCACGGACGCCGCCCCGCTCGCGAGTGTCGGCGTGGTGGTGGCGTGGCGCAAGGAGAGCTCCTGTCGGAGCGAGATGGCGTCCGTCACGTTCCAGGTCGACGGCAAGGGCGCGTTCACGGCGCTCTAAGGCTTCGTCTTCTTGGGGCGGGGGGCGGGCCCCCCGCAACGCCCCCCCTCCACCCCTCGCGGAGCCCCGATGTCGCAGAAGCCTCTCGCCGTCGTCACCGGCGCCTCGTCCGGCATCGGTCGGTCCACCGCGCTCGCCCTCGCGGGGCACGGGTGGCGGCTCGTGCTCGTCGCACGGGGTCGCGACGCGCTCGACGCCGTCGCGTCGGAGGTCGATACGCGCGGCGGCGTCGGCATCGTGGAGGTGGCCGACGCCACGGACGCCGCCGCGGTCGAGGCCCTCGCGGCGCGGGTGCTCGCGCGCGACGGCGTGCCCGACGTCATCGTCAACTCCGCCGGCTCCGGCGAGTGGCGCTTCATCGAGGAGCTCCCGGCTTCCGCCGGCGATCGCATGATCGGGGCGCCGTACCTCGCCGCGTACCACGTGTGCGCGGCGTTCATGGCGCCGATGCTCGCGCGCGGCACCGGCGCGTTCGTGCACGTGGGCTCCCCCGCGAGCCTGATGCCCTGGCCAGGGGCCACGGCGTACGCGGCGTCGCGGTGGGCGCTCCGCGGGCTCCACGAGGCGCTCTGCGCCGATCTCGCGGGCACCGGGCTCCGGAGCTGCCACGTGCTCCTCGGCGAGGTGCGCACGGCCTACTTCGACGTGGCGGCCGGCAGCCACGAGCGCATCCCCACCGTCGGCAAGCTCATCCCGGTGATGTCCGCGGAGGCCGCGGGGGACATCGTCGCCGGCGTGGCGCTTCGGCCCCGGCGCGAGGTCATCCGCCCCGTCGTGCTCCTGCTCTTTGCCTGGTCGCACTGGCTCGCGCCGCGGCTCGTGGAGTGGCTCGTGCGCAGCACGGGCGCGCGCCGCGGGGGCGCCGCGGCGTAGCGCCCGCCCGGCCGCGCCTACCGGATCTCGAAGCTCGTCACGAACTCGGCGGCGCCGTCCACGCCGCCGTCGCCGACAAGGCACGGGGCCGCGACGGGGCCGTCGGGCCCGCGCACCCACCCCACGGGGTGGGCGCCGGTCTGGCCGGTGTGCACGGACCAGGAGAGCCCGGCGGGCAGGTGGATCACGAGCGTGAGGTCGCCGTTCTTCGCCACGTAGCCGGTGCCTTCGGGCGTGAGGGTCCACCCCGGGCCGAGCTGCCAGGACACCCGAACGGAGTGCCGGCCCACGCGCGGCCGCACGGGTACGAGGCGGTCGGTGATCACGAGCCGCGCCTGGTTGAGCAGCACGTCGCGCTCGTGCGTGAGCGGAACGCGGTAGCGGTGCCAGCCGGTGTGGTGCCCCTCGATGCGGGCCTTCTTGCCGTCCACCCGGGCCACGCCGAGCACGGCGGGGACCGCGTCCGCGAGGGTGTGGCCGTCGAGCAGGAGCGCGTTGTGCGCGGCGGTGGAGGCGAGCCAGTCGGTCAGGCTGCCGGCGCCCTCGGAGGGCCCGGCGTCCGCGAGGACCGCGGTCTCGCCAACGTCCCAGAGCACGTGCAGGGGCGCGACGTGGCTCGCGGGCGACCGCACGTCGGGAGAGCCCATCTCGGCCACCACCCGCGACGGGCGGTTCTTGATGCGCATGTGCGCCACCGCGAGCCCGCTTTCGCGGAACACCCACATGCTCCACGTCTTGCCGGCGACCTCCGGTGCGCCGCCCGAGGCGTCGGCGGAGAGCCAGGCGAGGCGGGGGTCCAGGTCGGCGTCGGGCGCGGGCGCGCCGTCGTCGAGGCCCCACGCGCGGGCGAGGTTCCAGAGGGACCAGGGCAGCGGCGTCGCGGCGGCGAGCAGGTCGCCGAGGGGCGCCTCCCCGAGAGAGGGGAGGGTGCCCAGCTCGCCGGCCAGCCGCTCGAGGCAGCGGGCGCCGCGCACGAAGGCGGCGTCGGCGTCGGCGGGGAAGGCGCCGCCGTTCGCGCGGGTCACGGCGCGGGCGATCGCGACGTACCAGAGGCTCTCGGCGAGGCGCAGGGGCGCGTCGTCGCGGGGGGCACCGTCGGGATGCAGGAGCGCGGGGAGGTCGTACCGGAGCCCCGAGAGGCCCTCGCTCCGCGCGGCGCGGGCGTCGGGGAGGTCGGGGAAGGTGAAGCCGGCGACCACGAGCCCGGCGTGGTGGGCCACCCGGCGGGCGACGTGCGCGTCGCCGCGGGGCATGCGGTCGCGTAGGTGGGCGATGTGCCACCCGGCGCTCCCGGCGAGGGCCGCGCGGAGCCACTCGGGCGCGCCGCCCGGGCTCGCGGCCAGCCACGCGAGGCCCACGTGCCAGTGCACGAGGCGCGCGGCGAGGTCGGACGCGTGCGCCCACGCGACGCCGGTGCCGGGCACGTCCTGGCGGAGCCAGCCGTCGAGCGCGGTCGCGACCGCGGCCTCCGCCGTGCGGTCGCCGCGGGCGGCCTGGAACGCGAGGGCCGGAAACCACCCGTGGCGCAGCGCCACGCGGGCCTCGCGGAACGCCCCGGGCGCGAGGTCGAGGCTCGCGCCTTCGGGGAGCGGCTCGCCCGAGGCGGGATCCTCGGTCCAGAGCGGGAGCGGCGGGGGGGCGTGCGGGCCGGTGCCGTGCACGCCGAAGGGGGAGCCGCCCACGCGATAAGACGCGGGCTCCGCGGCGCGGTGCGCCACCCGGCCGGTCGGCGGCGAGACGGTGGCGCGCGCACGCGCGAGGAGCCCGAGCAACATCTAGGCGCTCTCCGGAACGTCGAACTCGAAGTCGATCTCTTCGCCGAGCTCCTGCTGGAGGTAGGTCTTGAGTCGACGTTTGATGCGCACCTCGATCTGCCGGATGCGCTCCTTGCTCACGTCGTAACGCTCTCCGAGGTCGGAGAGGCTCGCGGGCTCGTTCGCCACGAGGCGCTCGACCCAGATGGCGCGCTCCCGCTCGTCTTCGAGGGTCTTCTCGAAGTTGCGGAGCTTCTCTTGGACGAGGGCGCCGAGCTGCGACTCCGCCACCTTCTCCTCGGGCCCGGAGGCGTCGTTGTCGGGCACGATCTCCGCGAGGGAGCGGCCGTCCTCCCCGCCCACCGGGGCGTGGAGCGACATCGCCGGGGCGCGCATGTGCTGATCGACGGCGATCACCTCGCTC
>CAXNIN010000262.1:0-6816 GCA_964202365.1 Myxococcota bacterium | reverse complement strand
ACGGCTTCTCCGACGCCGACCTCGATCTCGAGACCGACGTCGTCGTGATTGGGACGGGGCCCGGCGGCGCCGCGGTCGCGCGGGCGCTCGCGTTCGGCGGCGCGCGCGTGGTGATGCTGGAGGAAGGTCCCGCGAAGGCGCGCTTCCATCGCAACCAGGGCGACGCGATGCGGTACCACATGCAGGAGGGCGGCGCGATGGTCGCCTCCGGCAGCGCCTACATGCCCATCGCGGCGGGCCGCGGCGTCGGCGGCGGCTCGCTCATCAACAGCGCCATCGCGTGGCGCACCCCCGACGACGTGCTCCAGGGCTGGGTGGAGCTCCTCGGCGACGCCCGGTACTCGCCCGCCGCGCTAAAACCCGTCTACGACGAGCTCTGGGAGCTCCTCGGCATCTGGGAGACGCGCACCGACATCTCCGGCGGCAACAACGATCTCATCGTGCGCGGCGTCAAGAAGCTCGGCCTCGAAGGCGGCTACCTCCAGCGCGCAACCCCCGGGTGCGTAGGCTGCGGCGTGTGCTATTTCGGCTGCCCGAGCTTCGGGAAGGCGAGCATGGACATGAACCTGCTCGTCGAAGCCGTGAGCGCCGGCGCCCGCATCCAGGCGGAAGCCAAGGTCGAGAGCTTCCTCCTCGACGGCGACCGCGTCGTCGGCGTCGAAGGCCACTTCGTCCACCCGGACGACCACCGCCGCGGCGGCCGGGTCCGCGTGCGCGCGGGCCGGGTGGTCGTCGCCGCCGGCGGCATCGGCACGCCGCGCCTCCTGCACGCGAGCGGCCTCGCGCCGAAGCTCGGCCCCGCCGTCGGCAAGGGGCTCCACGTGCACCCCGGCAACGCCGTCCTCGGGCTCACCGACGAGACCATCGAGCTCTGGAAAGGCGCGACGCAAGGCGCGTATTTCCACATCCCCGAGCTCCCCGGCGTGCTCCCGCACACGTTCAACGCCCCGCCCGAGGTGTGCCTCGGCATCCTCGCGCCGCCCGGCCCCACGATGAAGGCCGCGATCGCCCGGCTTCCGAACCTGTGCGGGCTCGTGGTCATGATCTCCGACAAGGGCGAAGGCTCGGTCGGCGCCTACGCCGACGGCCGCGCCGACATCCGCTACGACTTCGATCCCCACGACGTCGACCGCATCCGCGACGGCATGCTCTGGTCCGCGAAGGTGCTCCTCGCGGGCGGCGCGCACACGGTCATGGCGCCGGTCAACGGCACCACCCCGTGCACCACCGCCGAGGAGCTCTACGCGCAGCTAAAAACGCGCGCGCTCCAGGACTTCACGCTCTACGCCGCTCACCCGATGAGCACGTGCCGCATGGGCACCAACCCGGAAACGAGCGTCATCCGCCCCGACGGCCGCGCCCACCGCCTCGAAGGCCTCTACCTCGCGGACGGCTCGACCTTCCCGACCTCTCTCGGCGTAAACCCGAGCATCACCATCATGGCGCTCGCGACGGTGATCGGTCGGGGAATGGTCGCGTGACGAAGGCCGCATCGTGAACGCCGCTCTGCTCGCCGGGCTCGTGTCGGCCGGGACGTCGCTCGTCGTCTGCACCGCAGCGTTCGGGGTGAGCAGAGGCCGCCTTCACCGAACCGATCGCGTGGGCGCAGCGGCCGTCGCGGTTGGGTTCGTCGCCGGCTACCAGCGCGTCACCGGCGGCGGGTGGCACCCGGAGCGCCCCGCCACGTGGCTCCCGATGATCGTGGTCGTCGGGGCGCTCATCGGCCCCCGCCTCGCGGGGCGGCTCGCGCCCGAGGCGCCCGTGCCGCCGATCGCGCGGGTGTTCGTCCTCCTCGCCGCTCTCGGCGCGGCGATCGCGATGCTCGGCGTCGGCCGTACGGAAGCCGCCGCGCTCGAGCTCGCGGTGCTCGGCGCGGCGGTCGGCGCCGCCCTCGGGGAGCGCCTCGGCGACGACTCCGGAGAGACCGGCCTCCTCCGCCCCGATCGGCGCGTCGGCGCCTGGGTTGTCGCGGCGCTCGTGCTCGGGCTCGTGCCGGTGCTCGGGGCGTGAACCGGGGCACCCGGCGCGCCGGTTGATGATGACGCTCTGCCTCGCGGCGCGGATGTCGCGCCGCCCCTACCGATATACGCCCGCCACGGGCACGCGCGGAGCCACCCGCGCGAGAAGCGCCGGCGCCGCGCGCTCGATCACGTCGAACATGCCGGAGAAGGCGCCGTCGTTGTCGTAGTAGGGGTCGAGCACGTCGAGCTCGCCGTCGGCGGCGGGGTCGAAGGTGCGAAACAACACGAGGCGCCCCTGGCGGCCGGCCGGCGCGAGGCTGGTCAACGTCTCGAGGTGGGAGCGGTCCATCGCGATGAGGAGGTCGAACACGTCGAAGTCGGCGGGGCGGAGCTTCCGCGCGCGGTGGTCGAGCCGGTAGCCGCGGCGGGCGCCCTCGGCGCGCGCCCTCGGGTCGGGCAGCTCTCCGATATGCCAGCTCCCGGTGCCCGCGGAGTCCACGGTGGCCAGGAGCCCGGCGCTCCGCGCCGCCGCCTCGAACACGGCGTGCGCCGCCGGGGAGCGACAGATGTTGCCGGTGCAGACGAAGAGAACCCGCATGTCTCGTCCGTACCACGAGCGCGGCCCGATCCGCGCCAACAAACACCTTCAACGAGCGTGCGCCGCATCCCCCGACGGCGGCACGCCGCGCGGCCCGTCGTCAGCTCCGGACGGTTCGGCGACGAGGCGCGCGGAGGGTTGGCGGCGTCGTATCGGACGAAACGAGGAGCGCGATGGTCTCCCCGAACGGCGTGTGCGGCGCGGTGTCCACCGGGATCACGCGCGTGAGCTGGAAGGCCCGCTCGGTGAGCCGGGCGATGTCCTTGCCGAGCGCGCGCGGGTTCGTCGACGTGATCGCGATGCGACGCGGCTCCACCGCGAGGAGCGCGTTCACCGCCAGGGTATCGAGCCCCTTCGGCCCGGCTTCGAGCACCGCGAGCGGCCGGCGGCCCATCAGGCGCGGCTGGGCGTCTTCGAGGGCATAATCCGCGCGGCCCGCAACGAAGTCGGCGCCGATGCCGTTGGCGGCGGCGTTCTCGCGCGCCCGCCGGATCACCGTTTCGCGCGGGTCGATGCCGAGCGCCCAGCCGGCCGCGCGGGCGAGCAGGAGCGTGCGCGCGCCGGCCCCGGCGCCCGCGCCGATGTCGACCACGGCGTCGCCCTGGACCGGCGCGAGCGCGGCCACGAGCTCCTTCCAGGCCCGCACCCCGGCGCGGGGGTAGGTCGGAAACGGGTCGAGCGCGCCGATGCGCACGCGGAGGCCGTCGACGTCCTCCTCGATCGTGTTGCGCCCGTACACGAGCGAGGCCTCGGGCTCGCCGTCCTCCGGCGCCGCCACCATCGGCCCCACCACGTCGTTCCAGTGGGCGAACGCGCCCACCACCTCGGGCTGCTGCGACGCCACGGCGTTCGCGAGCTCCTTCGCGAACGGCGACGAGCGCGCGAACACGAACGTCACGAGCATCTCGCCGGTGGTGACGGACTGGCGCGCGGAGAAGCCGCGGAGGCTCCCGCGGTGGCCTTCCCACGGCCACACCTCGAGCGCGCGGGCGAAGTGGGCCGTCGCGGTCATCATCGTGCGGAGCGACTGGACGCTCACCGTGCACGAAGGAATCGCGACGAGACGCCGGGCGTCGCGTGCGGGGACGCCGATGCGGAGGTGGCGGTCGTCCGACCAGCCGGCCTCGAGCTCCATCGCGTGGAGCGCGTCGCCTTCGACGTGCACCACGGCGTCGATCCCGCGGCCGCCGGCGATCGGGGCCACCTTCGCCTCGGTGAACGCCTGCCGGAGCACGTCGATCCGGGCGCGGTCCTGGCCGGCGCGGGACACGTGCATCAAGGGGCAACGGCCGCACGGCACGTAGCGCTCGCAGGGGGGCTCCACGCGGTCCGGGCTCGCGGGGCCCTGCACCTTGAGGAACTTCGCGCGCGACTGATGCTGCCGCCGCTCCAGGAGCCGCACGCGCGCGCGCTCGCCGGGGATACCCCCGAACACCGAGAGCTGCGCGCCATCTCCGGACACAAAAGCCTCTCCGCGGGACAACCAGCCCTCGGGAACGACCACGAATTCTTCGGACAGACGCGCCATGCGGCCCGTCTATCGCGAAACCGCGCGCCCCGACGCGCTCCGCGGGCCGAGGGGCACAGGTCGTGTCCGCCCGAGCGGTGGACTTGACACGTAAACAGAGATACCCTCGGGGTCCCTCCTCGCGATTCCCGTCGCGCCCCTCCGCCCGGAGCACCTCCGTGACCGAGTCCTCCCTCCTCCAGTTCGATGATCCGCCCCGCGGCGCCCCCGCCGACGGCCAGCCGGCCACCGAGCGCATCGCCGCCACGCTCAAGAGCGCGGGCATCGACGCACCGAACTCGCTCTACGACGAGGCCCTCGGCTACGCGCGCGACGGCCACCTCGGCCAGGCGCAGGCGCGGCTCCAGATGCTCCTCTGCCTCGATCCCGACGACGCCGACGCGCTCCTGCTCATGGCGCGCGTCCACCTCGCTCAGGGCCGCCCCGTCGAGGCCCTCGCGCGCGTCGACGCCGCGGTGGCCGCCGGCGGCATCCCCGTCGCCGGGTTCCGCGAGCAGCTCGAGGCCGCGATCCGCGCCGAGCGCGCCCGCGAAGAAGAGCACCGCAGCCGCATCGCCGCGCGCGAGCAGGGCGAGATCCGCTCCCTCCGCAACGAGACGCGCACGCTCCGCTCCGAGCAGGTGCGCCTCGAAACCGAGGTCACCGAGTCCCGGCTCCGCGAGCGCAACTGGAAGTACGCCGCGCTCGGCACGAGCGTGCTCGCCACGTTCGTCATCCTGCTCCTCGTCTTCGCGCGCGCCGGCGGCGGCGGCGGCGGCGCCCCCGAAGTGGCGCCCGTCGCCGCCCGTGCCAACGCCGTGATGGCCGAAGCCCCGCCCGCCGACGCCGCCCCCGCCGCCGTCGTCGGTGCCCCCACCGCGAAGGTGGAGACGCCCCCCGCCAGCGCGGCGAAGGCGCCCACCGCCGCGCAGAAGGCCGCCGCCGTCCAGGCGGTCGCCGAGAAGCCCGCCGCCGCGACGCCCGCGAAGGCCGCCAACGTCGCGACCGCAAGTATGCACGTCGTCGGGGAGGGCGACACGCTCGAGAGGCTCGCGCAGCGTTACTACGGCGACAAGACGCGCTGGGAAGAGATCCGCGACGCCAACAAGAAGACGCTCAAGGGCGGCATCGCCCTCGACATCGGGATGAAGCTCAAGATTCCCTGACGCCGCGGGCCGTCAGTCGGCCAGGAGCGCGTCTACCGTGGCGTACAACGTGGTCTTCCCGGGCTCCTTCGGGTCCGGGTAGCCGCGGATGCGCCCCGCTTCGTCCACCACCACGAAGCGCTCGCCATGGAGCACGTTCATCGGCTCGCCCTCGGCCGACACGCGCTCCATCGCCATCTTGAACCCGCCCACCACCACGGTCTTCAGATCCGCGATCGGCCCGGTGAGAAAGATCCACCGCTTCGGGTCCGCGCCGAACCGGGCGCCGTACGCCGCGAGCACGGGCGGCGTGTCCGTGGTCGGGTCCACGCTGAACGACACCAGGCGCACGCGGTCGTCTCCGGCGTAGCGCGCCTGCACCTCGGCCATGTGCGCCGCGAGGATGGGGCACACGTCCGGGCACGACGTGAACATGAAGTCAGCCACCCACACCTTGCCGGCAAACGTCTCACGCGTCACGCTGGCGCCCGCCGAATCCTGAAGGGTGAACACGGGGACATCCGCGAGCGGCGGGTACAGTTCGTCGGTCGAGGGGCCGAACGTGCAGGCGAGGAGCCAGAACATCAGGCGCTCCGCGGGTGGTTGGCAACGGCGGCGTCGAGCACCATCGCCTCGAGGCGAATCCCCGCGAGGCGGTTGATCTCCTGGATGCCGGTCGGGCTCGTGACGTTGATCTCGGTGAGCCACCCGCCGATGACGTCGATTCCCACGAACAACAGGCCATTTTCCTTGAGGCGCGGCCCGATGCGGGCGCAGATCTCGCGGTCGCGGTCGGTGAGCGTCGTGGCGGCCACCCGTGCGCCGGCGTGCATGTTGCCGCGGTGGTCGGTGCCCGACGGCACGCGGAGCATGGCGCCCACGGGCTCGCCGTCGACGAGGATGATGCGCTTGTCGCCCTCGACGATCTCGGGGATGTAGCGCTGGGCGAAGATGGAGCGCGTGCCTTCCGCCGTGAGAAGCTCGATCATCGAGCGGAGGTTCGGGTCTCGCGCGGAGCTCACGAGCACGCCGCGGCCGCCGTTGCCGTCCCACGGCTTGAGCACCACGCGCTCGTGGGTGCCGGCAAACGCCACGATGCGCGCGATGTCGCGGCTCACGAGGGTGTCCACGCACAGCTCGGGGAAGTCGAGGGTGTGGATCTTCTCGTTGTAGTCGCGAATCGCGGAGGGGCGGTTGAACACGCGCGTGCCCGGGGGCACCCGCTCCAGGAGCCACGTCGAGAAGATGTACTCCATGTCGAACGGGGGGTCCTTCCGCATCCACACGAGGTCGAACTCGCCCAGCTCCACGTCGCCGCGGCCGCCGCGAAAGAAGTGCGGCGCGTCGGCGGTCGTCGTGACTTCCTCTACGTTCGCCCACGTCCGACCGCCGCGCACGTACAGGTCGTTCGGGGTGCACCACCACACGGGCCAGCCCCGCGCCGTGCTCTCGCGCATCAGCATGTAGGTCGAGTCGCCGGCGATGTTCAGGCGGTCGAGCGGGTCCATCACGAACAACGAGCGCACGGGGCCTCCGAGTCGGGGTTGGCCCTATCCCGTCGGGCGGCGCGGGTCCGATCGGGCGCGTCCCCCCGCCGGCTCCGCC
>CAXNIN010000261.1:0-6826 GCA_964202365.1 Myxococcota bacterium | reverse complement strand
CGCCGGTGTACGCGTGGTTGGAGGAGGCGGATCGCGCCCTCGACCGCGCGGAGGCCACCGGCGTGCCGCTCCCGGAGCTCACCGGCGCGCGCCGCGCGGTGCGCGACCGCAGGGGAAGCGTCGACGACGCGTGCCCGGGCCTTCGGAGCGGACGCCCCGATCTGGGGAGGAAGTTCCCAGATGGGTAAACATTTCTCATCTCTCCGCGTGACGAAAGGCGACAACGGGCGGGATGTGCGTGGAATGGATCTTGCAACGTCCCGATCGGGCCACACCCTCGTGGAGCTCGCGGTGGCGCTCGCCATCGTCGGCATCCTCACCGCGATGGGCTGGTTCGCCGTTTCAGACGAGGTCGACCGTTTCCGCATGATGAAGGCCGCGCGAATGCTGCAATCCGACGTTCAGGAGCTCCGTGCCCTGGCGATCGCGACGAACCGCGAGACGCGCCTCCTCTTCACCGCCGCGGACGCCGCGCTCGACCCCTCCGACGTGCAGGTCGGAGAGTGGCTCTTGCAGGTGGGGAACCGCTCGCAGGGCAGCGTCGAGTGGGACACCCTCCCCATCGACGACGGCTCCGACGGCTCTCTCGGGGAGCGCAGCTTGAGCGACGGCGGCGCGAACGAAGCGCCTGACATCAGCCTCGCGCCGTGGCCCGCACTCGAGGGGCCGGCGATGGGCAACGAGGATTCGATCGTGTTTTCGCCGCGCGGCTGGGTCTCGAACCCGGTGACCGACTTCCCGGATGGCTACGTCGCCGTGCGGATCGTGAACAAGGCCGCGCTCGCGCGCGGCGCCACCGAGGAGGCCACGCTCCGCATCTCGCGCGGCGGGCTCGCGCGCCTCGAGGTGTCGGAGTCCTCGGCGCTCCCCGACAACGCCGTCGGCGCGGCGGAGGCGAGTACCCGATGAGGCGCACCCTCCACAGCGCAGCGCGCGGCAGCCGCCGCGGTTTCACGATGGTCGAGGTGCTGATCGCCTCGGCGCTGCTCGGCTTCTCGCTGATCGTGATGTTCGGCTTCCACAGCCAGGCGCTGCGCGCGAACATGAACGCGCGCCGCCTCACGGACTGCACCTACCTCGCGCAGACCCAGATGGAACGCCTGATGTCCATGGACTGGACCGCGACCGCGCTCCGACCCGCAGAGCTCGAAGACGGGGGAGCGAGCTCCGACATCGCCCCGATGTACGAGCCGCTCGAGTGGCCCGCGGCGCCTGTGAAGGTAAATTCGCTCAACAGCGCCGTGCCGACCGGGATCTCCCCGGCGCTCTACACGATCACCTGGGACGTACAGGACATGGACCTGAACGACACCTGGGTCCGCGTTCGCGTCCGCTGCACGTACGAAGACGTGACGTTTGGTGGCGCGCACGGCACCACCATCTCCTCTTACCGCTACCGGGACAGCTGATGTTGACCCGCCCTCTCCGTCGCGCGCGCTCCGGCTTCACGCTCATCGAGCTGATGTTCGCGCTCGCCATCGGGCTGTTCGTGGTGGCCGCGCTGTACAACCTGTTTACGAGCCAGGTGCGCCAGTTCGTGTATCAGGACCTCCAGATGGAGATGCATCAGAACACCCGGTTGGCAGCGGACATGATGAGCCGCACGTCGCGCCTCGCCGGGTACGGCACGAACGGCAGCACGGTCGGCGCCTTCGGAGAAGGTGGAAACCAGGACAACGCGCTCCCCGCCATCATCTCGTACAACGGCACGGGCCCCAACGGCAGCGACGCCATCACGCTCGTGTCGATGGACCCTTCCCTCGTCGTGAACACCGCGGCGACGTTCCCGCCGAGCTGTGGCACCAGCACGCTCACCGTGTCGCCGACCGCGCTCCAGAACGCGGCGCGGCTCGCGCAGTACCGGAGCGGCGAGCTGGTGATGTGCTTGGACTACGGATCGATCGGCGGAATGCGGAGCTTCCTCTGGCAGATGACCGCCGACGGCAACGCCGCCACCGGTGAGATCACCGTCTCGCCCGGCTCGGCGCAGTCCGACTTCGACATCGCCTGCCCGGTGTCGGACAACCTCCCGCTCGTGATGCCGTGCTCGCGCGCCGAGGTGGTCACCTTCTACATCGACGCCGATGACAGCGACGGGATCGGGGCGGGCAGCGCCGAGCACCCCGTCCTGATGATGGACCTCGACTTCGAGTCGCCGGACGCCGACGACGTGCCGCTGGTCGACAACGTCGAGGACATCCAGCTCAGCTACTGCCTCGGGGCCACCACGGGTTCCACTGACTGCGCCGACTCCGCCGCCTGGCAGAGCACCATCACCCCGGCCGATGTCGCCAACGTCTACATGATCCGCATCAGCCTCGTCGTCCGGTCGAGCCGCGAGGATCCCGCGCGGCTGCACGCCGGCCAGCGTCCCGCGCTCGAAGACAACGCGGCGGGCGGGTCCGACCACTACTTCCGACAAGTGCTCTCCACCGAGGTCACGGTCCGGAACATGCGCATCCAGAGCGTCCTATGAACCTCCTCCAGGCCTCTGCCCGCTCCCGCCAGGGCTACGCGATGTTGGTCGCGCTGGTGCTCATCGCGCTCCTCACCATCATCGGGGCCACGTCGCTCTCGGTGGCCGGCGTGGATCAGCGCGTCGCGACGCACAATCGTCGCCACATGATGGTGCTCAACACGGCGGACGCCGGCACCGAGCACGCCCGGTACCTGCTCCAGTCGGAGAACCCTCGGGACGAGGGCTGGGACACGGCCGACACCGGCAACATGTTCATCCCGAAGACCGAAGCCGACGGCATGTTCGGCGGTATCAAGTTCCCGATGAGCCAG
This sequence comes from Myxococcota bacterium, assembly GCA_964202365.1. Taxonomy (GTDB): domain Bacteria; phylum Myxococcota_A; class UBA796; order UBA796; family SXON01; genus CAJBVW01. The sequence goes on along the minus strand of CAXNIN010000261.1, from coordinate 4,036 downwards.
GGCATCTACGAGGTCGACGCCGTGTACCAGCGCTGCGCGAACCCGCCCCCCGGCTACAGCACCGAGCTCGGCCGCAGCGGCTATCGCTCGGACTTCTGGGACATGCGCTCCCGCGCCACCTTCGACGATACCACCTACGCCCAGATCAACCCCACGCAAGCCGTTGTCGTGTCGACCCTCCGAAAGGTCATGCGCGGCTCTTGCAAGATTCGCTGAGGTCGACATGACGCGCGCCCCATTGGCCCTTCTGTTGCTTCTCGGCAGTCCCTCCTGGGCGTCGAGCACCGGCACCGACGAGCTCCTCTCCACCGTCGAGCGCGTGCCCCCGGTGGTGATCTTCGTGGTCGACCTGTCGGCCGACATGTCCGCCCCGTGCGACGTTTCGACCGGCACCACCCCCTGCATCGAGGACACCCTCGGCGCGATCGGTCAGGTGGCGCGCCACTTCCCGCACGCCCAGTATGGGGTGATCGGCACCACGGAAGATCCCGCGGACGAGAGCTACTACGCGATCGCGCCGGTCGGTAGCTCCTACGCCGAGATCGCGACCGCCCTCGCTGGCGTCTCGCCCTGGTCCACCTCCACGCGCAACCTCGGCGAGGTCCTCGAGTACGCGGGCGAAAACTACCTCCAGGCTGGCGGCACCGCGAACGGCGTCGACGACGACCGCGACGGGATGACCGGCGACTGGTCCGAGAGCCCGATCGGCTTCTCGTGTTCGGAGACCCACTTCATCGTCCTCGCCAAGGACCGCCCCGTCTCCGATAGCCAGGTCTCGTTCACCTACGCCTCGGCGAGCAACGGCACCGCGACCGAAGTGGCGTGCGACAACGCGGGCCTCACCGCGGTGGACGCCGAGTGCTACTACGACAACGTCGCGTCGCACATGTACAACACCGACTTCGCCGGGTCCCTCTCGGACACCCAGCGGGCGATCGTGCACACCATCTCGCTCGGCGTTGCGGCCGGCTCCATCGCCGAGGCGCTCTTCGACAACGCCGTGACCAACACCGTCAGCGACGGCATCTACACGGACGCCACGAGCCAGGGAGAGATCCTCAGCGGCATCCTCGCCGTCATGAGCGAGATCATGGCCGGCACCTACACGCGCTCCACGCCCGTGGTGACCGCCGCCGGTGACTACGTCATCTACACCTTCTACGAGATGACCGGGGACAACCCGCTCGCCCAGGGGCACGTGCGCGGGTACGCGCTCGACGACGAGCCCTCCTCCGCTACGTACGGCGAGGTTCTCTACGAGGGCCCGAGCGAGTACGGCTACGCGGTGTGGGACGGCGGCGACTTGCTCGTCAGCCGCCCGGTCACCGCGGGCGAGTCGAACCCCGAGGACCGCGACGGTGTCGCCAAGCGCGACATCTACACGTTCGAGGACAACGCGTACCTGTTGAGCTCGCTCGCCAGCGAAGCGTCGAACACCGACTTCATGACCGGCCGGCCCGCCCGCCGCATCGGCTTCGACGTCGAGTTCGTCGTCGCCCTCGCCGGTACCTCGACGCTCGACCTCTACCTCGACACGGTCGGCACCACCTTCGGCGACTGTAACGACGACGAGCCGTACGACCTGAACAACGACTGCGGCGTCAACGGCGACGACCTCCAGGCGCTCGTCGACTTCGCTCGCGGCCTTCCCGACGCCGAGTTCAAGTACCTCGATCTCCCGCGTGGCCGCTGGAAGCTCGGCGACTCGCCGTACTCCATCCCGGTCGTCGTCTCCGCCCGCGACGAGAACTTCTCCACCGACGACACGTACCGCGCGTTCCTCGCCGGACTCGAGGCGAACAACGTTCCGTCCATCGTGCTGCTCGCCGCAAACGACGGCATGCTCCACGCGTTCCGCCTCGAGGACGACCCCACCACCGCCACCGAAGACGAGGCCGGCGAAGAGCTCTGGGCCTGGATTCCCGGCACCCTCCTGCTCCGTGACAAGCCCGAGGAGTGGTCCAACAGCCTCGTCGACCTCATGTGGTACGGGAAGACCTCGCTCTTCGACGGCAGCCCCGTCGTGGAAGACGTCTGGATCGACAGCGACGGCGACGGCGTGAAGACCGCTGAAGAGTGGCGCCGCGTCGTGGTCGTTCAGCAGGGCATGGGCGGGCCGGTCACCCTCGCGCTCGACATCACCGAGACCGACTCGCCCGAATTCCTCTGGGAGCAGTCAAACCCGGACGACACCACCGCCCAGGGCTACGGCACGGGCCGCCCGGTCATCTTCAACGTCTACGACGCCGGCGACGCCGTGAGCCCGGACCAGTGGGTGGCGATGTGGGGCGGCGGGCGCGCCGTCGGCTACACCAGCACGACGACCGGCAACAACTACTGGCAGTCCTCCGAAGCCAACCTCTACATGTGGAACGTCGGAGACGACGCCTGGGGCACGGAGAACGTCGGCTACGAAGACGGCGGCGACAACATCGGCGACAAGTTCCCCGACGCGACGACGATGGGCGGCGGGGTCGGCACCTCCGACCTCAACTACGACTCCGACACGAACCTCGAGAACGGGTACATCTCCGCGGCGCTCGCGGCGGTCGACGTCGACTCCGACGGCGACGGCGACGTGTTGTACTTCCCGGTCTCCACCGCCTACCGCCCCTCCGACCAGGGCGGCGGCGGCATCACGGACCCGCAGGATCCGGGCTCCTCGTGGATGTACAAGGCGATCATCAGCGAGACCAACCCGGACGACCTCGAGTGGTGCGAGTTCTACGACCCGATGACGGGCACCAGCGGCGCCAACGGCGTCGCCGCCCGGCCCGAGGTCTACTACGCCGCCACCACCGCCTGGCTCTCCGACGGCGGCCTCGGCGTGTACTGGGGCTCCGGCACCCCGTTCTCGCGTGACGGCGCCGACACCGGCTACTTCTTCGCCATGCGGGACGACGACCCGCTGAGCTGCGCCAGCGTCGCGCAGCCCATCCCGTGCAACGGCAACGACGGCTACTACCCCCTCGCCTCGGGGGAGGGCCTCACCGCGGACCCCTTGGTGTACGCCGGCGTCGTCTACTTCACGACCTACACGCCGGACGCCGACCGCTGCGAGCTCGGCGTTGGGCGCGTGTACGGCCTCACGTTCGACGCGTGCGGCCCGGGCATGGACACCAACGGCACGGACGGCGTCACCCCCGCCGACTCGCCCTACATCGAGACCGAGGGCTACGTCTCCGGCGTGACCTTCGGCGAGTCCGGGACGGGGTATTTCGGCACCTCCACGCCGGAGACCGACGGCTCCTCCGCCCCCATCGAGACGCTGCGCGCCGCGACGGACCCCTTCCTGGGGACCTCCGCCATCGCCTGGATGGAAATTTACTGAGGTCAGGCGCCGCGGCGTGGACTCACCGCGCGGCGGCGCTCACTCGAGGCCGTCGCGCGCAATCCGCGCCAGCCGTGACAGGTTCTCCCGCGCGGCGGGGTTCTGGGCGTCCACTTCGAGCACCGCGCGGAACGACGCCGCGGCGAGCTCGTACTGCCCGCGCGTGGCGTGGAGCTGGCCGAGTCCGCCGAGCGCGGTGACGTGGCGCGGGTCGATCGCGAGCGCGGCGCGAAAGTCCTCCTCGGCGATGTTCCCTTGATTCAGCTCGAAGCGCGCCGCGCCGCGGAGCGCGAGCGCCTCGGCGCCGCCACCCAGGTCGGAGGCGCGCTGCGCCTGCGCGAGGGCGAGCTCCGTGCGGTCGGTCGCAAGGTAGAGGCGCGCGAGTGCGAGGTACGGGGCGGGGGCCAGCGCGTCGGGCGAGCGAGCTTGCACCGCGACGGCCTGCTTCAAGAGCCGCTCGGCCTCGTCGTAGCGGCCGAGCTCGACGAGGAACACCCCGAGGTTGTGTCCCGTCGTCCAGGTGTCCGGGCGGCTACGCAGCGCCGCGCGGAGGGCCTCCTCGGTACCGGGGAGGTTCCCACGGGAGCGACGCGCGCGCGCGAGCCCGTCCAGAGCATCGAGGGAGTCCGGCGCGGCCTTCGCACACGCTTCGAATGCCTCCTCGGCCGACGCGAGCTGCCCGCGGGCGCCCGCGAGCTCGCCCTG
>CAXNIN010000260.1:0-6830 GCA_964202365.1 Myxococcota bacterium | reverse complement strand
CGTACACCGGCGCCGAGGAGATCTGGTACGACGGCGTCGACGGCGACTGCGCGGGCGACGACGACTACGACGCCGATCGCGACGGGAGCGCAACCCCGGCCGACTGCGACGACGCCGACAGCGACGTTTCCCCCGACGCCGACGAGGTCTACTACGACGGGCTCGACGCCAACTGCGACGGCCTGTCCGACTACGACGGCGACGGCGACGGCCACGACGACCGCTCGTGGGGCGGCGACGACTGCGACGACACCGACGCCGCGGTCTCCCCCGACGCCGAGGAGGTCTACTACGACGACGTCGACGGTGACTGCGAAGGCGGCGACGACAACGACGCCGACGGCGACGGCGCCCCCATCGAGGGCACCCTCGCGGGCGGCGACTGCGACGACACGGACGCCTCCATCGGCCCGGAAGCCGACGAGATCTGGTACGACGGCGTCGATCAGAACTGCGACGGCGAGCTCGTCAGCGATTACGACGCCGACGGCGACGGCTACGACGCAACCGCGTGGGGCGGCGACGACTGCGAGGACACCGAGCCGCTCGCCTTCCCCGGCGCCGTGGGCGAGGTCTGTTACGATGGTGTCGACACCGATTGTGACGGGTCGAACGACTACGACTGCGACGCCGACGGCTACGCGAGCGACGCCTACGGCGGCGACGACTGCGACGACGCCGACACCGCCATCAACCCCAGCGTCGCCGACCCCATGGGCGACGGCCTCGACGCCAACTGCGACGGCAGCCCCGAGTACGACTACGACGGCGACGGCTACGACGGCACCGCGCAGGGCGGCACCGACTGCAACGACACCGACCCCACCATCCGCCCCGGCGTCTTCGACCCCTGCTACGACTCCCTCGACCAGGACTGCGACGGCCTCAGCGACAACGACTGCGACGAGGACGGCTACGACGCCGTCGACTACGGCGGCGACGACTGCGACGACGAGACCGGCGGCATCAACCCCGGCATGATCGACTACCCGTACGACGGCATCGACCAGGACTGCGACGCCAGCCCCGAGTTCGATCTGGACGGCGACGGCTTCTCCACCCTCTTCTACGGCGGCGACGACTGCGACGATCGCGACGCCACCGTGTTCCCCGGCGCGGTCGACGCCTGCTACGACGACGTCGACAGCGACTGCGGCGGCGACGACGACGACGACTGCGACGGCGACGGCTTCGCGGCCGACGGCGCCGGCGGCACCGACTGCGACGACGGCGACGCCGCCATCTCCCCCACGGCGATCGAGGTCGAAGGCGACGGCATCGACCAGGACTGCGACGGCGCAGACATCCTCGTCTGCGTCGACTGCGACGGCGACGGCTTCGAGGCGGGCGTGGACTGCGACGACACCGACGCCACCGTGTTCCCCGGCGCGGTCGACACCTGGTACGACGGCGTCGACAGCGGCTGCGACGGCGGCGACGACTACGACGCCGACGGCGACGGCGCTTCCGCCATCGCCTGGGGCGGCGGCGACTGCGACGACAGCGACGCCGCGATCTCCCCCGACAACGCCGTGGACCCCTGCGGCGGCGGCGACCAGGACTGCGACGGCACGCTCGACGACGACTGCATCGTCGAAGAAGACCCCGACGACACCGGCCCTTCCGACACCGACACCGACCTCCCCGAAGACACCGACGAGCCGCGCGACACCGCCGTGGATTGGCGCCCCGACGCCGAACTTCCCACGGAGCCCACGTTCACGCCGCGCGCGACCAACTGCGGGTGCGCGACGCCCGGCGCGGGCTCGGGGGCCGCGCTTGGGATCTTCCTGGCGGGGCTGGCCCTCGCGCGTCGCCGTCGCTGATTCACGAGGTTCGTCGTTTGCCTCTTGGGGCGGGGGCTCCGCCCCCGCAACGCCCCGGAGGCTACTCCGCCGTGAGCACGGCGATGTCCTTGGCGAACTTCTTGTCCGCGACGAGCGTGGCGAGCACGGCGTCGGTCACGTTCTCCCCGGCGCAGCCGCCGAGCGCCACCGGGTTCGCGCACCAGCCCACGTCGGCCGCGCCGCCCTTCTTCGCCGCGCGCCCGAGGGCCGCCGCGATCGCGGCGCGGAGCACCTCGCCGTCGGCGGCGAGCTCCGCGAGGTAGGCGTCCTTGCGGGCCTGGGCCTTCTCGAGGTCGGCCTTGGTCGGCTCCTCGGGCATCATGGCCTCGAGCGCGCCTTCGAGCGCCTCGCGGCGGTCCTTCACGCGCGCCGCCATCAGCTTCTCCGCGATGCGCCCGCCGGAGACCCACCGGGACGTCCCGGTGAGCGCCACCACGGGCTGCGGCGCGGTGGGCGTTTCGAAGGTGGGCCACTCCACCGCGGCGATGGAGGCGAGCTCGCCCCCGAGCGCGGGATCGGCGTCGATGGCGGCGGCGAGCTTCGTGTTCAGATCGGCGCCGACGCAGTTCTTGCGCCCCATCATCGCGATCACGCCGGTGGCGCCGCACACCTTCACGTCGAAGCCCTTCCCCACGGCCGGCAGCGCCCTCTCCACCGCGGCGCCGAACACCGAACCGTAGTCCTCCTGCAGGAGGTCCACGTGGCGCTGGAGCCGGAGGCGCTCGCCCACGCCCTTGCGCCGGGAGGTGTCCATCCACGCGCGCAGCTCGGCCGGCGCGGCGGCCCCGAGGAGCGCGACGCCCAGCTCCAGCTCCGCCACCGCCACCCCCAGGGTGGCGATCTTCTGGCCTTGGGCCTCGAAAGCCGGGCCCATCGACTCCGCGACCGTGGCGAAACGCGCGCTCGCCTTCGCGACGTCGTCGGGGTGGTAGTGGGCCGGCTCGGCCGCGAACGCGAACGCGGCGAGCGCCGCGAGCGCGATCACGCGCGCCCCCGACGCGCCGACCAACCCGGGTCCACGAGCTCGATCGACATCGCGGGCGGCTCCACGTCGGGCACCACCCGGTACCGCGTGAAGTCGGTGACGCCCTCCTCGGCGAGCACGTCCTCGTCGAGCCAGGCGCGGAACTGCGTGGCGCGGGGGTCGCGCTTGAGGAGCGCCACGGTGGCCTCGGAGAGGATGTCGACCGTGCGCCACTGGCTGTCGTCGCCCATCCCCAGGTTCACGGTGGCCGCGGTCTTGATCGCGGCGACGGGCCAGAGCGCGTGCGCGGCGATGCCGTGCTCCTTCTCCTCGGCGTCAATCGCCATGGCGAGCATGGTCATCCCGATCTTCGACACGAGGTAGGGCGCCTTGCCTACGCTCGCGGCCGGGTTGATCGGCGGCGACATCATCAGGATGTGCCCGTAGCCCTGCTTCCGCATGTAGGGAATCGCGGCCTGGGACATCGCGAAGCTCGCGCGCACGTTCACGGAGAACACGAGGTCGAACTTCTTCTGGGTCCAATCGGCGACCGGGGCCCAGAAGATGGCGCCCGCGTTGTTCACCACCACGTCCACGCGCCCGAAGCGCTTCGCGGCGGCGTGCACCACCCCGGCGCACTGGTCCGCGTCGCGCGCGTCGAACTGAACGACTTCGGCCTCGCTCCCGGCTTCCTCCACCATCCGCTTGGTGTCGAGCAGCGTACCCGGCAGGCGCGGATCGGGGTCGAGCGTCTTGGCGGCGAGCACGAGCTTCGCGCCTTCGCGGGCGCAGGCCACGGCGACGGCCGCGCCCACCCCGCGGCTAGCGCCGGTGATCACCACCACTCGATCCTTCAGCGACGACGCGGACATCCGGAGCTCCTGACGAGCCCCCCACGTAACGCTAGTGAACCCAGTCGCCCGGATCGGAGCCGCGCTTCGCCGGACGCTCGGTGCGCCCGCCCTCGATCACCTCGAACCGCGCGAGCTTCCGCTCGATGGTCTTGCGCTTCCAGCGGAGCTGGGTGCGCCGGAGCGCGCCGTTGCGGAGCCAGAGCCACACCGAAGCGCCGCCCCACGCGAAGAAGAGGAGCGAGGAGCCGAGGTCCCGCGAGTAGAGCAGGTACAGGAAGCTCAACAGCCCGGAGCCCCACGCGAGCCACACCGCGCGCACCGGAACCACGAAGAAGAGCAGGAACTGGGCGTTCGGCATGGAGAAGCCGAAGATCGCGACGAGGGCCGTGAGGAACGGACCGATGCCGAGGAACACGGTCGGCGAGAGGAGCCCGGCTGCGAGCAAGGCGGTGCTCACGACAACCGTGCTCGCCCACGTCACCCCGAGGGCCTGCACCAGCCCCCGCCGGCCGAGGATTCCGTCGACCGGCGCAAGGAGGAAGAAGAGCACCAGCCAGTCGAGCACAGCGGAGAACGGTGTCGGCCCGCCGAGCAAAAATGCTGTCGCGACCTGCCACGCCTTGAAGCCGCCGCCGAACGGCTGCCACGCGAAGAGGTCGGTGAGGACGCCGCCCGAGAGGAGCTGCGCCACGTAGATCACGAACAACGCCACGATCACGTTGCGGGTGAGCGGGGTCCAATTCGAGCCGAGGTCGAGGCCGGGGAGTCCGTTCGCCATTGTCCTTCCACCTATCTGGTACACCCCGCGGGCGCCTTCGGCGCGTCACTTCGAGACGATAAGCAACCTTGCCTCGACAGCGGGTCCGGGCGAAGCTCTGCGGTGCTCCTCCTCCTGCCGCTCGCCGTCGCGCATCCGGGGTCCGCCGCGGGCGCGCCCGAGGCGCTCCGCGACTACCTCGGCCATCGTGTCGCGCTGGTCGTTGGCGCCGACTCCGTCGAGCTCCGCTACGTGGCGGAGCTCCCGGAGCGCCGCATCCTCGCCGAGGCCCGCGCGTCCGACGCCCCCGGCTACGGCGAGCGCGTGCTCGACAGCCTCGCCGGCGAGCTGAAGCTCACGTGGGACGGTGCCCCGCTCCCGGCCACGCGGGTGGCGGTGGCCGAGCCGGTGAAGGCGGGCGACGGCGGCTTCCTCGACTTCGCGGTGGCCTGGCGCGCGCCCCTCCCCGGGACAACCGGCAAGCTCGGCGTCCGAAACGGCAACTACCCCGACGACCCCGGCTTCTTCGCCACCGAGGTCACGCTCGACGGGCGCTGGATGGTCGACACCACCTCGCTCCTGCGCGTGAAGGACGGCCGGCTGCGCGACAACTGGCACGGCGCCTGGGTGAAGGACGAGAACGCGCGCGAGCCGTGGATCACGCTCCGGCCCGCCTCCACCTGGGAGCGCGTGGACACCCCCGAGCCGCTCCCCCGCCGGATGACCGGCATCGTCCAGGATCAGCCTCCCTTCTGGGTGCCGGCGCTCCTCGCGCTCTCGCTCATCCCCATCGCGTGGCTGGGGCGGGCGCTGGGCCGCCGCGCCAACCGGCGGTCGCGGTGAAGGGGGCCGGCGGCGTCGCGATCGCGAACATGTTCGGGCGCGTCACCGGCATGGCGCGCGAGATGGTGGTGTCGGCGGTGTTCGGCGCGGGGGCCGTCACCGACGCGCTCAACGCCGCCATCCGGGTACCGCAGCTCCTCCGTGAGCTCCTCGCCGAAGGCTCGCTGCAGAACGCCTACGTCCCCGCCTTCGCCGACGCCGCGGAACGCAACGGCGAAGCCGACGCATGGCGCCTCGCGAACGCCTTCCTCGGCGTGCTCCTGCTCGTGCTCGGCGGCGCCACCCTCGTGTTCTTCCTCGGCGCGCCGCTCTGGGTGCGCGTGGTGGCCAACGGGTTCGCCGACGACCCCGCCAAGCTCGCGCTCACCGTCACGCTCACGCGCTGGCTCTCCCCGTTTCTCGCGGGGCTCTCCGTCGCGGGTTTCCTCGCGGCGATGCTCAACGTCAAGGGCCGCTTCTTCTGGCCGGCGCTCGCCGGCAACGCGCTCAACCTGCTCGTCATCGCGGGCGCGCTCCTCTCCGATCCCTTCGGCCGCGTCACCGGCCTCCCGCCCATCGTCGCCGTGGCCCTCGCCACCACGCTCTCGGGCTTCGTCCAGGTCGCGGTGACGCTCCCGCCGCTGATGAAGCTCGGCTGGCGGCCGCGGCCCACGCTCGGGGGCCACCCGGGCCTCGGCAAGATGCTCCGGTACCTCGGCCCGGCGTTGATCGGCATCTCGACCGTGCAGTTCAACCTGCTCGTCGAAACCCAGTGGGCGTCCACCTACGGCGACGGCGTCCTCACCTGGCTCACCCTCGCCTTCCGCCTCGTTCAGCTCCCGCTCGCCGTCATCTCCGGCAGCGTCGCGACCGCCGCGCTCGCCGCCCTCTCCCAACACGCCGCCCGTGACGAGCACGATGCGCTCGGCGCCGCCCTCGCGAAGGCCCTCCGCACCAACGCGTTCTGGGTCATCCCGAGCGCCGTGGGCCTCGGCGTGCTCGCCGAGCCGCTCTCCCGCCTCTTCTTCGAGCGCGGCGCGTTCACCGCCGCGGACACCGCCGGCACCGCCGCCATGCTCCAGATGTACGCGTTCGCGGTGTTCGGCATCTGTTTTCACCGCGTCGCGGTCCCGGTGTACTACGCCCTCGGCGATCCCCGCACGCCCATGCGGCTCTCGCTCTACGCAATGGCGGCGAAGATCCCCGTGATCCTCCTGCTCACGCGCGGCTTCGGCATGGGGCCCGAGGCGCTCCCGCTCTCGCACGCCATCACCGTCACCGGCGAAGGCGCGTTGCTCTACTGGGGCTTCGCGGACCGCGTCCGGGGGCGTGGAATCCTCGCCGCCCACGGAAAGATGCTGGTCGCAGCGGCGGTCCTCGGCGGCGTCGCCTACGCGCTCCGCGACCTCCCCGTCGTCGCGACGTGCGCGATCGCCGGCGTCACCTACCTCGTCGTCGCGCGCGGCCTCGGCGTGTGGGAGAGCCTCGGCCGCCCCACGGGCCTCCCGCCGTTCCTCGACGCCCCCACCCGCGAAGGCCTCACCGCGCTCGCGCGGGGCCCGGTCGTCGTCATCGGTGAGGTGCTC
>CAXNIN010000259.1:0-6833 GCA_964202365.1 Myxococcota bacterium | reverse complement strand
CGTGCGCCCCCTCGTGAGTCCTACCGCCCCACGCCGAACAGCCCGAGCGCGAGCGCGACGACGAGCGCGAACTGAATCAGGAGCTCGGCGGCGGGGGACGTCGGGGGCGTTATCGCCGGGCCCGGGAGCGGCCGCAACTGGAAAGTCCGTGCCGCCGCACGGGCGCGTGACGGGCCTCCGCGAGACGCGCGGCGGGGCAGGCCGATCCGCGTGCGGTGGGGTAGAGTGTCGTCCCCCCCCGGCCCGCGTTCGCTGCGCCCCCCCTCCCTCCGCCCCCCCCCGACGGCTCGCCCATGTCGCTCTTCACGCGCGATGTCACGGTTTGCGTGTTGTCGTCCGGCTCGGCGGGAAACTGCACCTACGTGGGGGACGGCCACGCGGGCGTGCTCATCGACTGCGGCGTGTCGACGAAGCAGATCCTCGCGCGGATGGCCGAAGTGGGCCTCGCCGACGCCCCCATCGACGGCGTGCTCGTCACCCACGAACACTCCGACCACATCGGCGCCGCCGCGATCCTCTCCCGCGCGCTCTTCAAGCGGCGCGGGAACGTGCCGTTCTACATGACGCGCGGCACCGCCGAAGGCCTGCCCGAGCAGTGCCGCCCCGACGGCATCGAGCTCGTGGAGGCGGGCGTGCCCTTCCGGGTGCGGCACCTCCTCGTGGAGCCCATCCCGGTGCCCCACGACACCCGCGACCCCGTCGCGTACCGGGTGGACGCCGGCGACGCCGCCGTGGCGGTCATCACCGACCTCGGCCGGCCCACCGCGCTCCTCGCGCGGCACCTGCGCGACTGCCACGCGCTCGTGCTCGAGTTCAACCACGACGAGGAGATGTTGATGGAGGGGCCGTACCCGTACCCGCTGAAGCAGCGGATCAAGGGCAGCCACGGCCACCTCTCCAACCACCAGGCCAGCCAACTGCTGGCGGACGGCCTCGGCAGTCGGCTGCGGCACCTGATGCTCGCGCACCTCTCCGAGGAGAACAACACGCCCACGCGCGCGCTCGTCGCGGCGCAGCGGACGCTTCAGGACGCCGGCGCGTTCGGTCGGGTAGCCGTGAACGTGTGCCAGCAGCGGGCCGCGCTCCCGCCGGTGCGCGTGTCGACGAGCGCCTGGTGACGGGCCTGCTCGGCGTGCTCGCCCTCGACCGCGTGGTTCGCGCTCGGACAACGCGCTGGGCGACCTCGGCCTACGCAGCGCGGAGCGGCTGCCCCGGCCTCACTCGTACCAGGTGACTTCCCAGCTCGCGCCGTCGAGCGTGAGGTGCACGGGGCCGACGTTCTCGGCGAACACCTGGGTTCCTTTCCAGGCGCCCGCGTCCACCGCGACCTCGGCGGCGCGCGGGAAGGTGCCGTACCACGTGGTCCACGGGGCGATGGCGCGCACGCGGGCGCCGTCGGCGGAGGCGCCTTCGGTGAGGCGGCCGGGGAGGAGGCGGGTGCCGTCGACCACGAGGCCGTCACCGGCGCGCAGCGCGAAGGTACCGACGACAACGGTAGTGTCGATGTCGTCGCCCTCGGAGAGTGTCCATGCGGTCGCGTCGATCCGAAGCCAGCGCGTGGGGCCGGGCGGGGCCGTGGCGGTGTCGCCGGCGGCGGTGTCGCCGGCGGTGTCGCCGGCGGCGCCCGCGGGCGGGTGGAGCTCGTAGAGTCGCCCGACAACGCCGGCATATGCCGCGGCGTCGGCCCCGCCGCTCCCGGGGGTGTCGCCGCCGCACCCCGCCAGGAGCGCGAGCGCCGCCCCGAGCCGCTTCACTTGGCCCACACGGGGATGTGGTTGCTCTGCGCGGCGTCCTGCCCGGGGAGCCAGAACGCGGGCCACGACGGATCTTCGCCGTTTCGGGCCTTCACGGGGTCGAACGCGGCCACCCAGATCTGCGGCCACCCGGCGGTCACCCTACCGTAGCTACGCTTGGATGAGAACGCGAGCCACAACACATCGTCGTCGGGCAGGGGACCCCACCGCGGCCAGGAGTTGGTGATGCCGTCGGTCATGTTGGCGGCGGCGAGCTCGATCGCGGTGCCGCCGTCGGCATCGATGACATACACGCCGGCGTCCGGGTCGTCGTAGGAGTCGCCCGTGGACACGTTGAACGCAATCCACCGGCCGTCCGGGGAGAACACGGGGTAGAAGGCGTTGTACCCCGCCTCCGGCGTGTGGATGACGGTGGGCGGGCCGAACGTGCCGTCGCCGTAGTGTTCCATCGTGGCGATGCGACCGCCGGTGAATACCCAGTCCGCGCTGTGCGAGCCCGTGAGCACCACCACCACGCGGTCTCCGCTGGGCGACCAGTCCACCTGCGTGGCCGTGCCGTCGACCGGCACTTCCCACAACAGCGCGCCGGTGGCGCCGTCGTGAAGCAGGAGCGCGCCCTGGAACGTGGTGAGCAGGTAGCGGCCGAGCGGATCGTACGTCTTGAAGTTGCCGTAGTTCCCGGAGCCCCAGGACAGAACGTCGGCGCCGGACGCGACGTCGCGAATGCCGAGGCCGCCGTCGCCGCCGTCGTACGTGAACGCCATCGCGCCGGTGGGGGAGATGGCGTGACACCCCACACACCGTCCGGTGGTGGCGGCCGTGAGGTACTCCTCGGCGGCGCCCCCGTACGGCACGCGCAGGAAGCCGGAGACGGAGGTGCTCCAGTAGTAGATCGTGCCGTCGCCATCCATGCGGTTGACGGACAGGGTGCGCTCGGACGCGCTCACGCCGGCCTCGCCGAGCGCGCGGAGCTCGACCCGGAGCGAGGCGCCCGCGTTGGCGCCCACGAGCGTGGCCCACGTGGCTTCGTCGGCCGACCAGGACGTGCCCTGGGTGTACACGGTGAGATCGGTGGTGGAGCCGGTGAACTGGAGGCGGTAGCCCCGCGCGGCCACGTCGTTCCATTGGAACGTGATGCTCGGGGTGTTGCGCGGGAAGTTGACGCCGTCCTCGGGGTAGAGCCAGAGGTCGGGGGCGTCGGTGGGGCGCACGTCGAAGCCGTCGGTGGGGGCGCCTTCCTCGACCACCTCGCGCTCGTACACCACGGTGAGCTCAGCGGTGGCCTCGAGCCCGTCGAAGCGGGCGGTGACCCAGGTGATGCCGCCGTTTTCGGAGGAGGGGACGAACAGGCCCGTCTCGTCGATCGCGCCGGACGTTCGGTTGGACACGGTCCACTCGGCGGCGTCGAGCTGGCCGGACTTGCCGTCGGCGAAGGTGGCCACCACCTCGAACTGCAGGGGTTCTCCGCCGGAAGGGCCGGTGCGCACCTCGGCGGTGTCGGGGACGACACGCAGGGCCGTGAGCACGGAGGCGTCTTCCGTGCTGGTGTCGTGTTGGGGGGCGGAACACGCCAGGAGCCAGACGAGCAGGGGAGCCTCCGCGCGCTCAACTATACCTCCGGTGTGGCGAACGCCCCAGCCCGGGGGTATGGAACGGGCGGAGGTGTTCTATGTTGCTGGCGGTATTTTCGTTGCACGCGGCGCTCGCGTGCGGCGGGTTCGTCCCCACCGCCGGGGCGCTCGCCGCCTCCGACGCGCAGCAGGCCCTCTTCGACCTCGGCGCCGACGCCATCACCGTGACCTACCGCGCGCGGTACGCGGGCGACGCCGCGGACTTTGCGTGGGTGCTCGCCGTGCCCGGCCGCATCACGACGGTGGCCGAGGGCGACAACGGGCGCCTGGAGAGCATCACGACGGCGTCCGCGCCCCAGGTCGAGATCGACCCCGCGATCGACGCCGGCGGTCCCGGGTGCGGATGCGCGCAGTCGAACGACCTCGCCGGGCGGTCGAAGGGCGACGGCGACTTCGGCGCGGACACCGGCGTCACCGTGACGGGTTCCGGCTTCGCGGGGGACTTCACCTACACCACCCTCGCGGCGTCCGACGCCGACAGCCTCGCCGCCTGGCTCACCGACAACGGCTACGACATCGCCGCGATCGAGCCCGCGATCGCCGACTACGTGGCCGACCCGCTCGGCTACGAGTGGGTGGCGGTGCAGCTCCGGCCCGAGGTGGCTGCGACGCCCGACACCGGGGTGCAGCTCGACGCCCTCGCGATCACGTACGGCGCCGCGGCGGACGGCGAACTGCACGCCCTCTTCCCGGCGAAGCTCGGCCGGTCGTCGACCGTCGAAGAAGTGCGCACCGAGATCATGGTGCTCGGGGCGGGCACGGCCACGCTCGGCGGCGGGTGGACCGCCGAGGAGAACCCCGCCGAGACGGACGACCGCCCGTTCGACCTCGTCGGCCCCGACTACGTCGAGCCCACCGGCGTGTACACGAACTACCTGCGCACCCTCGGCGGCGACACCCGGACCATGTGGCTCGCCTACGCGGGCGGCTACTCCGACGGCGGCGCGGCGCGCTGGCTCACACGATTCGACGCGATCGTGGCGCCCGGCACCAACGTGGTGGACCCCGTCCTCACCGACTCCGGCGTGGAGTCCACCGCCGCCACCGTCATCTACGTGATGGACGAGACGGCGTTTCAGGCGAGCTACGACACCGGCGCGTGGCTCGTGCCCCTCGGGCTCCTCGCGGGGGTCGGCCTGCGCCGACGCCGCGGGGTTTGATTCGCGGCCCCGCCCACCGTAGGATGTCCGCGTGACCCTCCTCCTCCTCCTCGCCTGCTCCGACCAGGGCTTCGAGTCCCTGGTGTTCGACGACACCTTCGTTCAGCTCGACGTCGAGCACAAGACCGACGTTCTGTTCGTCGTGGACGACTCCGCGTCGATGGAGGAGGAGCAGGACCGCCTCGCCGCCAACTTCGGCGCCTTCGTGGATGTCCTCGCGACGTCCTACGCGGACTGGCAGGTGGGTGTGGTGACCACCGACGTGGTGTCCGCGAGCGCGGGCGTGCTGCGGGGCGGGGTGCTCACCGCCGACACCCCCGAGCTCGACGCCGCCTTCCGCGCCGCGGTGGTGGCCGGCACCGACGGCTCGCGCGACGAGCAGGGCCTCGCGGCCGCGGTGCTCGCGTCCGACGCCGCGCGCAACCCCGGCTTCCTGCGAACCGGCGCGCGCTTCAACGTGGTGTTCGTTTCCGACGAGGACGACCACTCCGACCTCGGCGTGCAGAGCTACGTCGCGTCGCTCGAGTCCACGGCGGGCGACGGCCTCGCCGCGCATGCGCTCGTGGGCGATCTCCCCGCGGGCTGCGCGTCCGGCACCTCCGCCGCCGACGCCGGCGGGCGCTACCTCGAAGCCGCCGACATCACCGCGGGCTTCGTCGAGTCCATCTGCTCCGACGACTACGCCGGCCTCCTCACCCGCGTCGGCCTCGACGTCGCCGGCCTGGACGACACCTTCCCGCTCTCGCGGCTCCCCGCCGAGGACAGCCTCGAGGTGGCGGTGGACGACGTGGTGATCCCCAACCGCGCCACCGACGGCTGGACCTACTCCCTCGGCGACAACGCCATCGTGTTCCACGGCCGCGCCGTGCCGCGCGCGGGGATGGGCATCGTGGTCTCCTACGAGAAGTGGCTCGGGCCGGGGCCGGAGTGACCCTCCTGTTGCTCGCGGCCTGCGGCGGCCAGACGAGCGAGGTCCTCGCGGAGCTCCCCGTGGACACCGCCCCAGCCCCCGCGGAGGACACCGGCCCCGCGGAGGACACGGGTCCAACGCCGATCGAAGGGGTAGGCGACGCCCCGCCGCCCGAGGGGCCGCCGCTCGAGCCGGGCACGGCCGCGCTCACCTGCGCCGAGGACATCCCGGAGGAGGACAAGGTCGCCTGCATGCTCCAGATCATCGGGGCGGACGGCCGCGTGGCGTGGAGCGGCCCGGCCGGCGTCGGGTTGCACGGGCGCTTGTCGCTCGGATTTCCGAAGAAGCAGTTCGCCGTGGAGCTGCGCACGGAGACGGGCCTCCCGGCAAACCAAGACCTGTTGGGGATGGGGGAGGAGGCCGACTGGCTGCTCAACGGCATGTGGACCGACCGCGCGCTGTTTCGCAACAAGGTCGCGTACGACCTGTACCGTTCGTTGTCCGGCGGCACGGAGTGGGCGCCGGAGACCGCCTACGTGGAGCTCACGCTCAACGGGAGCTACCACGGGCTCTACGCGCTCGTGGAGCGCGTGGACCGCGGCGACGGCCGCCTCGATCTCCCCGCAGATGACGGGACAGGCGCGCGCTTCATCGTGAAGGGGTCCGAGGAGGGCATTCCGTCGACGCTGCAATACGCGGCGTGGGAGCGGCTCTATCCCACGGTGACGACCGCCGCCGTGACCGCCGGGGTCACCGCGCGCCTCGGCGGGATGGAGGCCGCGATCGCCGCCGCCGACGACGTGGTGTGGGACGATTTGCGGCTCGACAGCGCGGTGGCGTTCGTGCTCCTGGAGGAGTTGTTCAAGAACAACGACGCCTTCTACCTGTCGCACCACCTGTACGCCGGGGCCGACGGCCTGCTTCACTTCACCCCGTGGGACCTCGACTTGAGCCTCGGGCAGCCTTCCTACAACGACAGCGAGAACCCGGCTTCGTGGATCGCGTACCGTCCGGCGCTGATCGCCGGGCTCGGCGCGACGCGCGGCTTTCAGCCCCGCATGACGACGATGTGGGCGGAGTGGCGCGCCGGGGGCCTCGCCGACGGCGCCGTGGACGCGACGATCGACGCGACCGTCGCCGCGCTCGGCGACGCCGTGGGCCGCAACTTCGCGCGGTGGCCCATCGAGGACGTGGACTTCGGCGGGACGTTGTACGAGGTGGACTCCCACGCGGCCGAGGTGGCGCGGGTGAAGGCGTGGCTCGCCGCACGAATCGCCTGGATGGACGCCAACGTCGACCAGTGGTCGGCCGGGCCTTAGAGGGTGCCTGACCGCCATTTTGCTGGCGGGCAAGCACCCTCTTAGCCGCGTTCGGGGGG
>CAXNIN010000258.1:0-6851 GCA_964202365.1 Myxococcota bacterium | reverse complement strand
GCGGCGCCCGCGAGCGCGAGCGCGACAGGGCCGGCACCCGCGCCGGGCTCCACGGCGGCGGCGGCGGCGGGCCCCCACACCGCCGCGGCGCCGATCGCGGGCCAGGTCCAGGCGCGATCACGCCACGCGATTGCCGCCAACACGAGGAGCGCGGGACCGGCGTGCCACGGAATCGTGGGCGTGGAAAGCGCGAAGAGGACCGTCAGCGTGGCGGAGGCGGCGGCCATGCCGGCGGTCCGGGGGTCCAGGGGGGCCTCCCCCTGGCGGGGCGTTGCGGGGGGGACCCCCGCCCCAAGATCAGCTTCTTCCCCGATCACTCCCACTCGATCGTGGCGGGCGGCTTGGTCGAGATGTCGTACACGACGCGGTTGATGCCCTTGATCTCGTTGATGATCCGGCTCGAGATGCGGGCGAGCACGGGCCACGGGAGCTCGGCCACGTGGGCGGTCATCCCGTCGGTGGAGTGCACGGCGCGCACCGCACACACCTCGTCGTACGTGCGGTTGTCGCCCATCACGCCCACCGAACGAACCGGCAACAGAACGGCGAAGCTCTGCCAGATGCTGTCGTAGAGGCCCGCGGCGCGGATCTCCTGGTCGACCACGGCGTCGGCCGCGCGGAGCACGTCGAGGCGGGTCTCGGTGAGATCGCCGAGGCAGCGCACCGCGAGCCCCGGACCGGGGAAAGGCTGGCGATCGACGCGGGCGTTCGACAAGCCGAGCTCCCGACCGAGGGCGCGCACCTCGTCCTTGAACAGCTCGCGGAGGGGCTCGATGAGCTTGAGGTGCATGCGCTCGGGGAGCCCGCCCACGTTGTGGTGGCTCTTGATTGTGGCGCTCGGACCACGGAAGCTCACGCTCTCAATCACATCCGGGTAGAGCGTGCCCTGGGCGAGCCACGTCGCGTCGCGGAAGCGCTTGCTCTCCTCCTCGAACACGCGGATGAACGCCTCGCCGATGATCTTTCGCTTGCGCTCGGGATCCGTCACGCCCGCCAACGCGTCGAGGAAGCGGACGCGGGCGTCCACCACGGTGAGCTGGAAGTCCTTGAATTCGTTGGCGACGCTGTCCCGCTCGCCGAGCCGGAGCAGGCCGTTGTCGACGAAGATGCAGTGGAGGCGGTCGCCCAGGGCGCGGTGGAGGATCGCGGCGGTCACCGAGCTGTCCACGCCACCCGAGAGCGCGCAGATCACCTGACCGTCGCCAACCTGGGCCCGGATCTTCGCCACCTGCTCGTCGAGGAAGCTGCCCATCGACCAGTCCGCCCGGGCCTCGCACACGCCAAACACGAAGTTGCGGAGGAGCGCCACGCCGTCGCGGGTGTGGGTGACTTCGGGGTGAAACTGGATGCCGTACTGCCGGCGTTCTTCGTCCACGAAGGCCGCCACCGGGCACGTGGGGGTGCTCGCGAGGGCGCGGAAGCCGGCCGGCACCCGCGCCACCTGGTCGCCGTGGCTCATCCACACGGGGAGCACGTCCGGGAGCCCGGCGAAGAGCTTGTCCGCGCCGGGAGCCCGCTGGATGTCCGCGTGGCCGTATTCCCGGTGCGCCGCCCCTTTCACCTCACCGCCGTGCGTCTGCGTGAGGAGCTGCATGCCGTAGCAGATGCCGAGGACCGGCACGCCGCGGTCGAGCCAGCCGGCGTCGAACGGCGGGGCGTCCTTGTCGTACACGCTCGACGGGCCGCCGGAGAGCACGATGCCCACGAGGCGATCGAAGTGGCGCGGCGCGAGCGTGCACGGATGAATCTCGCAGTAGACGCCCTGTTCGCGGATGCGACGCGCGATGAGCTGCGTGTACTGGGAGCCGAAGTCGAGGATGAGGACGAGATCGTGCGCGGACATCGCCCGCGTCTATCCCGTTGGCGCGCGGGGATCGGGGGGATTTTGGGGCGGGGGGGGGCCCCCGCAACGCCCCCCGGAGCCCGACGCGGACGCCCCTCTACTTCTCGGCCTTCTTCGTGAGCGCCGCGGTGAACCGCCCGCCGGTGTAGGCGTCGAGCTGCGCGGTGAGCTCCTGCAGGCGCATCTCGTTCTTGAGCTGCGTCTTGAGGTCTCCCCCGCCCGCGAGGAGCATGTCCACCTGGAGACGGCGGCGGTCGAAGTAGAGGCGCGTCGTTTCATCGAGGATCTTGTCCCGCAACTTCACGATGTCCTGCGTCTCGCTGATGACGCGGATGCGGTCGCTCGACATGACGAGGTCGTCGAGCCGCCACTTGGCGCGCACGGTGACGCCGTGGTCGCTGTCGCTGCCGGACTGCTCGAGCTCGCCGTCTTCGGTGATCTCGTAGGTGAAGTCGTAGTCGAGGCCCGAGTCGTAGTCGTAGCCGACCGTGAGCTCGGGGAGCCACGCGGCGTTCTTCGAGGCGCGGAGCCACTCGTTGACGAACCGGGGGTCCGTCTTGGAGTACTCGAGCACCATCTGCTGAACGTCGCGCACCTCGGGCTCCTTCTCGAAGCGGACGAGCACCTCGTCGACCGTCCGGAACTCGGCGGCGGAGGCCGCGCCGGAGAGGGAGAGGGCAAGAAGGAGGGGGATCATTTGGACTCCTCGGAGGGGGATGACGTGCGGAGCGCCTTGCTGAACGCGCCTTCGGTGAGGGCGTCGAGCCGGGCGTCGAGCTCCTGGAGCTGCACGGCGTGCAGCACCTGGTCGCGGAGAGGGAGGGACCGCACCGTGCCGGACTCGGCGACGAGGCGGGTGCGCGCGATCCACGCGTCGGCCACGTGTTCGGCGAGGTAGCGCCGGTAGCTGCGGATGGTGGTCGCGACGTTGGCGGCGGCGGCGACCGGCTCGCCCTCGTCGTAGACCTGGCCGTTGGAGACGTAGAGCTCGCGGTTCACGTCGGGGTCGGCCTCGCCGGTGGGCGCGAGGGTGGCGACGCCGCTGCACGAACCCCAGCAGACCTGGAGCCCGGCCGACCAACTGTCGTCGAAGCTGTCGGTGGTGGAGGCGGACACCTGGCTCGCCCGGCGCGCGCCCGAGCTGTCCCAGTCGAACTTCAGCTCCAACACCGGCATGAGCTTGGCGGCGACGCCGGCGCGCGAGAGCGAGAGCAGGTCGATGTCCATCCCGCCGCGCTGGCTCGCGGCCGCGATGGTGTCGGAGAGCGAGAGCGTGGTCTGCGCGCGCACGGCGCGGGTCGACTCGCGCGGCGGCACCATGCGCCACACGCCGCTGGGCGTCGCGATGACGGGACCGTTGTCCGAGAAGGTCAGCGAGCGCACGTCGGGCTCGGCGAGCCGCCGGTCGGCCGCGAACCACACGACGCCGCCGTCCATCGACTCCCACACGCCGTCGTCGGAGGTGGCGAGGAGGTGGCCAGGCTCATCGAGGTGAACGAGGGTGCGGAGGCCGCGAAGCGGCTGGCGGCCCGAGATGTAGAACGTGGCGCCGCCGTCGTCCGTGCGGTGGAGGGCGCCCCGCGAGGCGACCCAGAACCCCTGATCCCAGGCGGGGTCCGGCACGATCGCGCGGACGTCGCCGCCGTCGGGAAGCGGGATGGCGTCCCACGCGAGTCCGTTCGCGCTGCGGAAGAGGCCGCGGCTCGTGGCGGCCCACAACAAGCCCCCCTCGACGACGACGGAGTTCACGCGCGCGCCGTCGGTGGCGTCTTCCACGTCGATGAAGGAGCCGCCGTCGTCGACCGAGTAGCGAACGCCGTCCGTGGTGCCGACGACGAGCGCGCCGTCGGCCGCGCGCGCGAAACAGGTGATGGCGGGGGCGCCGTCCTCGGCTTCGCCGAGGTGTTCCCAGGTGCGGCCGGCGCTGGTGGAGCGCCACACGCCGTCCGCGCGGCCCACGAAGAGCCGCGTGCCGTCGCCGGGCTCGGCCCACACCACAGGGAGCGACGCGCCGCCGTCCGCGCGCTCGCCGGCGAGGTCGGCGCCGAGCACGCTCGCCTCTTCGAGGGCGCCGTCGTCCGGCTCGGGCGCCTCGGGCAGGTCGGCGTCTTCCTCGGTGGCGTCGGCCGGGGCGGCGACCTCCAGTTCTTCGGCGCTGGCCTCGAGCGCCTCGTCGCGACGTGACTCCGCTTCGAGCAGGAGCGCCTCGTCGTCCGGGAGGTCGTCCGTGTCGAGGCCGCCGAGGGGCCGCACGACGCTGTCCCAGGTGCGGCCCTCGTCCTCGGAGAGCCAGACGCCGCCCTGCTCGTCGACGGCGACCCACGCACCGCCGGGCACGGGCTCGACCGCGACGGCGGCGACGCGGCGCCCGAGGCCCGTCCGGCGCTCCCACACGAAGCGCTCGGCGAGCGGGACGGGCGCCATCGCCGGCGCGGCGGGGGCGACGTCGGAAAGCGGCGCTGGAGCGACGTCCGGAGCGTCCTGCGCGAAGGCAGGCGCGGAGGCGGCGAGGAGCAGGAGGAGCCCGCGACGCGGCATGGGGCGGCACTCTACGCAAGCGGCGCGTCCGGGTCAACGCGATAGGTTGCCCGGCCCGGTGACGTTTCGGCACCGAAGGAGCCCCGCTGCCGCCCGCGCCCTTCCCGCTCGTGTTCAAGAACGCCCGGGTCCTCACGTGCGACCAGGACAACCGCGTGCTCGACGTCGACGTCGCGGTCGACGGCGACCTCATCCGCGCCGTCGGGCCCGACCTGCACGGCGCGCGCGAGATCGACCTCTCGGGGCGCTGGCTGATGCCCGGCTTCGTGCAGACGCACATCCACCTCGTCCAGACGCTCTTCCGCGGCCTCGCGGACGACCTCCTGCTTCTCGACTGGCTGCGCACCCGCATCTGGCCGCTGGAGCGCGCGCACGACCCCGAGAGCGTGTACGCCTCGGCGCGCGTCGGCATCACCGAGCTGCTCGCGGGCGGCACGACCGCGCTGCTCGACATGGCCACGGTTCACCACACGGACGCCGTGTTCGAGGCCGCCGCCGAGGCCGGCATCCGGCTGTACTGCGGCGCCGCCATGATGGACCGCGACAACGAGGCGGGGCTCTCCCAGGCGACGGACGCTTCGCTCCGGAACGCCTGCGACCTCGCGGACCGGTGGCACGGCAAGGGTCTTCTCCGCTACGCCTTCGCGCCGCGGTTCGTGCCGTCGTGCTCGGACACGCTGCTCCGGGAGACGGCGCGGGAGGCGCGCGCCCGCGGCTGCCTGCTCCACACGCACGCGAGCGAGAACCAGGGCGAGGTGGAGCTGGTGCGGAGCCTCGTGGGCACCGACAACGTGCTTCACCTCGACAACCTCGGCTTCACCGGCCCGGACGTGGCGCTCGCGCACTGCATCCACCTCACCGCCGACGAAGAGGCGGTGCTCGCGCGCACGGGCACCCGCGTGCTCCACTGCCCGAGCTCCAACCTCAAGCTCGGGAGCGGCGTCGCGCGCATTCCGGAGCTGCTCGCGAAGGGCGTGCACGTGAGCATCGGCGCCGACGGCGCGCCGTGCAACAACCGGCTCGACATGTTCGCCGAGATGCGGCTCGCGGCGCTCGTGCAGAAGCCCCGCCTCGACCCCACCGCGATGCCGGCGCCGCTCGTGCTGCGGATGGCCACCGCCTCGGGCGCCGAAGCGCTCGGCTTCCCCGGCGGCGTGATCGCGCCCGGGAACGTGGCGGACCTCGTCGTGCTCGACCCGGACCGCGTGTGGGGGGGCGGCGATCCGCACGGCGCCGTGGTGTACGCGCTCGACGCGCGCGCCGTGACGCAGGTGTGGGTGGCAGGCCGGAAGGTGGCGGAGGACGGCCACGTGGTCGGCTGGGACACGCGGGAGACGGTCGCGGGCGCCCGGACCGCCCTCACCCGTGTTCGCGCGCGAGCGGGACTGTGAGCGAGCTCTGGCGCGCCATCCTGGACGCCACGGAGGCGGGCGAACGCGTCGCCCTGCTCACGGTGGTGGGGGTGGACGGCTCGGCGCCCCGCGCGGCGGGCGCGCGGATGCTCGTGTGGGCCGACGGCCGCACCCGCGGCACGATCGGCGGCGGAAACTTCGAGCACCGCGCCACCGCGGAGGCGCTCCGCGCCCTCGCGGACGGGCGCCCGCGCCGCTACGCGGTGCACCTCACCCGCGACCTGGGAATGTGCTGCGGCGGCGCCATGGAGGTCTACATCGAGCCCCTCACCCCGCGCGAGCGCCTCGTCGTCTTCGGCGCCGGCCACGTCGCGCTCCCCACCGCAGCCCTCGCGCGCGACCTCGGCTTCGACGTGACCGTCGTGGACGACCGCGAAGACTACGCGGACCCCGCGCGTTTCCCCGGCGCCATCGTGCTCAACGTCGACCCGCGGCGGTGGGCGGCAAGCCTGGAGACCGACGCCCGCACCTACGTACTCGTCGTCACGCACGACCACGCGCTGGACCAGGATCTCCTGGAGATGCTCCTCCCGCGCACCTGGGCGTGGCTGGGGCTCATCGGTAGCCGCGCCAAGGTCGCCAAGTTCTTCTTGCGGCTGCGCGCGGCGGGCGTGGACGAGGCGCTGTTCGCGAAGGTGTCGACGCCCGTCGGCCTGGACATCGGCGCCGAGACCCCCGAGGAGATCGCGGTGTCCATCGCCGCGGAGCTCGTGCGCGTGCGCAGGGGCGTCACCCGGCCACCGGTGCCTCTCTCCGAGATTCCCCTCCCCGCCCGCGGCGGGGACGGCGTCGCGCGCCCCCCGGGGCCGGTCAGGGCTTCGGAGCCCGCGCGTTGATGGCGCTCTCGACGGCGTCCGCGAGACGGTCGAGCCGCAGCGGCTTCTCGACGTAGTCGACGAACGCCTCGCTGCGAACGCGCTCCTCTACGTGCGGATCGCGGTAGCCCGTGCAGGCGATGACCGGGATGGACCGCGTCTCGGGGTCGGCCTGGAGCATGCGGAGCACCTCGAAGCCGTCCATGTCGGGCATCAGGATGTCCATGAGGATGACTTCGGGCT
>CAXNIN010000257.1:0-6875 GCA_964202365.1 Myxococcota bacterium | reverse complement strand
GGCGCGCGCGCTCGAACGCCGCTCCGGAGGTCCGACTGCCGACGGCGGCGGCCGCTCGGGCGCGAAAGCGCCCGGGCGTATGGCGGCTAGGTCTCCATGAAGGCGCGGAGGCGCTTGGAGCGGCTGTGGTGCCGCAACTTCCGCAACGCCTTCGCCTCAATCTGCCGAATCCGCTCCCGCGTCACGTCGAAGTCCTGGCCAACCTCTTCGAGCGTGTGGTCCGACCGCTCCCCGATCCCGAACCGCATCCGCAGCACCTTCTCTTCGCGCGGCGAGAGCGTCGCGAGAACCTTGCGCGTTTGCTCCGAGAGCGAGTGGTTGATCACGTTCTCGCCGGGCGACGCGATCGATTTGTCCTCGATGAAGTCCCCGAGGTGGCTGTCCTCTTCCTCGCCGATGGGCGTCTCCAGCGAGATGGGCTCCTTGGCGATCTTGAGGATCTTGAGCACCTTATCGACCGGCATCTCCATCTTCACCGCGATCTCCTCGGGGTTCGGCTCGCGGCCGAGCTCTTGCACGAGGTAGCGCTGGGTGCGGATGAGCTTGTTGATGGTCTCGATCATGTGGACAGGGATGCGGATGGTCCGCGCCTGGTCCGCGATGGCGCGCGTGATCGCCTGGCGAATCCACCACGTGGCGTACGTGGAGAACTTGTAGCCGCGCCGGTACTCGAACTTCTCGACGGCCTTCATGAGGCCGATGTTCCCTTCCTGGATGAGGTCGAGGAACTGGAGCCCGCGGTTGGTGTACTTCTTGGCGATGGAGACCACGAGGCGCAGGTTGGCCTCGATGAGCTCTGCCTTCGCCTGCTCGGCCATGGCCTCGCCGCGCTTGAGGTCGCGCGCGAGCTGCTTGAGCTCTTCGCGGTCGACGTTGAGGTCTTCCTCGACCTTGCGCACCTTGCGGAGCTCGCGGCGCACGCGGCTGTCGAACTCGGCCCAGCGGTCGGACTCGATGCCGGTTGCCTCCACGAGGTCGCTCCCGCCGCGCTCGGGGGTGCGGCGCACGCGGCGAATCGAGCGGCGCAGCTCGCGGACGGGGAGCCCGGCCTCGCGCGCCACGCGCTCGATTTCGCGCTCGCAGACGCCGACGACGCTCCACCCTTCGTGAATCTGCTTGGAGATGTCGGCGGTGTGGCGCTTCTCGACCTCGAGGGTCTCGAGGACGGCGAGGATGCCGTCTTCCACCTCGGTGAGCGCGGCCTGGACGGGCTCGGCCTTGTCCGTGCCCTTGAGCCGCTCGACCTCCTTGCGGAGCGTGCGGCGGTGCTCGTGGAAGGTCTCCATCTCGGCGAGGGCCTGGTCGAGCGTCTTCCCTGCCTTCGTCTTGGCCTTCCGCGGCTTCTTGCCGGACCGGATTGCCTTCTGCATCCTGTCTTCGTCCTCGGCGACGAGCGCCTTGACGATGCCGACGGCGAGCGGGGAGGTGAGCGTCAGCCGCTTCACGAGCAGCTCGCCTTCCTCGATGCGCTTCGCGATCTCGATTTCGCCTTCACGGGAGAGCAGGCTCACCGACCCCATCTTCCGCAGGTACATCCGGACGGGATCGTTGCTTCTGCCGCTGGGCGTGGTCTCGCTGACCTTCTTCTCTTCCACGGGATTGCCGCGGCGCTCCGCCTCGGCGCGCTTCTTCGCCTGATTGACGACCTCGATGTCCATCTCCGAGAACATGATCATCACGTCGTCGAAATTGTCGGACGAGATCAGGTGCATCGGCAGGAAGTTGCTGACTTCCTCGTACGTGACGTAGCCCCGCTTCTTCCCCATGTCGATGAGGGCTTGAACCTCCTTGAGATCCTTGTCCTTCTGCATCATGTGGGAAAATCCTCGGCGGGATCAGGGAGTGGACGAGCCGGACCCGCGAGAGACGCGGCCGGCAACGATGGCGTTCAAGGCGCTCTGTCTTCGCTTGAGGTCGATGACCTCTTGCGCGAGAGAGCGGTAACTTGACTTGTCTCCGCTTGTCAGGCAAGCCGCTATCCGCGCGTTGATCGCGATGATCCGAGACTCGATGCGCGCGCTCTCGAGCTTTGCGACCAGTTGGCGCGCGGAAATTTCGGCTCGTTCTTCCGTGTATTCAGCAGGGCGGGCCGCGATCGTCCGGAGGACGCGCGCGAGGTCTGCATCCCGACCCACATTCGCCACTTCGGCGAGCGGCGCGCCACGCGCGAGCGCGACAATGGCCTCCAGCACAGTCCGCCGGTCCGTGAGGAGGTCGGGGTCCGTATCCGCGAGCACGGGCGCGACATGTTGCGGAAAGTGGAGGAGTAACCAAAGGAGGTGGGCGAGCTCCCGCGACGGAACCCACCGGGGGGCGGCGGCGACGTGCCCGGCCTCCGGCGTGGGTGCCTCTTCGATCGCGCCGACCCGCTCGTGGAGCTCGGCCACGCTGATCCCCAGGAGCTGCGCCGCGAGCCCCTCCGCCTGGCTCCGCACCGCGCGCGAGAGCCGGCGGAACACCGGCACCACGGCTTCGAGGGCGCGCGCGCGTCCGGCGGCGGTGGCCCCTTCCTTCAGGATGGTCCGTTGAAGCACGAGCTCCAGCAGAGGCACGCTGTGGGAGAGCGCGGTCTCGAACGCGGCGGCGCCGTTGGTCTGGATGAACTCGTCGGGGTCCTTCGCCGCGCCGAGCTCGAGCCGGCGGGCCTCGACACCCGAGTCGAGGAAGAGCTCCATGGACTTCGTGGCGGCCTTCAGCCCCGCCTCGTCGCCGTCGAAGAGCGCGACGACCTTCCGCGTGAGCCGGGAGACCACCTCCAGGTGCGCCGGCGTGAGCGCGGTGCCGCACGTGGCCACGGCTTCCTCGAAGCCCGCCTGCCACAACGACACGGCGTCGAAGTACCCTTCGACCAGGATCAACCTGTCCTTGCGCTGCACGGCCAGCCGCGCCCACGAGAGCCCGTACAGCGTGCGCCCCTTGTTGTACACGTCGGACTCGGGCGAGTTCAGGTACTTCGGGGCTTTCATCCCGTCGTTTCCCTCGGGCGCTCCCGGCAGGAGCCGCCCGCCGAACGCCACCACGCGCCCGCGGTCGTCGAGGATGGGGAACATGACGCGGTTGCGGAAGAGGTCGTAGACGCGGTCGGTCTTCTCGGACTTGCCGAGCACGCGCGCCGCCACCGCCAGCTGCGCGGGGATGCGCTGCTGGTGCAGGTGGCCGGCGAGGCGGTCCCAACTGTCGGGCGCGAAGCCGAGCCGGTACTTCTGCTGCGTCTCCAGGCTGATCCCGCGGCTCGCGAGGTAGGCGCGCCCGGCCTCGCCTTCAGGGCGCGTGAGCAGCGTCTCGGTGAAGAACCGCGCCGCGAGCTCGGTTACGTCGTAGAGATCGGCCCGCCGCTGAAGGCGCTGGCGCTCTTCCTGGGAGAGCTCCCGCTCCTCCACCACCACCCCGGCGGCGTCCCCGAGCTCCTTGACGGCCTCGAAGAAGCTGACGCCGCGCGTTTTCATCAGAAAAGCGAAGACGTCGCCGCCCTCGCCGCAGCCGAAGCAGTGGAAAATCCCTTTGTCGGGCACCACGTTGAACGACGGCGACTTCTCGTTGTGGAACGGGCAGAGGCCGCTGTAGCTGCGGCCGGCGCGCCGGAGCGTCACCGTGCGCCCGACCACCTCGACGATGTCCGTGCGCGCCCGAACCTCGTCCACGATCTGGCGGGGGATGGCCATGCGGCCGCTCTTCTACGGCGCGGGCGCTCAGGTTGCCACCGCGCGCTCAATAGTACTTTTCGACGTGAATCCGCTTGCGGTCGAGCCCGCGCTCTTTGAGCATCGCCCGTGTTTCCTCGATCATCGCGCCGTTCCCGCACAGATAGAAGTGGTCGGTCGGAGCGGGGTGGTCCTCGGCGAGCGCGGCGGTGACGCGCCCGGAGTAGCCCTCCCAGCCGGCCTCGGGGCGCGAGAGGCACAGCCGGAACTGGAAGTCGGGGAGGGTGCGCGCGTAGCGCTCGAGGTCCGCGAGGGCGAAGAGGTCTTCCTGGCTGCGGACGCCGAAGTAGAGCCGCATCCGGCGCGGGTCGCGCTCGGCGGCGGCCACCTCGAGCATGCTCCGGAACGGGGCGAGCCCCGTGGCCGTCGCGACGAAGACGACGCTGTCCACCTCGGGCTTGAGCACGAAGATGCCGAATGGACCCCGGACGTGCATCGTGTCGCCCACGGAGGAAGCGCGCAGGTACTCGCTCGCGGCGCCCCCCTCGAAGAGCTTGACGCAGAGGTCGAGGTGCCCGGCGTCTCCCGGCCCGGACCACACGGAGTAGCTCCGCTCGCCCCTCGGCTTCGCGCCGGGGACGGTGAGGTTCACGAACTGGCCGGCCGTGAACGGCAGCGGCGCGTCGAGGGTGAGGCGATACACCCAGGTGTCGCGCGCCACGTTCTCGGCCGAGGTGAGCACCGCGGTACGCGGCTCGGGACGCCTGATTTCCATCGGAGTCTCCTAATCGCGGGAGGGAGGAGCGGACGGCGACGGACTCGGCGGGCGCGAGGGGGGCGTTGCGGGGGCCCGCCCCCGCCCCAATCCTCAACTTCCCCCTCTCTACCCCACTGCTTGCGAAGCGGGACGGCCCTCGCCCGCACGCTTCACCACCGCGCCGATGGCGCCGAGCTTCTCCTCGAGCCGCTCGTAGCCGCGATCGAGGTGGTAGAGGCGGAGCACCTCGGTGGTGCCCCGCGCGGCGAGCCCCGCGAGGACGAGCGAGGCCGAAGCACGGAGATCCGTCGCCATGACGGTGGCGCCGGAGAGGTGGTCGGAGCCGTGGACGGTGGCGAGGTTGCCGTCGATGTCGATGCGCGCGCCGAGGCGGAGGAGCTCCGCGGCGTGCATGAAGCGGTTCTCGAAGATGGTCTCGCGGACGCGCGAGCTGCCTTCGCCGAGGGCGAGCAACGCCATGAATTGCGCCTGCATGTCGGTCGGGAAGCCGGGGTGCGGTCGCGTTTCGATCTCGATGGGGCGGATCGGGCCGTCGCGCCAGGCGCGCACGAAGCCGTCGCCGCGCTCGACGCCGCAGCCGGCGGCCTCCAGCGCGGCGAGAACCGGCGCGAGATCCTGGGCGTTTGCGCCCTCGCACCGCACGTCTCCGCCGGTGATGGCGCCCGCCACGAGGTAGGTGCCGGCCTCGATGCGATCGGGGAGGATGCTGTAGGGGCGCACCGCGGGCCGGAGCGTGGGGACGCCGGTGATGGTGATGCGGCTCGTGCCGGCGCCCTCGATGCGCGCGCCCATGCCGTTGAGGAACCGGGCGAGATCCTCGACTTCGGGCTCGGCCGCGGCGTTCTCGAGCACCGTGTCGCCTTCGGCAAGCACGGCTGCCATCAGGACGTTCTCGGTGCCGGTGACCGTGGCGACGTCGAAGCGGAACGCGGCGCCGCGGAGGCGGTCCACCCGGCCGTGCACGTAGCCCCCGTCGAGCGTGAAGGAGCAGCCGAGCGCCTCGAGGCCCTTGAGGTGTTGATCGATGGGGCGAACGCCGATCGCGCAGCCGCCGGGCAGCGACACGTGGGCTTCCCCGCACCGGGCCAGGAGCGGGCCGAGCGCGAGCACGGACGCCCGCATCTTGCGGACGAGGTCGTACGGGGCCTCGTTGAAGGTGACGCGGGACGTGTCGATGCGGACCACCGGGCCCACGAGCGACGGACAGCCCACGCGCCCGAGCAACGAGAGCATCGACGAGACGTCGACGAGATCGGGCACGTTGGCGAGGCGGTGTTCGCCGGGCGCCACGAGGGTGGCGATGAGGATGGGGAGCGCGGCGTTCTTCGCGCCCGAGACGGGGACCGTGCCGCGAAGGGCGTGGCCGCCGGTGATGACGAGCTTGTCCATGGGGAAGACCGGGGAAGGAGGGCGGAAGAGGGAGGATGCCGTGCGGCCGGGTGGGCGCACGGGTCGGGGGAGGAGCGGGCGGAAGCACCGTTCTATACGGCGCGCGCGCTCCGAACCAGTGCACGAAACGTGCCGGTGCCCGCGCGGAGCGGCCCGGGTGCGCTACGATGCGCACGTGGCGCTTCGCACCCCTCGAACGAGCCTCCGCGGCGCGGACCTGCGGGACGTCCCGCTGGCCGAGGTGTCGCTCGTCGGGGCCGACCTGCGCGGCGCAAATCTACAAGGTGTGGATCTCGCGCGACGGGATCTGCGCGAGGCCGACCTCCGCGGCGCCGACCTCACGGGCGCCCGGCTCGCCGGCGCCGACCTGCGGGACGCCGAGCTCGACGGCGCCTGCCTCACCGACGCCGATGCCACGGA
The DNA here is from genome assembly GCA_964202365.1 of Myxococcota bacterium. GTDB lineage: Bacteria > Myxococcota_A > UBA796 > UBA796 > SXON01 > CAJBVW01. Next base: position 647 of record CAXNIN010000257.1, on the reverse strand, counting down.
CGCCGACCTCCGGCGCACGCGCGGCTTCGGGGTAGTCGGCACCCGCCTCGCCGCGGGGGGCGCCCGACTCGAAGGTGCGGAGTGGCGAGAAGCTCGCCTGGACGGCGCGGTGTTGCCCGGGGTGCGCGGCGCCGGCGCCCGGCTCGATCGCGCCAACCTCGACGGCGCGATGCTCCGCGGGGCGTCGCTCGAGCGCGCGGTGCTCGACGATGCGAGCGTCGAAGGAGCCGATTTGCAGGGCGCACGCCTGCTCGAAGCGGCGCTCGTCCGGGTGCGGGGCACGCCCCGGCTCGCCGACACCGATTTGCGGCGCGCGGACCTCCGCGGGGCGCCGCTCGCGGCCTGGCTGCCGGAGGCGATGATCCTCCGCGGCGCGCGGGTGTCGTCGGCGGATGCGCGGGCGCACCGCGCGCGTCTCGTCGCGCTCGGCTGGTCGCCGGGGGCGGCGATGCGGCTCCTCACCGCGAGCGACGCCGCGGCGCGCTCCGTGGGCGCGGCGGCGCGTTCGGCGGTCGACGGCGCGCGGGCAAGGCGCGCGGCGGCGCGCGCCGCGAGCCGAGCGGCGGCGGCCGGGTCGGAGCCGCGGGTGCCCGAGGTCACCCCGGAGACGGTGGAGCCGGCCCATCCGCCGCGGGAGGCCCGGCGAG
>CAXNIN010000256.1:0-6891 GCA_964202365.1 Myxococcota bacterium | reverse complement strand
GCCGTAGCCGCCGCCGCCGCCGCGATTTCCGCCGCCGCCGCCGCCGTAGCCGCCGCGGTCTCCGCCGCCGCCGCCACCGCCGCCGTAGCTACCGCCGCCGCCGCCGCGACCGTAGCCGCCGCCGCCGCCGCCTTCTTCACCGCCGCCGGCACCGCCGGCGCCTCCGAGGAAGCGCACGATTTCCGCCACGATCTCGGTGGTGTAGCGGTCCTTTCCTTCCTTGTCCTGCCACTTTCGGGTTTGGAGGCGGCCCTCGATGTAGAGCTGCTTCCCCTTCTTGCAGAACTTGTGGACGTTCTCGGCGTCCCGGCCCCAGACGACGACGGAGTGCCACTCCGTGCGTTCCTGCAGGTTCCCTTCCTTGTCCTTGTACTTGTCCGTGGTGGCCACGCGCAGGGACCCGACGGACTGGCCGCCGGCGGTGGAACGGAGTTCGGGATCCTGCCCGAGATTGCCGATGAGGATGACCTTGTTGACCATGAGGGCCTCGCTGCCGGGAACGTAGCACGGGTCCGGATCGGGCCCCGACCAGAATTTGTCCGCCCCCCCGCCGCCCGCGTGATGCGCCGGAGGACGCCGACGCCCGCCTCGATATACTGCACCCCGGAGCCTCCCTCCGATGGCCGTCCCGCGCGCGCTCCTGTTCGAAGACGACCCCTCGACCGCAGCGGCGGTGCGGGAGTGGCTCGTCGCGGCGGGGTGGGAAGTCGTGCACGCCGACACCGGCGCGGACGGCGTGCGGCGCTTCGAGGAGACGCGCCCCGCGCTCGTCCTCGCGGAGCTGCGGCTCCCGGGGGTGGACGGCGCCACGTTGTGCGCGCACCTGCGCCTCTCTCCGTACGGTGGGCGCGCGCGCATCGTGCTGCTGTCGGCGCGGGAAGACGCGCGCGACGCCGCCCTGGCCGCCGGGGCCGACGCCTTCCTCGCGACCCCGCTCGCGCGCGACGAGCTCTCCGCCGCGATCGCGCCGGCGCCCGCGGCGCCGTCCGCCGACGCCGACGCCGGCGCGCCCCACCCCGGCGCCGTACGGGTGCCCCGCGCCGATGTCCTCGGGAACAGCGGAATTGCGGGCGGCCAGCTCGAGGAGGGCGGCATCACGGCGGGCTGGTTCGTCCCGCTCCTGCGGCGGCTCCACGGCACCGGGTTCTCCGGCGTTCTGGAGGCCGAGGGCGACGAAGGGCTGCGCGCAAAGCTCTATTTCTCGCGGGGGCTGCCCGCGGCGTGCCGCTCGACGGACGCGCGCACCGGCTTCGGCCAGGTGCTGCTCGCGCTGCGCATCGTGTCGGAAGCGCACCTCGAAGCGAGCATCGAAGAGGGCCGCCAGAGCGGGGTGCCGCTGGGGGAGGTGCTGCTTCGGACGGGGCTCATCGAGCGGCGGGCGGTGGAGAGGGCGCTACGGGAGCAGGTGCTCCTGCGCGCCGTGGGCATCGGTCGGCTGACCGGCGGGCGGTACGCGCTCGACTCCGCGGAGCCGCTCGGGCTCGCGGGGTTCGACGTACATCCTGCCGCGATCGCGTGGCGGCTGGACGAGGTCGCGCCAGCGCTCGACGAAGCCGGCGCCGTGCGGTTCGTGCGCTCCGACGCGCGGGTGGCCGCCCTCTGGCCCCTGCTCGACCCTGACAACCGCCTCGGCCTCCTGCGCGCGCTGCTCGTGGGCGGCGCGGCGGCGGGCGATTGTGCGCGCGTGTGCGGCGCGCGCTCCGCGGCGCTCCTCGCCGTCCTGCGCGCCTGGGCCCTCGTGGAGCTCGTGCAGGAGCCGCCGCCCCCCGCGAGCCGGGAGGCGGGTCTCGCGGAGCTCGACGCCAGCGGGCTCGCAGCGGCGCTCTACACCGAGCACCGCGCCCTGCTCGACGCGAACCACTACACGGTGCTCGGCCTGCAGCCCGACGCCGACGCGGACGAGGTGAGCGCGGCCACGGCCGCGGCCCTCGCCCGTCTGCACCCGGATGCCCTGCCGGCCGGGCTCGACCCCGCGTCGCGAGGCCGCGCCCGGGACGTGTACGAACGGGCGCTCGAAGCCGGCCGCGTCCTCGCCGACCCCAGCCGCCGCGCGATTTACGACGCTCGCCTCGGCGGAGAGGCGCACGTGCGGCACGGCCACATCGACATGGAAGACCACGCCGTGCTCCAGGCGGACCGCGCGGGAGAGCTGCTTCGCCGCGGGGAGTTCGTGACCGCGGCCGCCCTCTTCCACATGGCCACCCAGCTCGAGGGCGAGTCGGCCGACATCCTCGCGATGCTCGGGTGGGCGCGGCGCCACGCGTGCCCGGAGGACCCCCGCGCCGGCGAGGCGGAGCTCCGTCGCGCGCACGCCCTCGATCCCGAAGACGAGATCGCCGCCTACTACCTCGCCCGGCTCCTCCTGAACGCGGGCGACGTCGCGGAAGCGCGGCGACTCCTTCGGGCCGCCGTCGAGCGGAACCACGAATTCGAGCCCGCGCGCGCGGCGCTGCGGGAGCTCCCGGAATGAGCGGTGAACGGCTGGCCGAGGCGTTGGGGCGCGCGATTCGCGAGAACGCCACCGGCGCGGTGGAGTGGCGCGACGACAAGCGCCGGCGCCTCTTCTTTTTTCGAGGCGGCGTCCTCGTTCTCGTGCAGTCGAACCTCAAGAGCGAGTCGCCCGAACGGGTGGCGGAGCGCGCCGCGGGCGTCCCCGCCGACGCCCTCCCCGCCCTCGTCGCCGGAACCCGCCTCGCGGAAGCCCTCGGCGAAGTGCGCGGGGACGTGGTCGCGCACCCCGGAGTGGCCGCGCCGGGCTTCGAGCCGCTCGACGTGCACACGCTGCTCTGGGCCGCCGCGGACCGCTTGCCGCAGATTCCGCCGGGCTCGTTTCCCCGCGCGGTGCCGGCGCACGCCACGTCCATCGCCTGCATCCCGGCTGGCGCGGAGGTGGTGCGCTACCTGCTCGACCTCGACGGATCGCGGCCGCTGGACGAGGTGGTCGACTTCGGGCCCGACGCGCCCGAGCGCCTCGGGCGGGCGCTGGCCGTGGCCTGCACGATCGGCGCGGTGGACCCCGGGAGCGATGGCGTGGCGGCGGTCGGCGTGACCCTGGCCCGCCGGGGCGCGCCGCCGGCCGTGGCGCCGGCTGCGACCGCCGTGTCGAGCGCGGACATCGCCGCCTTCATCAGCGGCTCCCTCGCGGACGCGCCGGTGGACGCAAGCGCGGACCAACCGCCGACGGCGCCGCCACGTGGGGCGCCGCCCGCGGCGGCGCCGCGCGCCGCGCCCGCGCCCTCCGCGCGCCCCCCGCGGGACACGACGCCCTTCGCGCCGCACGACGCCACCGACGACGGGAGCCCGACCCACACGGTGTACGCGCCGCGGACGGCGGCGGCTGCGCCGCCGCCGCCGCCGCCCGCGCCGGTCGTCGTCGACCCCGTCACCGCCTACTTCGGCCCCGCCCTCGACCGCATCCGGAGCGCGCCGGACCACTTCGCTGTCCTCGGCACGAGCTGGCAGGACGGCCCGGACGTTCACCGCCGCGCGTACCTCGGCCTCGCGCAGCGCCTGCACCCGGACCGCCTGCGGGACGCCGACCTCGCCGTTCGCGACGTAGCGGCCGAGCTCTTCGACCGCGTGCGCGCCGCCTGGGAGGTGCTTGGGGACGACGCCCGGCGCGCGTCGTACATCGGCCGCACGGTGCGCGGCGAGAAGACCGAGGAAGAGCTCGCGATGGAGAAGGTGCGCCGCATCCTCGAGGCGGAGGGTGACTTCAAGCGTGGCCTCGGCGAGCTCACCGGTGGGCGCGTCGCCTCCGCTCACGAGCACTTCCAGCGCGCCGCGCTCGCCGTGCCGGACGAGCTCGAGTTCAACGCCTACGCCGCCTACACCACCTTCCGGCTCGCCCACGGCCGCGACGAGTCCGCCGCCGTCGCGGCCGCGAGCCGCCTCGCCGCCGTCCTCAAGGAGAACGAGCGCCTGGACGCCGTGTGGGTGCTCCACGGGACCGTGCTCCGCATGAACCACCGCGACACGGAGGCCCGAGAGGCGTTCGTGTCCGCGCTGCGCATCCGGCCGTCCAACCCGGACGCTGTCCGCGAGATGCGACGGTTGGAGCGTGAGAAGGACCAGCCGCCGCCCTCCGGCGGGGGCGGAGGATTCCTCTCGAAGCTCTTGGGAAAGAAGTAGGCGCACGGACCCGCCGCCGCCCCGCCCGGGCGCACCCCGCCGCCGCAGCGCGGAGCGGCTGCCCCGACCCCGACCTCGACCCGCCGAGGACCGCCCCCCGCGCTACCGCGGCTCGGCGGCCTCGAGCGCGGAGAAGCGCTGGATGACGGCGTCGTAGTTGTCGATGGCCTGGCGCACGTACGCGCGCTTCTCCAGGTAGGTTCCTGGGTAGAAGCTACGCTTGAAGCCGTGGATCACGATGTCGCGGAGCTGCCGGTGCGTGACCCCGAGGGCGTCCACCGCGATGCGGTACTCGTTGGTGACCGTGGTGTGCGACACGAGCCGGTTGTCCGTGCAGAGCGTCACCGAGAGGCGCGCATCGAGCATCTTTCGGAGGGCGTGTTCCTGCGCGCTCGCGATGGCGGGATTCGTCTGGAGGTTGGAGGTGATGCACACCTCCATCGTGACGCGGCGGTCCGCGATGTAGTCGGCGAGGCGGCGCGTGTAGGCGGCTTTGTCCTCGATCTTCGGGTCCTGGATGCGCTCGGGCGAGAACAGGAGGTACCCGTGCCCGATGCGGTCGGCGTGGAGCGCGGTGATCGCCTGGAAGATACTCTCGGCGCCGTACGCTTCGCCGGCGTGCACGGTCTTGTGCATGAAGTTGGAGTGGGCGTAGTCGTAGGCTTCCTGGTGGTCGCCGGCGGGGTAGCCGTCTTCCTGTCCGGCGAGGTCGAAGCCGACGACAGGGATGCCGGCTTCGTCGCGCGCCCACACCGCCTCGCGGGCGAGCTCGAGCGACGCGAGGCCGAACACCTTGCGGCGAGGCGCCTTCGCGAGCGCGCGCATGAGGTCGCCGTACCAGGTGGAGAAGTGCTCGTTGAACATGCGCAACGCGCACACGATGAGCCCGTACCGGAACGGGAGGCCGCCCGCGGGGACGGTCGCGTTGATCTCGCGGGCGGCGCGCTCCATGCCCGCATTGACGGCGCGGAGCACGGCGCGGCAGTCGAGCCCGGCGTGCTGGTGAAGCTGGGGCGCGAACCGAACCTCGACGTAGCGGACATTCTCTTCCCAGTTGTCGAGCGCGAACTCGTAGGCGATGCGCTCTAGGCCCTCGGCGTCCTGCATCACGGCGCCTGTCCACGCGAAGCCCGCCAGGTACTCGCCGAGATCGGCGTAGCTCGACTTGAACACGAGGACGTTCATGCCCTCTTCCGTGAAGGACGGGAGCTTGACGCCGCGGGACCGCGCGAGGTCGATGAGGGTGGCGACGCGGAGCGAGCCGTCGAGATGAACGTGGAGGTCGGTCTTCGGCAGGGCGGCGAGGAGCGCCGTGGAGAGGGACGGCAACGGCAGGGCGGGGGCGGTGCAGGCGGGCGTGGTCGTTGGAACGTGCAGCATCAGCGGATCTATCGCGCGCCCTTGATCGCCGCGAGAGTTCCCGCTATACGCGCGGCCAACGGAGACACCCCGACATGATGCAGCTCCCGCACGAGATGCGTGACTCGCTCGTCGAGCAGCTGGACGAGTACTTCGACGCTCAAACCGGTTCGCCCGACGGCGAAGCGATCGCCGCGTACGTCATCGAGCTCATCGGCACGGTGGCCGAAGAGCTGAAGGTGGACGACGGGGACGAGCTCATCCTCAAGCTCGAGAGCTCGGGCGAGATGGAAGCGTCGCTCCTCGAGCTCCTCGAAGAAGAGTTCGAGAGCAACGAAGAGTTCGAGTACACCGGCGAAGAGATCATCTCTCTCGTGGAGAAGGTCTGCGAGGTCGAGTGGACCACGAAGGACGACGCGGACGAAGAAGACGACGACGATGACGACGATCCCGACGGGTTCTTCGACTCCGTCGGCGGCGACGAAGACGAGGACTGACGCCCGCGGGCCTCGGCCCCGGCGTTACCGCCTCGGCTTCGGTTCGGCGGGCGCGAGCAGGGCGTCCGCCTCCGACGCGACCCGCTCGACGACGAACGCCCCGCCCTGGACCACGAACGACGCGCACAGCACCGGCTGGAGCACGTCGTCGGGGCCGAGGTACATCGGGCCGTTCGCGCCGTCGGCGACCGCCGTGCGCAGCGCGGTCGCGACGTCCGCGCGCAGCAGCGGCAGAAGTCCGAGTCGAGGAAGGTGGTGGCGCACCGCGCGCTCGTGTCGATGGGCGGAACGACGCGGGGGAGGGCGCGGAAGTCGCCGGGGGCGGCCACGACCACGGGGAGGTCGGTGCCTGTCCAGGAGAGGGCCTGTTCCTCGGCGGTTGCGCGGCGGACGTGGGCGACGACCCCGAAGACGAGCGGGTTGGCGGCGAGGGCCGCGGCGGCGCCGGGGGTGGTGTCGTCGACGGGGAGGACAGCGACGTCGGGCCCGGCGGCGATGGCGATCGCGTCGAGGGCCGCGCGGCCGAGGTCGGCGTCGGACCCGGAGAGGGGGACCGCGGCCCCGTGCGTGGGGCGGCTCGGGGGCGCTTTCACCTCTTCGACCGCGCACGCGGACAGCAAGATCGCGAACATCACGCGCCCCTTGCTGTCAGGATAGGGGAAGAGGCCCCCCGGAAGCATGCGCACGACACTTACATCCTTGTTCCGCCGCTTCGAGAGGGGCGTTCCGCTCTGTCTCCTCGCGTTGACGGCCGCGCTCCCGCTCGGCGCCCTCGCCGCCGCCGAGGCTGGCGCTTCGCCGGCCCCCGCTACCGCCGGGCCCGGCGAGGCCGGCCCCCTCGCGCCCCCCGGCGCGGATCCGCGCCCCACGCTCGAGCGCGCGCGCGCCTACGCGACCGAGCGGC
>CAXNIN010000255.1:0-6939 GCA_964202365.1 Myxococcota bacterium | reverse complement strand
GCGAATCCACTCGTAGCGGTCGGCCGGGGAGATGTTGTAGGTCGACATCCAGAGCCGCGAGGGCTCGAGCAGCGGGAGCCGGTCGACTGCCTCGGTGAGGGCGGGGCTGCCGGGGCGGAAGCCCTCGAGCACGAGCTGGCTGTTCGGGGGCAGCGTCGGGACGGGGTCGCCGGCCTTCCAGAACACGAGCTGGCGGCTGCGCGCCGCGGCGACGAGGGCGTCCGGCAACCACGACTGGTTCAGCGGAACCGCGCGGAAGACCTCGACTTCCCAGGGGATGCCCTTGAGGGTGTGCCGGCCGGCCGGCTCGTAGGGGATCTCCGCCTGGTTGATGCAGTGCCACGTCGCGGGGGCGAACCACACTTCCCCCGTGGGGGTGCGCGCGATGATGCGCGCCGCGAGGTTCACCGGCTCGCCGAAGGCGTCGTTGTCCGTCTCCTCGACATCGCCCGTGGCGACACCCGCGCGGAAAGACACATCGGAGCCGCGCGCGGCGTCGTGCGCTTCCACGAGATCCATGCAGGCGCGGATGGCGTCGGTCGCGCTGTCGAAGAGCGCCATGAAGCTGTCGCCGATGTTCTTCACGATTCGGCCGCCGCGGCCCGTCAGGACGGGCTCGACGTACCGCTGGTGCATCGCGAGCAGGTTTCGCAGCCCCTCGCGGTCGGCCTCCGCGGTGCGCCGCGTGTAATCCGCCATGTCGGTGAAGACGACGGTGCGGGTGCGGGTCCGGATCTGCACGCGAAGGGCTCCTCGGCGGCGCGACTCTATCTCTCCGCGGGGGCGGCTGTCGATGGGGGGGCGCGAGGAACCCCGGCCGCCCCCTCGGAAGCCCAACGGCGGGCGCATGACCGTCCGTGACTGACATCCTGTCACGCTCGGCGCCGTGGCGCGCGGCCCCCGCGACAACCTGTCCGGCGGGTGCTCTGTAAAGGCCCGTCCACGCCACCTGTGCGGCAGGCACGGAGCTTGCTAAGGATTTGGCCGTCCCTGCTCACCCGGCGAGAACACCCACGTGCCTGAACCTTCGGCCGCATCCACCCGACGCCGCGTCGCCATCATCCTCGGGGTGATCGGGCTTCTCGGTTTCAGCGGTGGCGCCATCGCGAACCAGGCGGTCGCGCGCCTCCTCGCCCTCCCCGAGGGCGCCGAGGTCCCCGCGTATACCGACGTCGAGCCGGAAGCCGGGGAGGGCGAAGCGCCCGACCGCGTCGCCCAGCCCGACAAGGCGCCGTCGAAGCCGCGCGCGCTCCCCGAGCGTACGTACGCCGACATCATCGTGCGTCGGAACATCTTCGACTCCACGGCCGTGTACGACCCGAACGCAGCCAAGGGCGCGGACACCGCCGGCGAGTGCCGGTCGGACTCCAACTTCCGGCTTCTCGCCACCGTTGTGGCGAACGTGCCCACGTACTCCTCCGCGCTCATCTCGGTGGGCGCCGCGCGCGACGGCAAGACCGACGGGTTCGGCATGGGCGACGAAGTGGGCGGCGAAGGCCGCATCGTCCTCATCGAGCAGAAGAAGGTGTGCCTCGACGGCGGCACCTGCATCTGCATCGGCGGCGACGCCGCGAAGACCCCGGCGAAGGCGACGGCCGCCGCCGCCGGCAACGAGGGCGGCGTCGAGAAGCTCTCCGACACGAAGTACGCAGTCGACTCCTCGCTCATCGAGGACTCGATGAACAACTTCGAGCAGCTCGCGGGCCAGATGCGCGTCGCGCCGCACAAGGGCGCCGACGGGGCGGTGGACGGCTACCGCCTGTCCGCCATCCGGAAGGGCAGCCTCTTCGACAAGCTCGGCATCAAGAATGGCGACATCGTGCACGGGGTCAACGGCAGCCCGCTCACGAGCACGCAGGCCGCGATGCAGGTTTACGAGACGCTCAAGAACGAGCGCAGCTTCAACTTCGAGATCAGTCGCCGGAACCAGCGCCAGACGCTGGAGTACGAGGTCCGATGACCTCCACCAGCACAGGGATGACCAAGCAGATGACGAAGTGGACCGCCTCTTCCGGCTCCGCAGCGCGCCTCCTCACCACCGTCCTGGGCGTGCCCGCTCTTGTGCTCGGCCTCGCCGGGTCGGCGTGGGCGCAGGACGACAAGGGGAAGGACCCCAACGAAGCGCCGGCCGAGAAGGGGGCACCCCCCGAAGGCCAGGCGAAGGGCCCGGATCGAATCCGTCCGCTCCCGGGCATGCAGCCGGGGATGCAGCCGGGCATGCCCGAAGGGGAGGAGGGCGCTCCTCCGCCCGGCGGCCCCGGTGGCCCCGGGATGACCAAGGGCGCCCAGGAAGACGGCCCCGCCGCCTCTACCGCGCCTGTCGCGGCCAAGAAGGTGCCGTGTGTGGAGCCGAGCACCAAGGTCACCATCGACTTCGTCGACGCGCCGCTGATGGACGTCGCCAAGTACATGGCCGAGATCACCTGCCGGAACTTCATCCTCGGCAAGGATCTCGAAGGCCAGGTGACCATCATCAGCCACCAGCAGGTGAGCGTGGCGGAGGCGTACGAGGCCTTCCTCTCCGCGCTCGAGGTAGCCGGCTACACGACCGTCACGGTCGGCGGCAGCACGAAGATCGTGACCACCGCGAAGGCCGCCAACGCGCCGCTCCGCGTGTACGAAGGGGACAACATCCCCGGCACCGACAACTTCGTCACGCAGATCATCGAGCTCGACAACGTCAGCGTCAGCGACATCTCTACCGTCGTGCGCGAGCTCTCCGGTCCGAGCGCGAAGGTCATCGCGTACGCCCCGACCAACACGCTCATCCTCACCGACGCCGCCTACAACATCCGGCGCGTGTACCGCATCGTGAAGCAGATGGACGTGGCCTCGCCGAAGAGCCACATCGAGGTCATCCCCATCCGCTTCGCCACCGCGTCGGACGTGGAGACCATCCTCGAGGAGGTGTACGGCGTCGCCGCCACGTCGTCGAGCTCCGCCGCTTCCAGCACGGCGACCGATCGCGCGTCGCGTCGTCGGAGCCGTACGGCCGAGGCTGAGGCCACCCCCACATCGTCGAGCACGAACGTGGGCACCGAGGGCGCGTTCATCTCGAAGATCATCTCCGACGAGCGTACCAATTCGCTCATCATCATGGCGAACGACGAGGCGATCGCGAAGGTGAAGGAGCTCGTCGCGCAGGTGGACGTCGACATCGACCCCGCGAGCCGCGCGCAGATCCACGTCATCTACCTCGACCACGCCAACGCGGAAGACGTGGCGGGTGTCCTGTCGAATCTGGCGCAGAGCTCGTCGGGCACGGGCAGCCGGTCCGGCGGCAGCACCAGCAGCAGTCGCACGGGCAGCCAGAACAGCCGGAGCCGCTCCCAGGGCGGCACCAACTCCCGCCAGGGCGGCGCGAGCGGCGCGGGTGGGTTCGGCGGCGGCGCGTCGGGCGGCATGGGCGGCTTCGGGGGCGGTCCCAAGCCGTTCGAGCCGGGCGGCGCGGCGGGCGACGGCACCACCAGCGGCGTGGCGGCGGCGTTCGACAACGGCGCGCTCCGCATCACGGCCGACGAGAACACAAACTCGCTGGTCCTCCTGGCGTCCCCCGAGGATTTCCAGGTGATCAAGCGGGTGATCGACCGCCTCGACATCCCGCGGCGTCAGGTGTACGTCGAGGCGGTGGTCGTCGAGGTCGGCTCGGAAGACGAGCTCGACATGGGCATCGGCTACCACCTCGGCACCGCGACGGATGGCGGCGGCCTCAACTACGGCTCGGCGCAGCTCAACGCTTCGTCGGTCGGGCTCGACACCGCGAGCCTGCTCTCCGGCCTCGCGATGGGCGTGCTCGGCCAGAGCGTGCCGGTCACCCTCGCGGACGGCACGTCGTACAGCATCCCCGCGTTCGGCATCGCGCTCAACGCGCTCGCGTCCAACTCGGCAGTGAACATCCTGTCCAACCCGAACATCCTCGTCCTCGACAACGAGGAGGCGACGATCAACGTCGGCCGCAACGTCCCGTTCCCGGTGTCCGCCGGCCGCGACAACAACGGCCAGCCGATTGTCAGCTACCAGCGCGAAGACGTTGGCATCACGCTCGCCGTCACCCCGCAGATCAACGAGTCCAACTACGTCACCCTCGAGATGAACCTCGAGGTGGCGGAAGTGGAAGAAGACAGCTCCGGGCTCGACGTGTCGACCGCGGGGTTCATCACCTCGAAGCGGGAAACCGAGAACGTGGTGGTGGTGAAGGACAACCAGACCATCGTGATCGGCGGCCTCATCGGCAACACGCAGACCGAGGTGGAGACCAAGATCCCCGTGCTCGGCGACATCCCGCTCATCGGGGTGCTGTTCCGCGGGAAGCGCAACTCCGAGCGGAAGACGAACCTGCTCATCTTCCTCACGCCGCACGTCATCAACGAGCCGGAGGACCTCGAGGAGGTGTACCGCGTCAAGGTTGCGCAGCGCGAGGAGTTCCTCCGCCGCTTCTACGGCAAGAGCCGCGAAGAGCAGGAAGAGCAGCTCCAGGGCCTGCTCCGCGGGAGCATGAACCTCATCGACGAGCCAAGCATGTACCGCACGAAGGAGCCGCCCAAGCCGCGCGACTCCGCGATCGGCGGCGAAGAGACGCTCGCGCCCGCCGCCGCGCCGCCCGCCTCCGGGGCCAGCGGCGACCTGCCGCCGGCGGGGAACTAAGCGCATGGCCGTTCGTCGCGCCGGGATGGAGGAGCTCTTCGTGCGGGCCGGGGTAGACCCCGCGAAGCTCAAGGAGGCCCGGAAGGAGGCCGAGCGGAGCGGCGTCTCGCTCTCCGAGGGCGCCCAGCGCGTCAATGCGATCTCCCCCGAGGTCGCGGCGCGTACGCTCGCGGAGATGCTCGGGCTCCACTTCCGGGACCACATCGAGCTCGACCAGGTCGACGCCGAGCTCGTCCGGCCCATCCCGCTCGCGATGGCGCGCGAGGAGGCCATCCTCCCCCTTTGGCACGAGGGTGGCTTCGTCCGGGTGGCCATCGCGGACGAACGCGCGATGGGGCTCCTCGCCGACCTCCGCCTCCTCTACAAGAAGCCGATTCGCCCGGTGGTCGTGCCCGCCGACGTGCTCCGCGACGCGACGAACAAGACCTATGACCGCGCCGCCCGAAGCGCCTCGGCGGTCATGGAAGAGATCCGCGACGAAGGCGCCGGCGACGAGATCGCCGACGATCTGTCGCTCAACGAGGATCTCCTCGACGACCCGAACCAGGCCCCGATCATCCGGTTCGTGAACACGCTCCTCACGCAGGCCGTGAAGGACCGCGCGAGCGACATTCACATCGAGCCCTTCGAGCGCGAGCTCGTCGTGCGGTTCCGCATCGACGGCGTGCTCTACGAAATCGTGAAGCCGCCGCCCAAGCTCCAAGCGTCGATTGTCAGCCGCGTCAAGATCATGGCCGGGCTGAACATCGCCGAGAAGCGGATCCCGCAGGACGGCCGCATCCGCACGCGGTTCGCCGGCCGCGAGATCGACCTGCGCGTCTCCACCCTCCCCGTGCGTCACGGCGAGCGGGTGGTCATGCGTATCCTCGAGAAGGGGACCGTCTTCAACCTCGAGCAGATCGGCATGGCCGACGAGACGGTGACCGAGTTCCGCCGCCTCATCCAGAAGCCGCACGGCATCCTGCTGGTCACCGGCCCCACCGGCTCCGGCAAGACGACGACGCTCTACTCGGCGCTCGCGGAGATCAACGCGCCGGACCTGAACATCCTCACGATCGAGGACCCCATCGAGTACGAGCTGCGCGGCATCGGCCAGACGCAGGTGAACCCCAAGATCGATCTGACGTTCGCGTCCGCCCTGCGCGCCCACCTGCGCCAGGACCCCGACGTCATCATGGTCGGCGAGATCCGCGACAAGGAGACCGCCGACAACGCGGTCCAGGCGTCGCTCACGGGCCACCTCGTGTTCTCGACCGTCCACACGAACGACTCGCCGAGCACGTTCGCGCGCCTCATCGACATGGGCGTGGAGCCGTTCCTGGTTGGAACCTCGATCATCTCGGTGCTCGCCCAGCGACTCGTGCGCAAGCTCTGCCCGCGTTGCAAGGAAGCCTACATCCCGTCGGACGTCGAGCTCCGCGAAGCGGGCATCACGCGCGCCCACGTGGAAGGTCACACCGTCTACCGGTCGAAGGGGTGCCCCGCGTGCCTCTCCACCGGGTACAAGGGGCGTTGTGGCATCTACGAGCTCCTCTCGGTGAGCGAAGGGGTGCGTCAGCTCGTCATGTCGGGGTCGAACGCCGGTGTCATCCGCAAGAAGGCCATCGAGGAGGGGCTCAAGACCCTCCGTGACGACGGCATTCGGCAGGTGCTCAAGGGTGTCACCGCGCTCGACGAGGTGATGCGCGTAACGCAGGAAGATACGGTGGAGCTCGACTAGCGATGCCGGTCTACGAGTACGTCGGGCTCGATGGCGCGGGCAAGGCCGCGAAGGGCATCGTCGACGCCGACTCTCCCAAGTCGGCGCGCGGGCGCCTGCGCAAGCAGGGCGTGTTCCCGACGGACGTGTGGGAGAAGAAGGAAGGCGCGACGCGCGGGCGCGGCCTGAACGTCGAGATTGACTTCGGGAAGTACTTCCAGCGGATCTCGGTTCAAGACCTGGCCACGCTCACCTCCCAACTCTCGACGCTCATCGGCGCGAACATTCCGATGGTCGAAGCGCTCTCGGCGCTGGTCGATCAGACCGAGAACCCGAAGCTCAAGTCTGTCCTCGTGGAGGTGCGCCAGAAGGTGAACGGCGGCTCGTCGCTCGCCCGGGCGATGCGCGCCCACCCCGACGTCTTCGGTGATCTCTTCGTGAACATGGTGGATGCGGGCGAGCAGTCGGGCGCGCTCGATCTTGTTCTCCAGCGGCTCACCGAGTACACCGAGAGCCAGGTTGCGCTGCGCGGCAAACTCGTGGCGGCTGTCACCTACCCGGTGCTCATGCTGTTCGTGTCGAGCGGCCTCGTGCTG
>CAXNIN010000254.1:0-6959 GCA_964202365.1 Myxococcota bacterium | reverse complement strand
CGCCGCCGCCGCACCGTGCCGCCGTCGGCGCCCTCCGGGCCCGCCCTCTGTGGCCCTGTCTCTCTCTTCCGGCCTCTCTCCTGCCTTTCTCTGCGTCCTCCGCGTCCTCTGCGGTCAATTCTTCCCCGCTGCCGGCGAGCACCACGGCCGCAAACCGCGCCGCCCACGCCCCCGCCGGCTCGCGACGCCCCCCCCGCCGCCGGGAGGCCCGCGCCCGCCCGAGAAGATCGCCTAAAACCGGCCCTGCGCCTGCACCGACACGTGGTAGCCGATGCCCGCGGCCTGCTCGCCGTCCTTCACCTGCGACATCAGCGTGACGCCCTGGCTCATGCCGAAACCGAAGTTCGGCGAGATGTCGAGGAGGAAGCCGGGGCCGGTGCGCAGGCCGAGGTCGCCTTCGGCGCCGTAGAGGATGATCTGGGTGTTCGTGTACGGCTTCACCCGCTTGTAGGGCTGGAGGTAATACCGGAACGCGACGCCGAGCTCGGGCACGAGCTGCCCGGGATCGGGGCCGATGGGGGTGAGCACGAGCACGATTTCCGGCTCGAAGCCGCCGCCGAAATTGCGCCCGAAGCCGAGCTCGACGTAGCCGCCGCTCTGGAGCCCGGCGTTCGTGGTGGCGGTGACGAACGCGACCTCGGCGCCGACGGCCGCGCGTGCCTGCCACTGGCCCTTGTGGGGGTACCCGGGGTGCGGCTCGCGGGTAACGGAGACGATGTCTTCCTTCGCGATGGCGACCTCGCTGTTGTCGTCGAGGCGAATTCGAAAGGTGTCGCCGCGTTCGAGGAGCTTTCCCCGCCATTTCGAGCCAGCGCGCGTGGTGATCACGTCCTGGTAGCGCTGCTGGGTTCGGGCGGAGAGCTGGTTGCCTCCGCGCGGGGCGTCGGCGGCGGCGTGTGCCGGGGTGGCGAGGAGGGAAGCCGAAAGCAGCGCGAGGATCATGGCACTTCCTTACGCCGTGCTGCGTAACACAGGATGAATGCCAGTTCATTCGCATCGGAGCGCGGCCGGGGTTAGATGCCTCGACCCTGGGGAGACCCGCGAGATGCTCGTACGCTCGATCTTCTGTGTTCTTCCGGCCGAACGCGCGACACTTGCGCCGCGGGTACGGTCCGCCGGAGCCACCGCGGTGATCGATCTGTGCTGCGGCACGGGCGACGTTCCGGACGGCGCGTGGGTGCGCGTGGTGTCGACCGAGGGCGCGCCCGGCGTCGGCCCCGTGATCGCCGCCGAAGGCCCCGCCATTCCGGGGCGCGCGTGCTGGCGGGAAGCCACCGCTGTCGTGCCCGTGCCCGAAGGGTACGTCGGGCTCGTGCTCCGCGGCCTCGGCAGCGGCGGGCTCGTCGGAGAGACCGATGTCCGCGCGCTCCTCGCGCAGGTGCCCCCCGGCGTGCGCGTGCTCGTGGACTGGCCCCACCCGCCCGAAGAGCCCCTCCCGAACGCCGAGGGCGTGGTGCTCTCCGACGTTTTGTTCGCGTTCGTGGCGCCCCCCGCGCTCAGCGGCCGCCTCGCTCGCATCGGCGCCGCCGACCTCGCCCGCGTCAACGGCGCGTCCGTGGTGGCGTCCTCGGCCTCGCCCGCCGCGCGCCGCCTCGCCAAGGGGGAGGCGCTCTCCAGCGTGTCGGCCGGCTACTTCGCGGCGGACGACGCCTTCGATCACGCCTGGCCGGGCGGCGCGGGCCTGCTCCACGCCGTCGCGTTGCGAAACACGTCGGGCAGCCTCGAGGCGGCGCTCGCCTCCTACGGCGCCGGCGCGCCGGCGGCCGCGGTCGTGTCTTCTGGCGTCCCGACGGTTGTCCCCGCCGACATCGTGGACGTCGGCCCCACCGAGCCCATCGCCATCATCGGCCTCGGCTGCCGACTGCCCGGCGCGTCGAGCGTGCCGCGGCTCTGGGAACAGCTCCTCGCCGGCTTCAACGCCATCATCGAGGTGCCGAAGACCCGCTGGGACCCCGACCTCTTTTGGGACGCCGACCACTCGGTGCCCGACAAGACGTACGCGAAGATTGGCGGCTTCGTAACCGACTTCGCGTTCAACCCCCGCCGTTTCCGCATCCCGCCGTCGGTGGCGAAGCTCATCGACCCGATTCAGCAGATGGCGCTCGAGGCCGCCGCCGATGCCCTCGACGACGCCGGCTACGGCTCCTCCAAGGAGTTCGACCGCGAACGTGTGGCGGTCATTCTCGGGAACTCGATGGGCGGCGAGATCGGCGACGACTACACGCTGCGCGTGATGTTCCCGGCGCTCCGCAAGGCGCTCGAGGAGGTCCCCAACTTCGCGCAGCTCCCGGACGCCCTCCGGGCGCGCATCCTCGCGACGTACGAGGAGTCGGTGAAGCAGGCTTTGCCGCCGATCACCGAGGACTCCATGCCCGGCGAGCTCGCCAACGTGGTGGCCGGCCGCATCGCGAACGCGCTCAACCTCGGCGGCCCGAACTTCACCACCGACGCCGCGTGCGCGGGCTCCATGGCCGCCATGCAGGCCGCCGTGAAGGGCCTCCAGGACCGCGACTTCGACCTCGCGCTCTCCGGCGGCGCCGACCGCTCGATGGGGGTCGGCACCTACGCCAAGTTCTGCAAGATCGGCGCGCTCTCTCCCGACGGCAGCCGGCCGTTCGACGCGAACGCCAACGGCTTCGTCATGGGCGAAGGCGTCGGCATCCTCGTGCTCAAGCGCCTCACCGACGCCGAGCGCGACGGCGACCGCGTGTACGCCGTCATCCGCGGCATCGGCGGCAGCTCCGACGGCAAGGGCAAGGGCATCACCGCGCCCAACCCCGAAGGGCAGCGACGTGCGCTCGCGCGTGCGTACGAGAACGCGCGCATCGACCCGGCTGAGGTCGATCTCTTCGAGTGCCACGGCACCTCCACCGTGGTGGGCGACAAGGTGGAAGTGGAGGCCCTCTCCGAGCTCGTCGGGCGCGGCCGCCGCGGGTCCCGCGGGCCGGCGCGTATCGGGTCCATCAAGTCCAACATCGGGCACCTCAAGTCCGCGGCCGGGGCGGCGAGCGCGCTCAAGGCGAGCCTCGCGCTCTTCCACAAGGTGCTTCCCCCCTCGATCAACTACGGCACCCCCCGCAAGGACATCGACCTCTCCGTAGCCCCACTCCAGGTGCAGACCGTGGCCGAGCCGTGGTCGAGCGCCGGGCCCCGCCGCGTGGGCATCAGCTCGTTCGGCTTCGGCGGCACCAACTTCCACATGGTGCTCGAGGAGCACCGGCCCGGAATACTGGTTTCGCGGCCGGTCACGTCGATGAACCGGTTCGTCGACGTATCACGTGAGACATCGTCGGCTGTGTCGGTTTCGTCTGGGGGCGGGGGGCAGGCCCCCCGCAACGCCTCCCAGCCCGTCGCGCCCGCGGCTCCGGTCGCCGCCGCGCGCCCCGCGCCGCGCCCCGCCGCCACGGGCATCCCGATTCCGCCCGGTATCTGGGCGCTCTCCGCGGACACCCCCGAGGAGATGATCACGCGGTGCCGCGCGCTCAAGAACGGCCAGGTCGCGCCGTACGAGCCGGACGCCCCGCTCCGCCTCTCGGCGGCCGCGGCGGACGACGCCGAGCGCGCCCAGCAGATCGACAAGGCCATCGGCGCGCTCCAGAAGGGCAAGGGGTACGACCTCCTCCGCCAGCGCGGCATCAACCTCGAAGACGTGCCGTGCGACGGCCAGCTCGCGTTCCTCTTCACGGGGCAGGGGAGCCAATACATCGGCATGGGGCTCGACCTCGCCGAGCACTTCCCGGTTGTCGCCGACACGTTCCGCGAGGCGGACGCGGTGATGACCCCGCTCCTCGGGCGCACGCTCACGAGCCTGATTCAGCGCAACCCGGCGATGAGCGAGGAAGACCAGTTCGAGGCGCTCCGCGCCACGGAGATCTCCCAGCCCGCCACGCTCACGGTGGATGTCGCGCTGCTGCGCCTGCTCGCGGGCTACGGCGTGCGTCCGGACATGGTCGCGGGCCACTCCCTCGGCGAGTACGGCGCGGCCGTGGCCGCCGGGATGCTCACCTTCGAGGACGCCCTCGTGGCGGTGAGCGCGCGCGGCCGCGAGATGGCCGCTGTCAAGCTCGACGACTTCGGCAAGATGGCCGGCATCGCCACGTCCGTGGAAGTGGTGGAGCAGGTGCTCGCCGAGATCCCCGGGTACGTCGTCGCCGCCAACAAGAACTGCCCCACCCAGACCGTCATCGCCGGCGAGTCCGAGGCGGTGGAGGCCGCGAGCGAGGCGTTCCGCAGCCGCGGCATCACCGTGTACCCGCTGCCCGTGAGCCACGCGTTCCACAGCCGCATCGTGGCGCCCGCGTCCGAGCCGCTCAAGCGCGTGCTCCAGCAGCTCGACCTGCGCGAGCCACGCCGCCGCATCACGACGAACGTCGACTCCCGCTACTACCCGACCGGCCCCGGCGCGCGCGAGAAGATCATCGACATCCTGGCGAAGCAGGTGGCGTCTCCGGTGGAGTGGACCTCCCAGATCGAGCGCATGTACGCCGACGGCGCCCGCATCTTCGTGGAGTGCGGGCCCAAGCGCGCGCTCGCGGGTTTCGTGGTCACCATCCTCAAGAACCGCCCGCACCGCGCGCTCTACACGAACCAGCCCAAGCGCGGCGGCGTGCTTTCGTTCCTCGACGCGCTCTCCGCGCTCCTCGCGCTCGGCTTCCCCGTGAGCGGCGTGCCCGAGCGCGGCGCGGACATCTTCGGCGACTCCGCGGCCCGCCGGTCCACGAGCGCGGCGCTGAGCTTGCGCGCCGAGGGGCTCCGCGCGCCTTCCGACGCGTCGTCGCCGGACTACGACATCACCCACGGCTCCCCGCTCATCGAGTCCGCGATCCTCAAGATCGTGGCCGCGAAGACGGGTTACCCCGTAGAGTCGCTCGACCTCGGGTTCGATCTCGAGGCCGATCTCGGCATCGACACGGTGAAGCTCGCCGACATCGTCGTGTCGGTGCGCGAGCACTTCCGGCTCGAGCAAGATCCCGACTTCCGCATGAGCGAGCACCGCACGTTGCGGTCGCTCATCGACTACGCCGGGCGGCGCATCGGCGCGACGCGCCCGGCGGGCGTGCCCGGCCGCCGCGCGGCTCAGGCCGAGACCAGCCTCGACGCCGCGATCGCCGCGCGTTTCCTGGCCGATGTCGCCCAGCAGGACCTCCGCGGGCTCGACGCCTCCGGCTTCGCGCAGGCGATGCTCCCGGCGCTCCAGCAGTTCCTGCAGGCGAGCTGGGCGGCGTTCGAGGCGTCGCGCGGCCCGGTGCTCACCGCCGCGCTCGCCGTGCCCTCGCCGGCCGTGTCGCCGGCCGTCGCGTCGACCCCGGCCGCCGCGCCGCCCTCCGCGCCGAAGGTGGCCCCCGCCGCTACGGCCCCGGCCGCCGGGGGCCCGGCCGCCGTCACCGTCGTGTGCTCCGGCGCGTCGCTCGGGCTCCCCGGCGGCGACGAGGTGTTCGCCCCCGACAACGTCCAGCGCATGCTCCGCGGCGAGAACCGCATCGACGTGCTCCCCGCGGGCGACCTCGACCGTCAGCTCCAGAAGCGCCTCGTGCGCCTCGTCAAGAACGCCCAGACCGGCCAGGGCGAGTTCGTGCCGGTCGACTCGGCGGACGGCGTCATCCACCTCGCCGGGCGCAAGCACCACTTCGACCTCGCCGCCGACTACGGCATGGACCCCAGCGTGGTCCGCGCGCTCGACATCACCACCCAGCTCGCGTTCGCGGCGGGCTTCGAGGCGCTCCGCGACGCGGGCATCCCGCTCGTCCGCACCTGGCGGATGACCACCACCGGCAAGTCCGTCCCCACCGGGTGGGCGCTCCCCGACGAGCTCCGCGACGGCACCGGCATCGTGTTCGCCAGCGCGTTCCCCGGGTACGACCAGCTCGTCACCAAGCTCCAGGCCAACGGCGACGACGGCGAGGGGCACTTCGACCGCCGCTTCCTGTTCCAGGTGCTCGCGATGGGGCACTCCCAGTTCGCGCAACACATCGGCGCGCGCGGCCCGAACACCCAGGTGAACGCGGCCTGCGCGAGCACCACGCAGGCGATCTCCATCGCCGAGGACTGGCTCCGGCTCGGCCGCGCCGAGCGCGTGCTCGTGCTCGGCGCCGACGACGTCACCAACGAGACGTTGTTCCAGTGGATCGGCTCCGGCTTCCTCGCGGCGGGCGCGGCCACCACCGAGGGCGACGTCACGAAGGCGGCGCTCCCGTTCGATCGCCGCCGCCACGGCATGATCCTCGGGATGGGCGCCGTCGGCCTCGTGCTCGAGCGCGCGGAGGACGTGCGCGCCCGCGGCGTGACGCCCATCGCCGAGCTGCTCGGCACGCGCATCTCGAACTCGGCGTTCCACGGCACGCGGCTCGACGCCGCGCACATCTCGCGGGAGGTGACGACGTTCGCCAACCACGTGGTGGCCAAGGCCGGCGTGACACACGACGCCTTCGCGCGGAAGTGTGTCTTCCTCTCGCACGAGACGTACACCCCCGCCCGCGGTGGCTCCGCCGCCGCCGAGATGGCGAGCCTCCCGGCGGCGTTCGGCCCGGCCGCCTCGAAGATCGTCATCGCCAACACGAAGGGCTTCACCGGCCACCCGATGGGCGCCGGCATCGAAGACGCCGTGGCGGTGAAGGCCCTTCAATACCGCGAAGTTCCCCCGATCGCGAACCTCCGCGAGCCCGATCCCGACCTCGGCGAGCTCACCCTCTCCCCGGGCGGCCCCCAGGACATCGACTTCGCGTTCCGGCTCGCGGCGGGCTTCGGCTCGCAGCTCGCGCTCGCGGCGTGGCGCAAGATCGCCCACGGCGACACACGCACGGACCCCGCCGTGTATCAGGCGTGGCTCGCGCGCAACGGCGCCGGTCGGCTCGTGGTGGAGCATCGCCAGCTCCGGTGGCACGCGGACGTCGCCGAGGTGGGTGCGCCGGCCCCGGTGGCCGCCGCCGCTCCCGTCGCCGCGCCCGTCGCCGCGCCCGTCG
>CAXNIN010000253.1:0-6969 GCA_964202365.1 Myxococcota bacterium | reverse complement strand
CGATCGCCCTCGGGCACCAGCGGGTAGTCTTCACGTTCCGCGAGGTTCTCGGCGACGTTCTTCAACCGCGCGCGCATCGCCGCCACGCTCGACGCGATCTCTTCCCGCGCCGCCTCGATCTGCGCCGGGCCGACGTCGTGCGTCGTCTCGGTGGCGTGGCGTAGGTTGACGTGCATCGCCTTCAACTTGTCGGCCGGCGCGCCGAGCTCCTGCGTTGCGTACAGGCCGTACACGCCGAGCTGCGCGGCGATCTCGTCGTCCGCGTGCGCCTCGCCGGTCTTCCAGTCGATGATGACGACGCCGCCTTTCCCGTCCGCAACGAGCACATCGAGCGCGGCGTACACGTCTGTGGTCCCGACGCGAAAGCGCCGCAGCTCCTCCACCTCCATCACCCGCTCCGGCACCTGCGCGAGCCGCCGAAAGATGCGGTTGACGTAGAGCCCGCGCACCTGCCGTTCAATCTCCGCGATCGCGGCGTCCCAGGCTTCCGGAGGCACCTCTTCGCCGTAGTAGTGCTCGCGGAACCCGGTGCGGCGCGCGGGGCGCTCGAGCCAGCGGCCCGTTCGCGACCCCTCGATGTCTTCCCGCGCTTGCCGAGCCGCCTCGCGCACCGCCTCTTCCACGTCGAGGGGCTGGCCGAAGCGGAGCCGCTTGAGCGCGCCCTCCGCGGCGCCGTGGACAACCGTCCCTGTCCACATGGCGCGGGAGGTCAGCTTTTTCTGGAGGTAGGCGTCGCGCACCGCGGGCGGGGACCTCGCGTCCCAGCCGCCCCAGGAGCCGTAGTAGGTGAGCCAGTAGGCGCGGGCGCACCCCGTGAACGCCCGCCCGCGGGAGTGCGACCACACCAGCTCGTTCTTGAGGTCCGCCACGGATACTCCTCGCCGCGGCGCCGCGCGCAGCAAGCGCGGCCGCCCGCCGTGTGCTTCCGGGGTTATCACGCGGCGCACCATGGGCTCGCCCCCTCCCGATCCGGCCCCCCGCGCGGGCGCCAGCGCGCTCGGCGCGCTGCTCGTCGTTCAGCTCCTGTTCGGCGCGATGCCCGTGGTCGGGAAGATCGCCATCGCTGGATTCGGGCCGCACGGCCTCGCGTTCTTGCGCATGCTGGGCGGCGCCGTGGCGTTCCACCTCGTGCGCGTGGCGCTGCGGCTCCCGGGTGTCCCCTGGCGGGACCAACCCGCGGTGCTCCTCTGCGCGATCCTCGGGATCTCCGCCAATCAGCTCCTCTTTCTGCACGGCCTCGCGCGAACGAGCGCGTCGCACGCCGCCCTGGTCACCACCACCATCCCTGTCCTCACGTTGCTCGTGGCCGCGGCGCTCGGGCGCGAGCGGCTGCACGCGCGGCGGGTGCTCGGCATCGTGGTCGCGCTCGCGGGCGTGCTCCTGTTGGTGCTCGGGAAGGACCCGACGGGCCGGGCGTCGATCGTGGGGGATCTGCTCATCTTTGCGAACGCGACGGTGTACGCCGGCTATCTCGTTCTCTCCCGGGATCTGCTCGCCCGACACGCGCCGCTCGCCGTGCTGCCGTGGTTGTTCACCTGGGGCCTCGTGACGGGCCTCCCGTTCATCGGCGTGCCGGACCTCGCCGGCCGCGAGAGCACGTCGTGGCTCGCGGCGGGCTTCATCGTCCTGGGCCCTACGATCGGGAGCTACTGGCTGAATCTCTACGCCCTGCGCACGGTGCCGGCGTCCGTCGTGGCGCTGTTCATCTACCTGCAACCGTCGATTGCAGCGGCCCTCGCCATCCCGCTGCTCGGAGAACAGCCGACGCTGCGGCTCGTCGCGGCGGGGCTTCTGAGCTTTGCAGGGGTGTGGTTGGCCACGCGGGTGTCACCTTCCGTCACGCCGGCGCCCCAGCCGTAGAGCGGGGATGAAAGGAAACGCCTGACGTGTCGGAAGAGCGAAGGGCGGAGTGAGAGGGACCTCTCCGGTGGCCGATCGCTCGTGGAAGAGTGGTCCTGGTGCCTCTCCTCCGCCCCCTTTCTTCGCCGCGTCGCCGCCGGCGTCAGTCCGGAAGAGGGACGAGGTAGAGCGGCGCGAGCCGATACAGGCCGTCCGGCGCGGGCCAGGCGGCGCCGTCGTCACCGGCGAGGTCGCTCGCGGTTCCTGCGTAGCCGAACGCGGCGGGGGCGTCGTCGAGGATGAGGTACGCGGCGTAGAGGGAGTCGGCGATGTCGTCGTGGCCGACGCTCCCGAGCCGGGCGCGCACGTCGGGGTGCATGGCGCCGATCCCGACGGTGAGCGTGTCCGGGAGCGGCGCGCACGCGGTTTCGACGGGAACGACAGGGATGGTCCACCACACGAAGCCGTCGACGGTGGCGCTCTCGTCGCCGGTGACGCCGTCCGAGGAGAGCGGGACGACGCAGTCGGTGCGCTCCAGGTCCGCGTCCACGACGTCGAGGGAGACCACCGCCGCGCTCGCCGAAGCGACGCCGTCGAGGATGGTGAGGTCGGCCCGAACGACGTACCAGGCCGGGTTTTCGGCGGCACCGGTGTCGGTGTCGTCGACGGCGGTGTCGGTGGCGTCTACGCCGTCGGCGGTGTCCGCGGCCGTGCTCCCCTTGTTGGCGCCCAGGTTGTAGTCGGCGCACGCCGCCGCGAAGAGCAGGAAGAAGAACCGCATCGCGTCACCCTCGGGCGGCCGGGGCCGCGCGCTCGGACCGTACCCGCGGAAGG
Source organism: Myxococcota bacterium (assembly GCA_964202365.1). Lineage (GTDB taxonomy): Bacteria > Myxococcota_A > UBA796 > UBA796 > SXON01 > CAJBVW01. The sequence goes on along the minus strand of CAXNIN010000253.1, from coordinate 4,296 downwards.
GTCAGTCCCGCAAGTCCCACGCGTACGCGGGCCAGAGGGTGTAGGTCTGGTCGGTGCGCCATCCGGGAGCGCCGATCTGTCCGCCCCAATCGAGACCCTCTTCGTACGCGAAGCCGTAGAACGTGAGCTCCACGCCGTCCGTGGAAAGGTACCAGCCGAGGCTGCGGCCGGGGTAGGGGTCGAGGTCTTCGAGGTCGGGCGGGACGTCGCCGATGCCGATCGCGCGGGGGGTGACGTAGTCGGCGTCCGTCGTGAGCGCATCTTCACACGTGGACTCGAGCTCCGTCACGTCGAGCGCGTAGGCGGCCACGCAGCCCTCGCAGCCTGGGAGCGCCGCGACCACGGCCCCCGTGACGAGCTGCGCGCGGGCGCAGGCGAAGGCGTCGGGGTCGCCGGTGCTCGCCCAGTCTTCCGTGAAGAACTCCCAGGTTTGCGTGCCGGAGAGTCCGGTGGCGTCGGGGATGAACGAGGCGTGGTGCACCGCCCACGCGGGCTCGTCCGACGCGCACCCGGTGCCCGCGACGAGGGCGGCGAGGAGCGCCCGGGCGGGGAGGCGGAGGAGGGCGGGGCGCGCGGGCATGAGGGCTCCGGAAGGCGGGGATCAGCGGAGGCCGAGCGTATCCTTGGCGCGCACCGCGCGCGGACCGGACGGCGCGAGCGCCATGAAGTTGCGCCACGCGGCGCCGGAGCGCGCGAACCCGTCCCGTGCGTCGAGGTAGAAGCGGCCTTTCTCGTACCACGCGAGCCCGAACTCCGGGCCGAGCTGGGCCGCCCGGTCGAAGTGCTGCGCGGCGAGCACCTTCTTGTCGGCGGCCTCGTAGAAGCGCGCGACGAAGAGGTGCACGGCGGGGTCTTCCGCGTTGGCGTCGAGCGCGGCGCGGGCGAGGGGCTCGCCGTCGGGAGCGCCGGCAACCACGGCCTTCATCGCGACGAGGCGGGGCGCGAGACGACGAAGGAAGGGGTCCGCGGAGCTTTGGAGAGCGTCCGCCGCGAGGGCGAGCGCGGTGAGGGCGTCGGGGGAGCGCTCCTGAACCGAGAGGAGCGCGGCCGCGGTGGCACCGAGCGGGGTTGTTAGCTGCGGGGGAAGAAGCGCGGTCGACGGGCGCTCCTGAAGGCCCCAGACGCTCACGAGGGTGTCGAGCACCGGCGTCAGCTCGGGGAGCATCTTCTCGGCTTCGAGCGCGAGAACGGCGTTCTCGGCCTGCTCCACGCGGTCGAGGTCGAGCAGCAGCAGGATGTACGCGGTCTGGGCTTCGGCGGAGCCGGGGCGCGCCTCGACCACCGTGGTGATCTCGTGCAGCGCGGCGGTGAGCTTCTGTGCGCCCGCGAGATCGGCGGCGAGCAAGTACAGCAGATCGGGGTTCGCGCCGTCGCGCGCGAGCCCACGCTCGATGGCCTCCCGCGCGGCCGGCATGTCCCGGCGCGCGAGGTAGGCACGCGCTCGCAGCACCTCGAGGCGGCCCTCGAGCCGCGGGGGCAGGTTCTTCCCGGCGGGGCTCGCCAGGAGCCCGGCGACCTCGAGCAGGACATTCTCCGGGGCGAGATCGGCCAGCTCGATGCGGAGGATGGTGGCGGCGGCGTGCCCCGGATGTCCCTGGAGGACGACGTTTACGGCCGCGCGCGCCTCGGACTGACGCCCCGCTTGGGCCAGAATCTCCGCCCGCGCGAGCAGGTAGCGCGGCGCCTCGCCCCGCTCCATCGACGAGAAGTGCTCGATCGCCCGGTCGAGATCGCCGCCGCGCCACGCGATGCGGGCGAACAGGAGCCGCTCTTCGTCGTCCGCGGGGCGCTCACGGCCGAGCGCGGCGGCGGCGCCCGCGATGTCCTGGCGGGCGAGGGCTTCCGCGGCGCGGAGGACGGCGAGGCGGTGCACATCGAGCCGCGTGCTCTCGGAGAGGTCATCCTGAACCTTGGCGAGCCGCGTCGGGTCGCCGTTGTAGTCCGACCACAACACGAGGCGCGCTTCCGCGAGGGCGGCGCGCACTTCCGACACCTCGCTCGCGCGGACCCCGGTCGCGATGCGCTGTTCGAGGCGTCCTTCCTGGGTGAGAAGGGCGTTGTAGTCCTCGGACGAGAGCGCGTGGACCAGCTCCTGACGGCTTTCGTCTCCGCCGGCGCCGGCCGCGAGTCCGCCCACCGTCGCGACGCCGATCACGAGGAGCCCGACCACGGCGAGCGCGGCGAGGGGCACGAGGAGACGGCTCGAGGCGGCGCGCGGCGCGGGAGCGGGCGCGGCTTCCTCCCGTGGGCGCGGCGGGAGCGGTGCGGGCGCCGCGGCCTCCGGGGCGGGCGGGGCGGCGGCGGCGATGGGCACGCCGTGCTTCTCGATGACCTCGATCGGCGTGTCGAAGGTCTCGCGCGGGGCGGGTGCGGCCGGGGAGGACTCGCCGCGCGTCATGACGACGACGTTCTCGTCCTCTTCCTCGAGGAGATCGTCCGGGGCGTCCGTGAGGTCGCTCCCGGCGTTCATCCCCATGGACTGCTGCCACGCGCGCAGGTTGAGCGTGTCGCGGAGCCCTTCGCCGCCTTCGTCGCGGCGGCGGTGCACGGGGGCGTTGCGGTCCTCTCCAGGGCGAAGAACCAGCATGATCTGGGTGTCGTTCGGGCCGGCGCCGGTCATGTCGACGAGGCGACGGCCTGGGTCGGTGCCGCCGCCGGCGGCGTCGCCCATCTCGGCGGCGGACGCGAGGCCGGAGGACTGCGTGGCCTCGTGCGGATCGGCGTCGGCGAAGGCGGCGGACGCCGAGGCGTGCTTGAACAGGGCGGGGAACGCCGCGGCGCCGGCGGCCTCGGGGTCGAGATCGCTCGCGCGGAGGTCGAGGCTCTCGGTGTGTTCGGGCTCGTCGGACGTGTGCTCGCGGGGGAGCGTGGTCGGGAGGAGCGAGGCCAGAAGGGCGTCGAGCGACTGCCCGCCGCCGAAGTCGCCCGCGATCCCCCACAGGAGATCCTTCACGCGGGCGTTGTCGGGGTCGTTCCGGCGCAGCCGCTCGAGGATGCCGGTGGCGCGCAGGAAGCTGCCGGTGGCGAGGAAGCTCTCGGCGAGCGCGAGGAGGCGGGCGGGGACGGCCTCGCGCTCGACTTCGCGGGCGGTGGCCTCGGGGCGCACGGGGTCGGCGTGGGCGCGCGCCCAAAGGGCATCGAGGTCATCGCGGCCCGCGTCGCGGAGCTGTTGCAGCGGCTTGCGCGCCTTGAGCGGCCAGCCGCGCTCGACGTACACCTGCGCCTGGAGCTGGAGGGCGTCGGCGTGGTCGGGGTCGACGTCGAGGACTTCGCGGGTGCGGGCGAGCGCGCGGTCCATCAGGCGAAGGTGGAAGAACGCGCGGGCCTCGAGGATGCGACCGCGGAGCGTGGGCGTTCCCTGGCCGGACCAGGCCTCTACGACCCGCACCACGCCGACGTTGTCGCCACGCGCGGAGAGCGTGGACACCGCGGCGTCGAGTTCGTTGTCCCGCTGGGCCGGGAGGGGGGGCGCGTACGTCATCGAGATGTCGGATGATACCGGATCTCGGGGCGCTGCGATCGTGCGGAGCGGGCGAACGTGGGCGTCCGCGCGGGGGGAACCTCGCCCAGCGCCGGCCCTCAAAACGAAGAAGGCCGGAGGATCCTCGCGGATCCCCCGGCTTTCGGCGGGGTCGACTTAGGAGAGCGCCTTGTCGAACTCGACCTGCAGCGCGGGCGCGATCTCGAAGAGGTCGCCCACGATACCGTACGTCGCGTACTGGAAGATCGGCGCCTCGGCGTCCTTGTTGACCGCCACGATCACGCGCGAGGTGCGCATGCCCGCGAGGTGCTGGATCGCGCCGGAGATGCCGAGCGCGATGTAGAGCGACGGGTTGACGACCTTTCCGGTCTGACCGACCTGGTCGCCGTGGTGGGCGTAGCCCGCGTCGACCGCGGCGCGCGAGGCGCCGGGCGTGGCGTGAACGGCCTTGGCGAGCGGGCGGATCACCGAGTCGAAGCCTTCCTTCGACTTGAGCGAACGACCACCGGAGACGATGCGATCGGCCTCGGTGAGATCCACCGCGGCGGTCTCCGGCTTGAGCACCTCGAGCACCTTCACGTCGACATCGGCGTCGGAGACGCCGGCGTCGAACGCCACCACCGCGGCGGAGCCGCCGGGGGCCGCGCCCAGCGGGAAGGAGTTGGGGCGCGCGGTGAAGAGCGCGACCGGCGAGGTGACCTTCACGTCCACGAGGGCCTTGCCCGCGTAGATCGGACGACGCGCGACAATCGTGCCGCCCTCCGCGCGGAGCTCGGTGACATCCATCGCGAGGCCGGCGCCGAGGCGCGCGGACA
>CAXNIN010000252.1:0-6984 GCA_964202365.1 Myxococcota bacterium | reverse complement strand
GTCGGGAGCGTCTCCTCGACCAGGACGAGGGCGACGTTGTGGTCGCGGTCGAACGAGAAGGTGTTGATCTTCTCGTCGTTGGGGTCCTTGTCGCCGGTGGCGAAGCCGCCCTGGAGGCCGACCGTGAGCTTGTCGGTGGCGTACGCGAGGTCGAGCATGCCGCCGAGGGCGAGGATGTCGACGTCGTTGGCGCCCGTGGAGAGGTTGCCCGACCCGAAGACGCCCACGACCTCGAGCTCGGCACGCACCGGGCCGAGCTCGGTGAAGGCCCAGATGTCGCCGGTATACGCCTGGTATTCTTCGGAGGGCTGGAAGCGGTAGACGTTGAGGAGGCCGACGCCCGCGGTCTCGGTGCGGTACCCGACGCCAACGGACGCGGACTGCATGTCGTCCTCGGCGCCGACGAACCCCTCGAACTGCACGTCGTACGCGGCCATCACGAAGACGGGCCCGACGCGCGTGGAGAACTGGATGCGGTCCGCGGTGTCGCCGTACTCGTCGTCGGGGTCGTTCCCGGCGTTCCACAGGATGCCGCTGCCCCACTCCATCGGCATGCGGCCGACGGCGAAGCGGCCGACCGGGGTGAACGCTTCCGCCCAGGCGCGCGTGGCGACGAGGCCCGCGCCTACGGTGGCGGTGCCGTCCGCCGCGGCGGTGGCGATGGTCTCCCCGGTGACCGGGTCGGTGTAGGTGGCCGACTCCTGGCCCCAGAGCTGGTAGGGGAAGAGATCGACCTGCGCGTTGAGCGTGGCGTGCTCGGACAAAATCCACTTCGGCCGGAGCGACATCCGGTGGTCGAACGCGCCGCTGAAGCCCTCCGTCGACTCGTTGGTGGTCGACAGGGAGAGCGAGTCATACATCAGGGCGCGCGCCCGGTAGTACCCGTCCCACGTGAGCTCGGACGCCGAGGCGGGGCTGGACAGGAGGAGGGCGAGCAGAGGAGCGGTCAAACTGGACTCCGAACGTGCTCGGACGCGCCGGGGAGCCCGTCCGACCGGGCAAGCCGGCGAGGGGCCGGAGTAGCACGCGCTGGATCCTCGGGCAATGGAACCGCTTGACGGGGCGCCCGCGCTGACCGACATTGACGGCATGCTTGAGCTGTTTCGGCGGATGTGGGTCGGGTGGAACGTGGCCGTGCGCGGGATCGTCACCGCGCAGAGCCGCATCCTGATGGCGTTCACGTGGGTGGTCGGCCTCGCGCCGGTCGCGGTGTACCTCAAGGTCACCGGGAAGCGCATGCTCGACCGCGCTCCGGCTGACCCCAACGCCGCCACCTACCGGACGGAACGTACGAACGGCCCGCTCGAGATGGACCGCGCCTCGCGGATGTTCTGAGCCGCGCGGCGGACGTCGCGTCCTCCGAGGCCCACGGTCGGCACGCGCACACGGCTGCCGCCGCCCCCAGTTGAGGCGGCGCGCCGCCGGCGTCGCCCTTCTCTACAGCGCGTAGATGAAGGGAAGAACCGGGCTCGCCTCGGCGAAGAGGATGAATGCGACCATCGCGAGCAACACGACGATGATCGGCGTCATCCACCACACTTTTTCGTGGACGATGAAGTCCCAGAACTCGGAGAGGAGGTTCTTCTGGGAGGTCGGGAGCTTGGGTTCGTCCATGGGCGGAGTCTACACCGAGGGGGGTGGGGGTGCGCAAGGGTGCGCGCGCCTCCGCGGCGTGACGGACCCGCCGTCGGGTGCGCGAGTTCACGTGTGCCCAGCTATGGATAACTCGGGGGACAACATGCCGAGCACTTCGATCCCCGCGGTTGGGAAATGCCCTGCTCATTTCAAATAGCGGTTAGAGAAAGGTTTCTTATCCCACAACTGGCGCCCACGCATAGGCGACGGAGATACCCACAAGCCCCGCGAGTGGGATCCACGAGCGCAGCCGTGGATGCGACGTGGCGGCCGCCGTGCACGCCGTCGCGAGCGCGGACAGGTGCACCAGCGGCAGGAAGTAGTGCGACGGCGTGTGGTCGATCGTGCAGAGGAGCAGCGAGTACAGGAGCGCGGTGCCGAGCGCGACGCGCGTGCCCTTGGGCCAGCGCAGGGCGGCGAGGAGCGGCAGCGCGCCGGCGTAGGCGATCCAGAGCGCGTAGAAGCGAGGGGCGCGCGGGAGGAGCACGGCGGGATCGTGCTCGCCGTGCCAGTGCTCGGGGCCGGTCTCCCAGGCCACGGTGACGATCCAGCCGTCGAGGCTGCCGGAGAGCCAGCCGCCGACGCCGAACGCCGCCGCGGACGCCAGCACGAGCGCGAGCATGCGCGCGACGCGGGCGGGCTCTCCCGCGAGGATGCCGGCAATCGCGGCCACGAAGCTGCCCGGGTAGCGCGTGAGCTGCGCGAGGAGCGCGAGCGTGGCGTAGCGTCCGGTGGGGGAGGCGAGCGCGCCCACGGTGCCGAGCACCCCGAGGGTGTAGAGCGAGTCCGGGAGCATCGCGCTGCCCGGCTCGAGGAGAAGCTTCGCGTGCATGGCGACGGCGCCGGCGGGCAACAACCACGCGGGGAGCGGCGCGCGTGGGGCCCAGGCGGCGATCGCCGCGAGGCCGGCAAGGCCGATCGCCAGCAGCTCCAGGAGGAACACGAGGTTGGCGGTGGGAAGTTCACCGCCCGTCACCGATAGCGGCGCGGCGAGCAAGTAGCTCGGAAGCGGAGGTTGAACATCGGTGACGCGCCGGTCGCCGTACAGCTCCCGCGCCCAGTGGAGCTGCTCCACCATGTTGAGGAGCTGGTAGTAGTGCACGAACCGGAGCTCGCCTTCGGCGTGGAGCGACCACACGGCCTCCGAAGAGCCGAGGAGGTACACCACGCTCCGGGCGGGGTCGGACACCGCGAGCTCGAGCTTCTCGCCGGCCTCGAGAGCGAGGTCGAGGGTGACGGCGGCCACGCCGCGGTCGAGGTAGCGGGGCACGGCGCCTTCGTCCGCGACCTCGACGACGTCGGCACGAACGACGGCCTCCTCGTCGCCGACCCGGAGCGTCGCGCCGACCGGCCCGCGGAGCGCAATCACGACGGGGCCGCGCGCCGGCCCGAGCAGGAAGGGGCGGTCGGAGCGGGGCACGAACCGCTCTGCGAGGGCGTCCTCCCACCCGACCGCGGTGCGGTCGCGCCATCCGGAGCCGCTCGCGGGGAGGACGGTCGCGCTGCCGGCCTCCCAGGCGGTCTCCGCCGGGCCGAACCACCAGTGGCGGTCCAGCGGGCGCAGCAGCGCGTCGCGCCACGACCAGCCGACGCCCAGCAGTACGACCAGGAGCGCGAACATGCCGACGCGCGCCGGGAGGGGGGCGCGCGCGGGGCGCGGGGCGGCGAGGCGCGCCGTCGCGGCCGTCACCGTCGCGGCGGCGGCGAGGGTCCCCGCGCCCTCGAGCCCCGTCCAGGCGCCGACGAGCACGGCGGGGACCGCGAGGAGCGCGGAGAACCAGAAGGTCCACACCCCGCGCGCGAGCGGGTCTCGGGTGAATCGGTGGGCGAGCCCACGTCCGGGCATCCAGAGGAGCGCCGGGACCGCGAACGCGGCGGTGAGGCGCTCGCCGGCGCCGCCGGCCATGGCGGCGCCCGCGAAGAGGGCCGGTAAGAGCACGAGCCAGCGCATCGGGCGAGTGTACTCGCGGCGCGCGTCCAGGATGAGGTATGACTCCAGCCATGCTCGTCCTGCTCGCGCTCGCCTGCGACTTCAGCGCCGCCACCGGTGTGGTCTCCGAAGACACGGCGCCCGTCGGCGACACTGGCGACACCGCGGCCGACGGCGCGGAGACCGCGGGCGACACCGCGCCCGACGACACGGACTCCGGCGACACCGACCCCGACCCCTACGCCGTCGATGACGACGCCGACGGCGCCTCCGAGCTCGACGGCGACTGCGACGACTCCGACCCCACCGTGCACCCCGGCGTGCCGGACGTCTGCAACGGCGTCGACGACGACTGCGACGACACCCGCGACGAAGACGCCACGCCGGATGGGTACGAGCCCAACGACACGTCCGCCGCCTCCATCGGCGATCTCGACGACGACCCCGAGCTGACGGCGGTGGCCTCGCTCGCGGGCGACGGCGACGTCGACCGCTTCTCCTTCTCGTTCGCGGACAGTTCGTTCTCCCTGTTCACCGTCACGGCCTCGTTGTCCGGCATCCCGGACGACGCGACGTTCCGGTTCACGCTCAACCGGCTCGCCTCCGACGGCGATCTGCCGGCCGGGGAACTGGCGCAGGTGTTCGGATCCGGCACATTGTCCCTGACGATCGAGGACGAGGTCTGGACCGAAGACGGCGGCACCTACGAACTCGTGGTGGAGGCCATCGCGGGCGCGGACTGCGGCCGCACCTACCTCGTCGCCGTGGCCTGGTAGATCAGGAAGGGCGAACGCCGAGGAGCATGCGGTCCACCCGCAGGCGCGAGGAGGCGGCGAGCCAGCGGAAGAACCCGCCGAGCTCGGCCTCGGCCTCGGCGGAACGTTGGTCCGAGTCCGCCGCCCAGGCGCGGAGGAGCGCGCGGGCGGCGACGGGGTCGAGCCCGGCGGGGCCGAAGACGTCGAAGCCTTCGCCGTGAGGACCGTCCACGAGGCCGCGCGCCGCGCGGACGCGCGTACCGTCGCTCGCGACGCGGAGCGCGACCCCGGACGCGTCGACCCGGACGACCCCCGCGGCCACCGGAGGAGGTCGCGCGGCCGCGAGCCGCTGCGCGAGCACGCCAAGGTGGGCGCGCCGCGAAGCTTTGCCGAGGGCGCGGGCCCGATACGCCAGGGCGTGCCGTTCGCGGGCGAGCAGCCCGGCGCAGGCGTGCACCACGAGGCGCGCGGCGTCCGCCGCGGACGGCGGAGGCTCCTCCGCGAAGCCCCCGACGAGCTCGCCGATGGGTCCGAACGGATCGACAGAGGCGACGAGTAGCCCGACGGCGCGCAGGTCGTCGTCGGCGCTCGCGTCCGGCACCGGCCCGAGCCACGCGAGCGTCCACCCGGCGCGCGTGGCGACCACGCTCTCCGGCCCGATCCACCCGTGGCCGTGCCCGGTGGCGTGCACCGCGGTCAGCCCGTCGAGAACCCCGAGCGCGAACCGGGCGATCCAGGCTGCGCCCGGACCCCCTTCGAGCGGCAGGAGGTCGGCCAGGGAGCAGCCGAGCGGGGCGGTCCGGACGTAACGCACGTCACCCTCGGCCTCGCCGGGCGAGGCAGGGAGCGGGAGGTGGGACAAGCCGACGGCGGGCCGAATCGCGTCCGGCCGCAGCACGCGGAGCAACAGCCTCTCGCCGGTGAACGTGTCCCACGCTTCCCAGGTGGTCGAGGTCGAATCGGCGTGAACACGGCGGCGGCGACGGAGGGTGCCGAGGAGCGCCGGCGCAGCGGGTTTCACCGGAGTCAAGTATCCTGCCGCTCGGAGCCGCGGGATGCCCGGCCTGGGGGACTATCTGTGGGATTCGATCGTGCAGGCGAGGGCGAGCGCGCCCACCTGCCATCGCCCGCGGCCGATGCGGCGCTGCCACAGCACGTCAAGCGCGAGCGTGGCGGCCACCCGTTCGCCGACTACCGAGATCTGCAGCCGCTCGCCGGGGCCGGGCGCGTTCGCGAGGGCGAGGCAGGCGCCGTCCGCACCGACGTTCTCGAGGTGGCCGCTGGTGGCGACGGGCGCGAGGAGGTTCACCGGCCAGGAGAGCGAGTCCCCCTCGCTTCCCCGCCGGTGGCCGAAGGGATCGGCGGCGAAGTCCCCGTCGCCCGCCCGGAGCACCTTGTCGCGCAGGAACGTCGTGTCCAGGAAGCGCGCGCGCCCGCGCGGTCCGAGGCCGGCGAGGAGCGCCTCGCGGGCTTCGAGGTAGCGGCTCGCCGCACGCAGCCACCGGTCGACGCGCGCGCCGGCCTCGTTGCCCTCGCCGCTCGGGGGCGCCGAGGGACGCCACGTCTCGGAGCGCAGCTTCCGGGCCAGCGCCTCTCCCGCGGTGTCCGCCGCGAGCACGTCGTTCACCCCGCCGTCCCCGATCCAGGCGAGTCGCTCGGTGATGGTCACGGGAGTGGGGGAAACGGCGAAGATCGGGAGGCGCCCGCCTGCGTCGCGGAAGCGGCGGATCGCGGGCAGGACCTCGGGTCGAGCCGGCACGAGGATGCCGTCCGCGGGCGCGGTGGCGTCTTCGGTAGCGTCGAGCGTCACGACATCCCGGAGCCCCGCCACGGCGGTCTCCGGGAGGGGACCACCCAGCAGCAGGAATCTCGGGAGCGACTCGAACACGGCAGGGAGTGTAGCAAGTCCTCGGCGGGGTACATTCCCGCCGTGCGCGTCGCCCTCCTGACCCGCGGGGACCTGTTCCCCACCTGGCACGGCGCCGCCGTGAAGATCGTACGTACGGCGGAGGCATTGGTCGAGCGAGGAGACAGGGTCTTCGTGCTGACCGACGACCGCGACGCCTACTGGGCGGTGGAGCCGTCGGGGTGGCGACGGGTGGCGTTCGGGGCCCGCTTCCGTGCGCTCGAAGAATGGCCTTTGCTCCGCAACGGCGCGCGCGCCGAGCGGTGGTGCGCGCGCGTCGGCTATCCGAAGGACGAGCACTTCCTTTACCGCCCCCTGTTCGACCCCGCCTGGTGGGCCCGCGCTGTCTATGTGGGGGTCCGCGAGCGCATCGACGTGTACCAGGCCGAGTTTCCCGGCTACGCGGCGCCCGCGCTCGTCGCCGCGCGCACCCTCGGCGGCCGCGCCGTCGCCGTGATGCACAACGTAGAGTTCGACCGCCTCCGCCAGATGGCCGGCCTGCCGGAAGACGCCCTCGCGCGCATCCGTCGCGCCGAGGTCGCCCTCCTCGGCGCGGTCGACGGCGTGATCGCCGTGTCCGAGGCCGATCGGTCGCGGATCGTCGACGCCGGCGTTCCCACCGAGCGGGTGTCGGTGATCCCGCACGGCGTCGACATCGACCGCTACGTCGGTCGACCCGTCGACCTACGCGTGCGGTACGGGCTCGGCGGCGGTCCCGTTCTCTTCTTTCACGGCACGCTCCACTACGGCCCGAACGC
>CAXNIN010000251.1:0-6992 GCA_964202365.1 Myxococcota bacterium | reverse complement strand
GGGGGGCGCGCCCCCCGCCCCAAGACCCACCCGCTTCGTCAGACGTCGACGTCCTCGACTTCGTCGCTGTGCTCCATGATCTCGCGGAACCGCGGCGCGGCGTCCTTGCCCATGAGGTCGACGATCGTTTGTTCGGTGGCGACGCGCTGGCCGTCCGGGATGGTCACCTGGAGCAGGCGGCGGCGCTTGGGGTCGAGCGTGGTGTCGAACAGCATCTTCGCCGACATTTCGCCGAGGCCCTTGAATCGGGTGATCTCGGGCTGGGCGCGCGGGGGGAGCCGCTTGAGGATGCGGTCGCGGTCGGCTTCGTCGCGTGCCCACCACGTTTGTTGGCCCACGTCGATGCGGAAGAGCGGCGGCTGGGCAATGTAGAGCCACCCGCCGTCGATGAGCTGGGGCAGGTAGCGGTAGAAGAAGGTGAGCAACAACGTGGTGATGTGATGGCCGTCGCTGTCGGCGTCCATCAGGAGGATCACCTTGTGGTAGCGCAGGCGCGAGCCGTCGAAGTCCTTGGAGATGCCGGTGCCCAACGCGCTCACGATGTTGGAGAGCTCCTGGTTCTCGAGCACCTTGGAGAGCGTGGCCTGCTCGGCGTTGAGCACCTTGCCGCGGAGCGGGAGGATGGCCTGCGTCTCGCGGTCGCGCCCCTGCTTGGCGGAGCCGCCTGCGGAGTCGCCCTCGACGATGAACAGCTCGCCCTTCGTGGGGTCCGAGCTGGAACAATCGGAGAGCTTGCCCGGGAGGTTCAGCCGGTTGTTCACCACCGACTTGCGACGCACCTGGTCTTCCGCGGTGCGGCTCGCGAGGCGGGCGCGCGCGGCTTGGATGACACGTGTCACCACCACGTCGGCGATGGTGCGGTTGGTGTTCAGGAACTGCTCGAGCGCCGTGCGGATGGCCCCTTCGATGGGGGATTTGATCTCGGGATTGTTTAGCTTGTCCTTGGTTTGTCCCTGAAACTGGGGCTCGGGCAGGAACACGGAGGTTACCGCCACGAGGCCCTCGCGGATGTCGTCCGCGGTGAGCACGAGGCCGCGCGGGCACAGCTCGTGGGTGTCGATGTAGGTGCGCAGGGCCTTGGTGACGGCGTCGCGCGTGCCCGCCTCGTGGGTGCCGCCGCCGCCGGTCGGAATGCCGTTGGCGAAGCTGGCGAAGAGCTCGCGGTTGGCGTCGGTCCAGGCGAGGGCGACCTCGAACTTGATGGTGCCGCCTTCGACCGGGGTTTCCTTCTCGAACCAGAAGGGCTGCATCATCGGCGCGCGGGCGTTCTTCTTGCAGAGCGCGCCCACGTAGTCGCGGATGCCGCCTTCGGCCTTGAACTCTTCGCTGGCGCCGCGCCCTTCGTCCTTGAAGAGGATGCGGAGGCCGCGGTGGACGTAGGCGGACACCTCGAGGCGTTCGCGCACGGTTTCGGGATCGAAGCCGAGGCCGCCGAAGATCTCGCCGTCGGGCCGGAAACGGATGGACGTGCCGCTGCCGCGGGCGTCGCCGATGCGCTCGACTTCGGCGCGGGGCTTGCCGCGGCGGTAGGCCTGGCGCCACTCGCCGCCGTCGCGCTTGACGGTGGCGATGAGCTCCTCGGAGAGCGCGTTCACCACCGAGCTGCCGACGCCGTGGAGGCCGCCCGACGCCTTGTAGCTGGTGTTGTCGAACTTGCCGCCGGCGCCGAGCTCGGTGAGCACCACCTCGAGCGTGGACCGCCCGGTGGCGTGTTTGCCCACGGGGATGCCGCGGCCGTTGTCCGTGACGGTGGCCGACCGGCCATCCGCGTGGAGCACCACCTGCACGGTGGTGGCGTGGCCGTTCATGGCCTCGTCCACCGAGTTGTCCACGATCTCCCACAGGAGGTGGTGGTAGCCCGCGCCGTCCGTGCCGCCGATGTACATCGCCGGCCGCTTGCGAACGTGGTCGATGCCCTGGAGGAGCTTGATGCTCTTGTCGTCGTAGGCGGGCGGGGTGGGGGTGGCCATCTACGCCTCGCCTTCGGTGACGCGGCCGTCGAGGCGAACGTCGGGGCCGCGCTTCCACACCGCGAGCCGGGTGCCGCGGAGGGGGAGCTTGCCGGTGTCGCCGCGGGAGCCGCGGTACCTGGCCGGCCGCACGATGGCCTCGCGGCCGTCGGCCGTGCCGACGACCGGCCCGGAGTCCGGGTTGGTGGCGAGCTCGGCGGCGAAGACGCGATCGCCTTCCTTGAGCTTGATGGCCGACACGCCCTTGCCCGCGGCGCGGATGACCGTGGCTTCGCTCACGTCGAAGCAGAGCACGTTGCCGAAGAACGACGCAATGCACACATGTTCGGTGCCGCCGGAGGCCCAGGCCGCGACGACTTCGTCACCGCCCTCATCTTCCAGCCGCATGAACGAGCGGCCCGTCTTCTTCGAGGGCTCCGCGTGCGCCGCGAGCGGGGCGCGGACGACGCGGCCGCCGCGAGACACCGCGACGAGGTGCGGCGGCGCGGGGCTCTCTTCGCTCGCCGCGGCGAGGAGCTCGGCCGGGACAGGGGGGAGGTTGCGGGGGTCGTGCGAGACGACGCCCACCACCTGTTCGTTGTCGCCGAAGCTGAACATCTTCTGCACGGGCTCGCCGTGGCCGGTGGTGGCCGTGATGGCGTCCACCCGGAGCACGTAGGCCGCGCCCTTGTTCGAGAGGAAGGTGACCGTGGAGAGCGTGGACGCCCGGAACAACCAGCCGATCTGGTCGCCTTCGCGCACCCGCACCTTGTCGATGCCGGTAACGGTGCCCTGGCGCTTCACCCAACCGCCGCGCGTAACGACGACGATGGTGTCTTCCGCGACGATGTAGCTCTGTTCGTCGTAGGTGATGGCGGGGGCGTCCGTGGCGAGAAGCGTGCGGCGCGGCTGGCCGTGCTGCTTCTTGATGTCCACCAGCTCGTTCTGGACCACGCTCCAGAGGGCCTCGACGTTCGCCAGGATTCCCTCGATGCGCTCGGCCTGCGCCTGCTTCTCCGCGAGCTCTTCGCGGATGAGGTTGATCTCGAGCTTCGCGAGCTTGTAGAGCTTCAGTTCGAGGATGGCCTCGGTCTGAACGTCGTCCAGGCCGAAACGGTCCATGATCTTCTCGGCGGCGTCGCGCTTGCCTTCGGACGCCCGGATGAGCCGGATGAGCTCGTCGAGGATGTCGAAGACCTTGGCGAAGCCGTCGAGGATGTGGATGCGCTCGCGGAGCTGGGAGAGCTCGTAGTCGAGCCGGCGCCGCACGGTGGCCTGGCGGAACGTGAGCCATTCCGTGAGGATCTCGCGCAGGTTGAGCCGGCGGGGCGCGCCCACCTCGGGGTTCTCCGAGGGGACGAGGCACGTGAGGTTCACGTTGAACTGCGTCTGGAGCGCGGTGTGTTTGTAGAGGTAGGCCATGGCGGCCGGGGCGTCTTCCGGGGCGCGGAGCTCGAGGACCACGCGGATGTCGGTGGTGGACTCGTCGCGCACGTCCACGAGCTGCGGGCACTTCTTCTCGCGGATGATGGCGCCGATGTTCTCGACGATGTCCGCCTTCTTCACGGCGTAGGGCACGCTCTTTACGATGATGTAGTGCTTGCGGCCCTTCTGCTCGGGCTCCCACGTGGCGCGCACGCGAATCGGCCCCTGGCCTTCTTCGTAGACGTGCCGGATCTCGTCCACGCCGGAGATGATCTCGCCGCCCGTGGGGAAGTCCGGGCCGCGCACCTTCTTGCAGAGCTCGGGGATGGTGGCGTCGGGCTTGACGATGAGCAGGAGGCAAGCGTCCACGATCTCGCGCAGGTTGTGCGGCGGGATGCGCGTGGCCATGCCCACCGCGATGCCCTCGGTGCCGTTGACGAGCAGGTGCGGGAACTGCGCGGGGAGCACGATGGGCTCGAAGTGCTGCCCGTCGAACGTGGGGCGGAAGTCGACCGTCTTCTGCTTGAGCTCGGTGAGGAGCTCCATCGCGATCGGACGCAGGCGTGCTTCGGTGTAGCGGTAGGCCGCGGCGTTATCGCCGTCGATACTGCCGAAGTTGCCCTGGCCATCCACCAGGGGGTGGAGGAGCGCGAAGTCCTGCGCCATGCGCACCAGCGCTTCGTAGAGCGCGGTGTCGCCGTGGGGGTGGTACTTCCCGAGCACCTCGCCGACGATGGCCGCGCACTTCTTGTAGCGGGCCTCCGGCGTGAGGTGGAGGTTGTGGAACATCGCGTACAAGATACGGCGTTGCACGGGCTTCAAGCCGTCGCGCACGTCGGGCAGCGCGCGCGCGGTGATGACCGACACGGCGTAGTTCAGGTAGCGACGCCGGGCCGCTTCGCGCAGGGCGACGGGAGTAGGAAGGATGTCCATGGGCGGCGCGTGCGGGGAGGGAGGGGGGCTTTGGCGGCGCGGACGGCCGGCCGAGGGGACGAGTCGTATAGCACGCCCTGTCGAGGCGGCACGCGCATCTCCGGCGGAGACGCCAGTGAATTTTCGGTCGCCCGCGCGTGGCCCCTTGGCGCGTCAACGGGCACGCTCGGGCGTGCGCTGGCCTCACGCGGGCGCGCCTGCCGCGTTCCGGTAGGACGGACCGCCGCGCGGCCGGGCGCCCGCCCCCGGTAGCCCCTACGCCAAGAACCCCCGCGCATGAAGGAGCTCGGCGTTCGCGATGGCGCCGCCCGCGGCCCCGCGGATCGCGTTGTGCGCGAGCGCGAAGAGCTTGACGGTCATCACTTCGCAGCGTTCGACGCGGCCGATTGTGATGGCCATGCCGCCGCCGGCCATGGCGTCGGTGCGGGGGGTGGGGCGATCGCGGCGCTCGGTGACGCGGACGAGCGGCACGGGCGACGAGTGGAGGGGCACGGGGGCGCGGAAGTCGCGGAGCGCCTCGATGATCTGCGCGAGGGGAGGGGCGCCGCGGAGCTTCAGCTGGGCGCCTACGAGGTGGCCGTCGGTGACCGGCACGCGTACGCAGCGGGCGGAGATGGGGAAGGGGGCCGGAACAATCGCGCCGCCGACGAGGGCGCCGATGATCTTCCGGGGTTCTTCCGCCACCTTCTCCTCTTCGTCGCCGGGATGCGGGTGCACGTTCCCGAGGATGTCCCACGCGCTCTCGCCGGGGTACCCGGCGCCGGAGATCGCCTGGTAGCTGGCGCAGGTCACGGCCTCGACGCCGAACGCGCGGTGGAGCGGCGCGAGGGCGAACAGCAGCGGGATCGACGTGCAGTTCGGGTTGCACACGATCGCGCCCCGGCCGGGCGTGAGGAGTCCGAGGTGGTCGGGGTTGATCTCCGGGATGAGCAGCGGCACATCGGCCGCCATGCGGTAGGCGCTCGCGTTGCTGATCACGAGGTGGCCGGCGTCGCGGAACGCAGCCTCGATGCCGACGGCGACGCCCTTGTCGAGCGCGGAGAACACGATGCGGGAGCGCACGGCGCCGGGGTCGCACGGGACGACGAGCGTGTCGGAGAGCAGCGGGTCGGACTCAAGGCGCCACGGGGCGGCGTCGCCATACCGTTTGCCGACGGAGCGGTCCGAGGCGGCGAGCTCCGCGACGCGGAACACCGGGTGGTGCGCGAGGAGCTCCACGAAGCGCTGGCCCACCATGCCGGTGGCGCCGAGGATGGCGACGTCGAAACGTTCGGACATCCGCGCCGTCTATCCCGGGTGGCGCGCGCGCGGCGCTCCCCGACGTGCTCACGCCGGCCGAGCTCCGGGGCGATCACGCCACCCTCGCCGCGACCCTCGCGGCCGACGGGTGGCCCACGCTCGGCGCGCTCCGCGGCCGCGTGTTCTTCGGGCTCGACGACGGCGAGGCGCACCGCGCGGCCTACCGCGCCCGCGGCGAAGGCGTCGTGTTCGTCGACGCGCTCCCCGGCGAAGACGACGGCGCCCTCGCGATCCTCAACGATCCGGGCGACCCGCACCTCGCGCAGGCCCTCGCGGCGGGTATGCTCGTGCGCGTGTTCGCCGACTCGGCCACCGACACCACGGACGAACGCGCTTCTGGTCGCGACGCCGCGCTCGCGTCCGGGGCCCACTTCTTGTCGTCGGACTTTCCGGTCGACACCTCCGCGGGGGAAGCCTACCGCATCCCCGAAGGCGCCCCGGTGGGCTGCAATCCGGTGACCGCCCCGGCCGAATGTACGGCGGCCGCCCTCGAAGACCCTACCTTCGTCCGGTACTGATGCTCTCGATCCTCCTGCACATGCACCAGCCGGACTACCGCGACCCGCGGACCGGCGCCCCGACCATGCCATGGGTGCGCCTCCACGCGAGCCGCGGCTACCGCGACGTGCCCACCGTCATCGCGGCCACCGGCGCGCGCGTCACGGTGAACGTCGTGCCGTCCCTCCTCGATCAGTGGGAGCACTACGCGCGCGGCGGGAGCGACACCCACCTCGACCTCGCGCGGCGCCCCGCCGACACCCTGGAGTCACACGAAGTGGCGTGGCTCCTCCGCAATTTCTTTCACGGCAACCCGTCGAGCTTCGCGTGGTTCCCGGCGTGGGGCGAGCTCCAAGGGCGTGCCCAGGCCGGCGAGCGCTTCGAGGCGGGCCGCGTGCGCGACGTGGTCACGTGGTCGAACCTCGCGTGGTTCGGGTTCTCAGCGCTCCGCGACCACCCGGAGCTCCGCGAGCTCCGGCGCAAGGGGGAGGGCTTCACCGAGGCCGAAAAGGACCACGTCCTCGCGCTCCAGCTCCGGTGCCTCCAGGAACTTCCGGCGTTGTACCGAATGCTCCCCGAAGTGTCGTGCACGCCGTACTACCACCCCATCCTCCCGCTCCTCGTGGACACCGCCCACGCCCGGCGCAACCTCCCCGGGGTGCCCGACCCCGGCTTCCGGTACCCGGAAGACGCCCGCGATCAGCTCGTGCGCGCACGGGCCCGCGTGGAGGCGTGGGTTGGCAAGCCGGTGCGCGGGTTGTGGCCTTCCGAGGGCTCGGTGAGCCCCGAGGTGGTGGAGATCGCGGCGGACGCCGGGTTTCGATGGCTCGCCACGGACGAGGAGATCCTCCGTCGTTCGGAGCGGGATGTGGTTGGGGCAGGGGGGGG
>CAXNIN010000250.1:0-7004 GCA_964202365.1 Myxococcota bacterium | reverse complement strand
GAGGGAGATCATGTCGTAAAGCGCGGGAACAGGCCCCGAACACTCGATGTCGACACAGAAGTAGGTGGCCCGGGTCTCGATCATGGCGCGGCTTAACCGGGCCACGCGCCCGGGGAGGGACGAGCGCCGCGGCGCGTGGAGGAGGCCGCGAAACGGCGCGACACCCGCGGCGGAATCGCGCCGGGCGCCGGCTCCGGCGCTACGTTCGGAGGATGTCGCACGAACCGGTCCAGCCGCTCCCGCCCGCGTCCCCGCCCGCCTACACCTCCCGCGCCGCGGTGCCCCCGCGCTTCAAGTGGGATTTGACGCGCATCTTCCCGGACGACGCCGCGTGGCGCGCCGCCCTCGACACCCTCGTGTCCGGCATCGATCGCTACGCGGCGCTCCGCGGCACGCTCGGCTCCGGCCCGGCCGCGCTCCGCGCGGCCTACGACCTTGACGGCGAGCTCGGCCAGCTCTCGTACAAGGTCTGGTACTACGTCAGCCTCCGCCACGACGAAGACCAGCGCGACAACACCGTCGGCGCGCTCCGCCAGGAAGTGCAGATCGTCTTCGCGCGCTGGCGCGAGGCCGGCGCGTGGTTCGGGCCGGAGCTCCTCGCGATCCCGCTCGCCACCGTGCGCGGCTGGATGGACGACGACACCGGGCTCGCGCTCTACCGCTTCGCGATCGAGGAGCTCTACCGCCAGGAAGCCCACGTGCTCGACGCGAAGGGCGAACAGCTCCTCTCGCTCGCCGGCCGGCTCACGGGCGCGCCGCACGACGCCTACGCGGCGCTTTCCACGGCGGACGTGCTCTTCCCCACGGTCACGCTCCCCGGCGGGGCCTCCGTGCAGGTCACACCCGGCCAATACCGCGCGCTCATCTCCACCAACCGCAGCCAGGCCGACCGCGAGGCCGCGTATACCGCCCTCACCAAGGTGTACGCCGCCAACGTCAACACCTACGCCGCGCTCTACGCCGGCGTGCTCGAGCGCGACTGGTTCCTGGCCCGCGCCCGCGGCTACGGCACCACGCTCGAGGCCGCGCTCGACGGCGACGCCGTGCCCACCTCGGTGGTGGAGAACCTCATCGCGGCCACGCGCGCCGGGCTCGCGCCTTTCCAGCGGTACCACGCGCTCCGGAAGCGCGCGTTGGATCTCACGAAGTACGGCCCGTACGACTCGGCGGTTCCGCTCGTCGACCAGCACCGGCTCTACCCCTACGACGCCGTGCTCGACGCGCTCGAAGCGTCCGTCGCGCCCCTCGGCGACGCCTACCGCGCCGAGCTCGGGACCGCGCTGCGCGGCGGCTACGTCGATGTGTACGAGACGCCCGGCAAGCGCAGCGGCGCCTACTCAGCGCCGGTGTACGGCGTTCATCCGTACATGCTGATGAACTACAACGATACGTTGGACGCCGTGTTCACGCTCGCCCACGAGATGGGCCACTCGATGCACACGCTCCTCGCGCACCGCCACCAGCCCTTCGTGTACGCCGGCTACACCATCTTCGTGGCCGAAGTGCCGTCCACGCTGAACGAGTCGCTCCTGCTCGAGCACCTCCTCGCCCGCAGCACCGACCCGCGCGAGCGCGCCGTGCTCCTCGAGCACGCCATCGACTCCATCGCCGGCACCTTCTACGTGCAGGTGCTGTTCGCGGAGTTCGAGCTGCGCGCGCACAAGCTCGTCGAAGAGGGCCAGCCCGTCACCTCCGAGGTGCTCGACGCGCTCTTCGTGGGGCTCCTGCGCGAGTGGCACGGCGACGCCGTCACCTACGACGAGCGCGTGCGCGGCGGCTGGGCGCGCATCCCGCACTTCTTCGGCTCGCCCTACTACGTCTACCAGTACGCCACCTGCTTCGCGTCCTCCGCGCGGCTCCTGCGCGCGATGACCGAGGGCGCCGACGCCGACCGCGCCGACGCGCGCGCCCGCTACCTCGATCTGCTCGCCGCCGGCGGCAGCGACCACCCGATGACGCTCCTGCGCCGCGCCGGCGTGGACCTCGCGGAGTCGAGCGCCGTCGAGGCGGTCGTCGCCCAGATGGACGTGCTCGTGACTCGCCTCGAGCGCGAGCTCGCCGCGCTCGGGGTGCTCCCGACGTGATCGGCACCTTCGCCCACGAGCGCCCCGGGCGCCGCGCGGCGCTCACCGCGCTCACGTGGACATGGTGCCTGCCGCAAACGTTGCTCGGGCTCGTCGCCGGCGTGTTCGTGGTGGTGGCGCTCCGCGGCCGCGTCGAGGCGTTCCGCGGCGCGACCGTGGTGCGTTCGGCGCGCCTCGATCGGCTCGGCGGCGTCTGCCTCGGACCGGTGATCCTCTGCGGCGCGGCCGCCTCGCACGAGCTCGTGTGCCACGAGTGGGGGCACTTCCGCCAACACCTCCGCCTCGGGCCGCTCTACCTGCTCGTGATCGGCCTGCCGAGCGTCGCGCACGCGGCGTGGCACGCGCGGTGGGGCGGCGGATTCCCGACCTACTTCCACTTCTACACGGAAGCCTGGGCCGACGCGCTCGGCGGCGTCTACCACCTCCACGCCCACCGGCACGCGCGCTGGGTGGGGTACCTCGTCGGGTAGGGGTTACACCCTCGCATGCCCCGCTTCCTCGTCGGCGTCGCGATCGCGGCCGGGTCTCTCCCGGCCCTCGCCGCCGTCGCGGCGCTCACCGGGCTCGGCGTCGCACGCGGGCTCTCCGCGGTGCACGTCGCCACCGCGGCCGCGCTCGTCACGATCCTGCCCGTCGTCGGCCTGTGGTCGCTCTTCGGCCGCTCGGGCCCGGCGTTGGCGGCCGCGCTCCCGCTGTGGTCGGCGCTGCTGCTCCTCGGGCTGCCGGGGTACTTCCCCGGTGAAGTCCCGGGCGCCATCGGCACCGGCTTCGCGGTGTACGCCTCCGCCGGCGGGCGCGCCGTCGCCGTCGACGCCGCGCGGTTCGGCGAGGCCGTGGGCAGGTCGGTGGCCAACGCGCCGGCCGGCGAGGTCCCCGCGCCCGACGCCGAGCGCGCTTCGCCCGAGTGCCTCCCGTGCGCGGCCACCCCCCTCGCGGGCGACCAGGTGGCGCTCCCCTACGAGGGCAGCGGCCACAGCATGATCATCCCCGTTCAGTTCGGCGACGTCGAGCTCCCCATGCTCTTCGACACCGGCGCGAGCGTCACCACCCTCGGCCGCGCGAGCCTCCGCGCCATCGGCGTCTCGGTCCCCGCCGACGCCCCGGAGATCACGCTCCGCACCGCCAACGGCGAGCGCACCGCCAAGCTCGTGTTCGTGCCGCGCGTGTGGGTGGGCGGCATGCTCGTCGAAGGTGTGACCGTCGGCATCTGCGAGGAGTGCGCGGACGACCGGAGCGCCGGGCTGCTCGGGCTCAACGTGTCGAGCCAGTTCCTCGTCACGGTCGACACCCGTCGCAAGGAAGTCGTGTTCCAGGCCCGCGACGACGACGGCGAGCGGCTCATCGACGTGGCGCCCTGGCTCCGCGTGGAGGCGAGCGCCACCGTGTGGCCCGACACGCGCGTGGTGGTCGACGTGCGGGGCCGGAACGCCGCGCCCCGCGCCATCGCCGAGGCTACCGTGGGCATCACCTGCGGCGACGAGCGGTTCGTCGCGCGCCTCCGCGACATCCCCGCCCAGGGCCAGGGCGCCACCACGGTGAACCTCCCCCGCGGCTCGGAGTGCGGAAGCTACAAGATATCGTTGGACGCCGCGAAGTGGTGACGCGCGCGTAGCTGCCGCCGCGGTGCACGCCCCCGCCCCCGCGGCTCGCGACGCTCCACGCCCACCGAGAGGCCGGCGCCCGCTGGGCTACACTCGCGCCCCGCCCAGGAGCCCCGTGTCCGTGGAGATCGACGCCTACCTCGCCGCCCTCCCCGACGACCGCCGCGCCGCCGTGTCCGCGATCCGGGACAGCGTCAACGCCAAACTCCCCGCCGGGTACGCCGAAGGGATGCAATACGGCATGATCGGGTGGTTCGTGCCGCACGCGGTGTACGCCGACGGCTACCACTGCGACCCGAAGCAGCCCGTGCCGTTCATCGGCCTCGCGTCGCAGAAGAGCCACCTCGCGGTGTACCTCTTCTGCGTCTACCTCGACCCCGCCCTGCTCGCGTGGTTCGAGGAGGCGTGGAAGAAGTCGGGGAAGAAGCTCGACATGGGCAAGAGCTGCGTGCGCTTCAAGAAGATCGAGGACGCCCCGGTGGCGCTCTTCGGCGAGCTCGCGGCGCGGGTGCCGGTCGCCGCGTTCCTCGCCGCGTACATCCCGCAGATTCCGCCTTCCGCCACGAAGAAGGCGAAGAAGTAGCCGCTACATCACCTCGAAGGGGAACGCGACCTGCATCTCCTTCGGGAGGTTCATCAGGATGCGCTCGTCTTCCTCGTTCAGGACATCCTGGGCGTGGAAGGCGTACATTCCGGGCTTCACCGGCTCGCGCGTGGTGATGAGGTAGGCGTCGCGGGCGGGGAGCGCGGTGAGGTCGAACGCGACGTCTTCCTGCGCGACCCAGAGCTGCACCGTGGCGTCCATCGCGCCGAGCACGCCCTTGACGCTGGTGTGGTCCACGAAGTCGAGCCGCGAGAGGTGCAGGTTCATCCTGGCGAGCTCGGAGGCACGCAGCGTGGAGCTGAACACGAAGGTGGCGGGCTTGCCGCCGGCGAGGGCCTGATCCGCGGCGTCCTTCACGCCCGCGAAGTGCTTGAGCTCGGTGCCCACCACGCGGATGCGCTTCGCTTCGAGGTGCACGTACTCGCGCGGACCCACGGCGTAGAACCCCGGCTGTTCGGGCTCAGGGTAGAGCGAGAACGCGAGGGGGTCGTAGTCGTCGGCCTCTTCGGGGAGGGGGGCGACCTCCTCGATGTCCTTGATGTACCCGGCCTTCCCGACCATCACCCGGCCCACGGCGCCCTCGGTGTCGATCGAGAACTTGCCGGCGGAGTCGGAGTGGTAGCGCTCCAACACGCCTTCGATGACGATGGTCGCGTCGGACACCGGGTTGCCCCAGACGTCCTTGACGTTCCCCGCGAGTACGGGGTTGTCGGTGCAGGCGCCCAGCAGCAGGCTCGCGAGCATGGTCTCCCTCGATGTCCGCCTATCGCATTCGCGGATCTTCTGCCCCACCGTCAAGAGTTCTCGACGAAGACGTGAAAAGATCTACGCCCGGGCGCGAAGCACGTCGCGGATCGCGATGAAGTCGACCGCGCCGGTGAGCGTGAGCCCGTCGAGCAGGCGCCGGCCGGTCTTCGCGAGCTCCAGCAGGTTTCGTATGCGGGTCACCAGAAAGCGGCTTTGGAGCATCGCGGAGGCGCCCTGGCCGCGGCCGAGGCCGTCGAGCAGCGCGATGGCCTCTTCGAGCTGCTCGATCGTGCGGTCCACGAGGCGAAGCTCGCGCTCGCGGAAGACGCGGGAGATCATCGCCCACATGTCGGTTTCGGCCACGAACAACCGGCGGCGATTCGCCCCGGGTGTGACGCGTTTCACGACGCCCCACTGGAGCAGCTCCTGGAGCGACATGCTCACGTTTCCCGTGCTAAATCCGCTCCTCGCTTCGATCTCCTCGGCGTCGAGGGGCTCTTGCGAGAGGTAGAGGATTGCCCAGATTCGCCCCAGCGAAGGCTTGAAGTTCCAAAAACGCATCAGCTCGCCCACCGCGTCCGCGACGATTCCGATCGCGCGGTCGCGGGCTGCTTCTGTCTCCGAGGCGGTCTCCGATGCCATCGAACCCTCGCCGGTTTCAGGAAGTTCAGTTAACATTGAAATCACTGAACCGTCGACGGGAGGTTTGATGGTACCCGCGGCCTACTCCGCACCGCGCCCCGGCGACGCCCCCGCGCGGGTCGACCCCAAGGCGGTCGTGCGGCGCCTCGTGCCGCTCGGCGTGCACGGCGGCGCCCCGCTCTCGTTCGTCGACACCCCCGCCGACGTGTTCGCGCTTGCCGCCCCCATGATGGGCGCGGCCGAGGTCCGCCTCCGCGAGCTCGTGGCCTCCGAGGTCGACGTTGTCGAGGCGATCGGCGCCTACACCGCCACCGCCGGCGGCAAGCGCCTCCGCCCGCTCCTCACCGCGCTCGGGGCCGGGGCCGTCGGCTTCGACCGCCCGCTCGACGGCCTGATGTGCGCTGGCGAGCTGATTCATCTCGGGTCGCTCCTGCACGACGATGTCGTGGACGACGGCGCCACCCGCCGCGGCCTCCCCGCCGCCCAGCGCGTGTACGGAAACGCCGCGGTCATCCTCACCGGCGACTTCTGCCTCGCCCGCGCCGTGCTCCTCGCGGCGGAAGAGGGCGGGCACGCCGCCGTCACCGCGCTCGCCCAGGCGGTCACCGCCATGGCCGAGGGCGAGGTGCTCCAGCTCCAGCGGGCCGGCAACCTCGACACCACGCTCGACGAATACCTTGAGATGATCGACAAGAAGTCCGCCGCGCTCATCGCGTGGTGCGCGTCTGCCGGAGCGCTCGCGCACGGCGACGCCGCGGCCGCGCGCGTGCTCGCGGGCTTCGGGCGGGCGGTGGGCGTCGCGTTCCAAATCACGGACGACGTGCTCGACTACGCCGAGGGAACCGGCAAGAACCCGGGTCAGGACCTCCGCGAGAAGAAGCTCACGCTGCCGCTCCTCTACGCGATGGAGGCGCTGCCGGACCTCCGCCAGCGCATCCACACCGACGACGTCGGCACGCTCCTCGCGCTCGTGCGCGGCACCGGCGCGCTCGCCCGGGCGCAGGCCGAAGCCCGCTCCCGCGTGGAGGCCGCCCTCGGCGATCTCGACGTTCTTCCGCCTTCCGTTCACCGCGACGCGCTGGCGGTGCTCGGCCGCTACCTCGTCGACCGGAGCGTCTGATGGACGCCCTCGCCCCTGTCCCCGGCGACCCCAACCGCGCCCCCGCCGTGCGCGACATGTTCGCGCGCATCGCCCCCGGATACGACCGGGCGAACCAGTTCATGTCGATGGGCATCGACCGCGCGTGGCGCAAGATCGCCATCCGCGCGCTCGGCGACAACGCCCGCGGCGACGTGCTCGACCTCTGCGCCGGCACGATGGACTTC
>CAXNIN010000249.1:0-7005 GCA_964202365.1 Myxococcota bacterium | reverse complement strand
CTGGCCGCGCACGGGCATCGTTCGTCGGCGAGCTGGGAGGTGTTCGCGCGGCGCTGGGCGGAGGACCCCGCGGCGGTGCTGCGCCTCGCGGCCGTGGCGGCGGAGGGGGAGGACCCCGCGTTGCGCCTCGCGGTTGAGGCGAAGGAGGCCGCCGCGGCGCTGGGCGGGCTGTCGCCGACGCTCCGGTGGGCGGTGGGGCTCACCCAGACCTACCTGCGGCTGCGGGAAGAGCAGAGGTACCACCTCGATCAGGTGCTGTTCGTGCTGAAGCGGAAGCTGGAGACGCTCGGGGCGCGCTGGTTCGACGACCCCGCCGACGTGCGGTTCCTGACCGCGTCGGAGCTCGACGGCGCGCTCGGCGTCGACGCGCTCCGCCGCACCGCCGCGCGCCGCGCCGCGGAGCCGACCGACGCGTCGCCGCCCGACTTCCTCGACGGCGACGAGGCCCTCGCGGTGGCCGTGGGCGACGCCCACCGGCTCCAGGGGCTCGGCATCTCGCCGGGCGTGGTGCGCGGGCGGACCCGCGTGATCCGCTCCCCGGAGGAAGGCGGTGCGCTGCAACCCGGAGAGATCCTCGTCGCGCGCGCGACGGACCCCGGGTGGACGCCGCTGTTCTCCCGGGCGGGCGGGCTCGTGCTCGAGCTCGGCGGGATGCTCTCGCACGGGGCGGTGGTGGCGCGGGAGTACCGCCTGCCGGGCGTCGTGAACCTCCCGGGGGTGGTGGCGCGGCTCGGGGACGGCGTGGAGGTGACGGTCGACGGGCGCGCCGGCGTGGTGTGGGTGCACGGGTAGCGGCGTCGTCGCGCGGACGGTCGGATTAGGGCGTCGGCATGCGGATCGCGGCGGTGATCGTCACGCACCTGGGCGGGCCGCTCCTCGCGGAGTGCCTCGCGTCCCTGCGCGCGCAAACG
Source organism: Myxococcota bacterium (assembly GCA_964202365.1). Lineage (GTDB taxonomy): Bacteria > Myxococcota_A > UBA796 > UBA796 > SXON01 > CAJBVW01. The sequence goes on along the minus strand of CAXNIN010000249.1, from coordinate 6,094 downwards.
CGCCCGCCGGACGACGTGCTCGTGGTGGTGAGCAACGACGCCGAGGTGGAGGTAGAAGGCCGGCAGTTGCAGCTTCGCGAGAACGTGGGCTACGCCCGCGCCGCCAACGCGGGCATCGCGGCCACGGCGGGCGAGCCGCTCCTGCTCAACGACGACACGCGGCTCGACCCCGGCTGCCTCGCGGCGTTGGAAGCGGCGTTCACGGGGCCGGGCGTGTACCAGCCGCGGATCGTCCTCGCCGACGGCACCGGACGCCTCGACAACGTGGGCCACGGGCTCTTTCCGGACGGCGCGGTGTGGGCGCGCGGCCGCGGCGGCCCCGACATGCCCATCCCCGGCGCGCCCGGCGGCTTTTCCGGCGCGGCGGTGCTCTTCGCGCGCGCCACCTGGGAGGCGCTCGGCGGCTTCGACGCGCGGTTCGGGAGCTTCGGCGAAGACGTGGATCTGTCGCTGCGCCTCCTGCGCCGCGGCGTGCCGATCACGCCGGTGCCGGACGCCGCGGTGTGGCACCACCTGGGCGCCTCGTGGGGGCGCACGAACCCGGTGAAGCTCCGCGCTATCGAACGGAATCGCATCCGTGCGGCGGTGCGGAGCCTCCCCCTCACCGCGCTCGCGACGCTCCCGGCGTGGACGCTTGGCCGGTACGCGGCGTTCGCGGCCCTGGCGGCGGCGGGGCGCGGGCCCGGCGAGGGCGTGGGGCCGGAGGCCCGGCGCGCGGCTCTCACGGGGCTGGTGGAGGGGCTCCGCGACGCCCCGGCGTGGTGGGCGGACCGCCGCGCGGACCGCCCTACGTGGACGCGCGGCGAGCGCGCCACGTGGCGGGCGTTGTGGGACGGGCGCGCCCGGTGGGCCGATGTCGCGCGGGCTTCGGGCGGCTGACGGCCCGGTGGGGCGTCAACGCCGGCCCTCCCGGCCTCCCACCCACTGCCCGAGCAGCTCGCCGAGGGCCCCGGGGGCATCCGCGCCCACCACGCCCGGAAGGGCGCGGAGGAGCTGGCGCGGGCCGGCCACCGTCGGGGCCTCGCCTTCGCGCGCGCGGAGCCGGTGGATGGCGCGCGTTCGGGCGTAGAGCTCACCGAAGCGACGTATGTGGGCATGCGCGACCGGCGCCGCCGCGACGTAGCCGACGGGGTGGCGCCGGCCCCACAGCCAGTCCTCCGCGATGTCGACGGCGTCGAAGGGATCGGCGAGCAGGGCGTCGCGGCGGTAGAGCGCGGCGACGTTGTCGAGGAGGGGGGCGGCCAGCGCGGGGGAGGTGCCGTCCGCCCGGGGCGGCGGGGTCCACGCGCGGAGCCGGGCGCGCGTGACGGCGCCGGAGGTGGGCCACGGGACCTGGCGCGCGGTGACGGCGTCGTAGCCGCCGTCTTCGAGGGCCTCGACGAGTGTGCGCAAGAAGCCGGCGCCGAGGGGGAGGGCGTCATCCACCGTGAAGAGCACGTACGGGGCGCGCGCGAGGCGGACCCCCTCGTTGCGCGTCTCGCCGTGGCCACGCCACGGAACCCGCACCCCGTCGGTGTAGGCGCCGTTCGCCAACACAATGCGCTCCGTACGCACGTCCTGGGCTTCGAGCGCTAGGAGGCCGATCGGCGCGCGCCGGTGGGTGGGCACCACCACCGACACGAAGAGGTCGCCGCGGGGCCGGGCGCGCGGCGGGAGCCAGGGCGCCGCCGCCGCGGTGTCGACCGCGTGGCAGAGCGGCGCGATCTCGTCGGCGTGGACGTACACGGGGGCGCTCGCGAGCGCGCGGGCCCCGAGCCGCACGGGCTCGCCGGCGCGGACCGCGGTCTCCAGCCGCGCGCGCCCGGCCCGGTCGAGACGGTCGATCACCACGGGCGGGTCCGGGGGGCGTTCACCCCGAGAGCCTACCGCGCTGGCCGCGCAGGGAGGGGTGCGCACCCTTGGAGGCGGGGGTGATCATGCCGAAGGACAAGGACGACAAGCGCGTCGGGAGCATGACCGTTCGCGAGGCCGGCAAGAAAGGCGGCGAGGAAGTGCAGCGCCAGCGCGACCTGCGCGACCGCAAGGAGGTGCGCGGCCAGGCCTACGACAAGCCGGGGCCGCCGAAGGGCACGGCGTTCGGCATCGCGGCCGTCACACAGGCGCTCAAGGGGCTCGACTTCCCGGTTTCGAAGCCGGAGCTGCTGAAGCACGTGGGGCGCGGCCACACCATCGAGTACCGGAAGGGCCAGCCGATCGACCTGTACCGCGTGATCGACGACACCGACGTGGACACCTTCCCGTCGATGGCGAACATCGTGGAGGCGGTGAGCCACGCGCTCGAAAAGGAAGGGATCACCGAGAAGGTGTAGCGGGCCGCGGGCCGGGGGCGCCGACGCGACCGGCCCGTCACGCGCGCGCCCGTCGCCCCTCTCGGGGGGCGGCGCCGAGGCGGATGGCGTCGTACCCGAACCGATCGCGCACGGCGTCGATCGCGACGCCCGCCCGCGGGCGCGCGGGCGCGAAAAGCGGGAGCTGAGCTTCGCTCCCGACGAGGTTCGAGAGCTGCACGCCGAGGAGCCGCACGCGCTGCCCGCGTGTCCACGCGAGACGCAGGAGGTCGAGCGCGACCGCGAGCACGTCGGCCTCGGCGGACGTGGCGGCGATCGACCGCCCGCGCGAAAGCGTGGTGAAGTCGGCGTAGCGGAGCTTGAGGGTGACGGTGCGCGCGCGGGCGCCGCGCCGGCGCAAGCGCCAGGTGACGCGCTCCACCAGCGCGCGGAGCGCATCTTCGGCGAGCCAGGCGTCGCCCACGTCGGCGAAGAAGGTGCGCTCGTTGGAGAGGGTGCCTTCGGCGGCGGTGTCGTGCTCCTGAAAGGCCGGCCGATCCCGCGCGGGGAGCGCCCCTGCGCCGTCGAGCCCGGCCGCCACGGCGGTGACGATGCCGCCGATGTCGGGGTCTCCCTCGGAGCAGGCGAGGAGCGCGTCGAGGGTCTCCACCCCGCGCGCGTGGAGGCGCGCTTCGGCCACGGGGCCGATGCCGGGGAACTTCCGCACCGGAAGGTCGCGCGCGAACGCCCTCTCTTGCCCCGCGGGCACCATCCACACGCCGGCCGGCTTCGCCTTTCCGCTCGCCATCTTCGCGACGGGGCGCGTGGACCCGATGCCGACGCTCGCCGGGAGACCGACCTCGGCCTGGATGGCGTCCCGCATGGCCCAGACCACGCGGGTAATGGTGGCGTCGGCGTCCGCCTCGCCGGGCTGCGCGTAGAGCGACTCGCACCCCCGGAAGTCGAGGAAGAACTCGTCGATGCTCGCGGTGCGCACCTCGGGGCAGAAGCGCTCGACGATGGTGCGCACCCGCGCGGCGTAGGGCCCGTACACGTCGTGCCGGGTGGGCACGAACACGGCGTTCGGCGCGCGGCGAACGGCTTCCGCCATCGGCATGCCCGAGCGCACGCCGAGCGCGCGCACCTCGTAGCTCGCGGACGTGACCACCCCGCGCGCCCCCTTGCGCCCGCCCACCACGACGGGCTTCCCGACGAGGGAGGGGTCGAGCAGGCGTTCTACCGAGACGAAGAACGTGTCGAGATCGAGGCAACAGATGCGCGCGGCCATGGACTCGCCTGTACGCGTGTACAGTATCCACACCTGAACACCTGTCAAGAACGCCGCCGACGTCCCGCTCGGCCTGCCGTCGCCCCCCGCTCACCGAGAGGGGGAACCCCGACTCACCCGGATCTCGCCCACCCAAACAACGAGGAGGAACCAGGACATTCGGTGCTCCGGCGGCGTCGGCCCTAACCCGCCGCCGCGCGCGGAGATACCGTGCGAACATGTACGACTTCGACTGGATCGTCGTCGGCTCGGGGTTCGGCGGCTCGGTGTCCGCGCTCCGGCTGTCGGAAAAGGGCTACGCCGTCGCCGTGCTCGAGATGGGAAAGCGGTGGAAGCCCGAGGACTTTCCGAAGACCAACTGGGACGCCCGGCGGTTCTTGTGGGCGCCCCTGCTCAAGTGCCACGGCATCTTCAAGATGACGCTCCTTCCGCACGTCTTCATCCTCTCCGGGGCGGGTGTGGGCGGCGGGAGCCTCGTGTACGCGAACACGCTGCTGGTGCCGCCGCCGCGGGCGTTCGACGACCCGAAGTGGAAGGACCTCGCCGACTGGAAAGCGGTCCTCCCGCCGTTTTACGCCACGGCGAAGCGCATGCTCGGCGCCGCCGAAACTCCGAGGATGTTCGCCGCGGACGACATCGTGCGCCGCTACGCGGAGAGCATCGGGCGCGGCCAGAGTTTTCAGCCCACGACCGTCGCCGTGCACTTCGGCACTCCCGACGTGGAGGGCCCCGATCCGTACTTCGGCGGCGAAGGCCCGCGGCGCGTCGGCTGCAACTATTGCGGCGGGTGCATGGTGGGCTGCCGCGTGGGCGCGAAGAACACGCTCGACAAGAACTACCTGTTCTTCGCCGAGAAGAAGGGCGCGCAGGTGATTCCCGAGCGGCGGGTGACGAAGGTGGAGCCGATGGAAGGCGGCGGCTACCGCGTGCACACGGAGCGCTCCACGGCGTGGCTCTTCAAGGATCGCAAGGTGTACACCGCGAAGGGCGTCGTCTTCTCCGCGGGTGTGCTCGGAACGGTGGATCTCCTCTTGAAGTGCAAGGAATCCGGGGCGTTGCCGAAGCTCTCCGCGCGGCTCGGCGACTTCGTGCGCACCAACTCCGAGGCCATCCTCGGCGTTACGTCGAACGACCCCGCGGCGAAGCTCTACCCGGGCGTCGCGATCGGCTCGAAGATCGACCTCGACGAGCACACCCACCTCGAGCCCGTGCGCTACTCGCCCGGCTCGGACAGCCTCGCGCTCATCACGACGGTCCTCACCGACGGCGGCCCCGGCGCCCCCCGCTGGCTCAAGTGGCTCGGCAACGCGGCGACCTCGCCCCGCGCCACGCTCCAGGGGCTCTGGCCGTTCGGATGGGCCAAACGTACGGTCATCCTCCTGGTGATGCAGACGCTCGACAACCACATGCGCGTGCGCCGCGGCCGCCGGTGGTTCTGGCCCTTCGGGAAGCAGCTCCTCACCGAGATTCCCGAGGGGCAGCCGCCCGTTCCGACCTACATCCCCGCCGCGAACGAAGCCGCCCGCGCCATCGCGAAAGCCATGGGGGGAACGCCGCGAAGCTCCATCACCGAGGCCGCGCTCGATGTCCCCACCACCGCCCACATCCTCGGCGGGTGCGCGATGGGCACCGACGCCACCGAAGGCGTGATCGACGCGAAATGCCGCGTTCACGGCTACGAAGGGCTGATGGTGGTGGACGGCTCCATGATCGGCGCCAACCTCGGCGTGAACCCCTCGCTCACCATCACGGCGCTCGCGGAGCACGCGATGAGCCACGTGCCGGCGAAGTCCGCGTAGCGACAGGTCTTCCGCCTCATGGGGCGGGGGGCGGGCCCCCCGCAACGCCCCCCGCGGATGCCCCACCCGGATAAGCCGCCGCCCATGCCCACCTCCGAAACCGTCGCCGCCCGCGCCCGCGCCCAGGTCCCCGCCACCATCGAGGCGCTGTGCGGGTATCTGCGCACCCCCGCCATCTCGTGCGATCCGGCGCACGCCGCCGACGTGCGCGCGCTCGCCGCGCAGGTCGCCGCCGACCTCGCCGCGCTCGGGTTCGACAACGCCCGGTCCGTCGAGCTCCCCGGCGCCCTCCCGCTCGTCGCGGCGGAGTGGCTGCATGCGCCCGGCAAACCTACGATCCTCATCTATGGCCACCTCGATCTGCAGCCCGTGAAGGGCGAGGTGTGGACCACCCCGCCCCACGCGCCCACGGTGCGGAACGGCCGCCTCTACGCGCGCGGCGCCGCCGACGACATGGGTGGGTGGGTGAGCCATCTTGCCGCGTTGAAAGCGTGGTTCGAGGAGACCGGCGCGCTCCCCGCGAACATCAAGCTCGTGATCGAGGGCGAGGAGGAGATCGGGAGCCCCAACCTGGAGCGCTACATGGACGCGTTCCCGGAGATCTTCCGCTCCGACGTGATGGTGCTGACCGACTGCGAGAACCCCTCGCCGGAGATCCCGGGCCTCACCACCTCGCTCCGCGGGCTGATGGAGTGCACCGTGCGCTGCGAGGCGCTCGAGGCCGACATCCACTCCGGCTT
>CAXNIN010000248.1:0-7012 GCA_964202365.1 Myxococcota bacterium | reverse complement strand
CCGCGCGAACGGGGGCGACGCGCGGATCGGCGGCGCTCGTTGCGGCCGGAAAGTCGGCCACGTCGCGCTCGACGCGGGGGAGCACCGGGGCGCTCCACCACGCGCTCGCGCCGCGGTTCGTGCGGGTGGTCGACCGGAGGCCCGTCACGCGGGCGGCACCGTTCGACTCGCCGGTTTCCACGGGAACGGTGGCTGCCGCCGGCGCGATCACGGGCGGGAGCGTCATGTCGTCGATCGCGAGGCGGGCGAGGCGGGACACCGCGAGCGAGGCTGCGGTCTCACCCGGCCAGAAGCGGGACGCGGCGCGGAGCGCGATGCCGGCGCGGCGCTCCGCGAAGGCGGCCGCGCGCTTCTCGCGACGCTTCTGCGCCGCCGCGAGCCGGCGGAGCATCTGGTAGTACGGCTGAGCGGAGAGGAACACCATCCCGTCGCCGTCGCCGCCGAGGTCCGACGCGATCTCGGGCGCACTCCACGGGTCTTCCATGCCGAAGCGGGCATAGAAGTCAGGCGAGAGCCCCATCCGCGGGCGGCGACGCGCACGCATGAGGATGCGGCTCACGAGCCGATCACCGGGGATGCTGCGGATCTCGCCTTCCATGGCGTCGCTCCTCGAGAGGGATTCTCAGCTGACCGAGATGCCGTGGTGCGCGATCTCGATCATTTCGACCGCGAGATCGGCGCCGCACGCGTCGAAGGAGGGGCCCTCCCACGCGACCGGCCACGCCTGCACGAAGTTGTACCGGCGAACCTCCTGCATCTGCAGCGTCTTCATGACGACGCTGCCGTTGCGGCGCTTCTTGAACTCGTCCTTGAGCACCTCGTTGCGCCACGTGAGGAGGGACGTGTCGGACGTCACCCCGTAACGAAGCGTGAGGTTCTCCCAGCGGGACTGCCCGGGGAGCTTGTGCACCCGTTGGTTCATCCCGCCTTCCTCGAGCTCGAACACCTGCGTGCTCGACTTGAGCCCGCTGCATTCCTTGAACTGCGCCACCTCGATCCCGTCGATCTCGAGCGTGAAGATGAAGTTGCCCTCGGGGTCCTCGACCTGCGGGTTCATCTCGGCAGACGCCGACTTGATCGTCGAGCCCGCGCGCTGGGGGCTCGACGACGCGCGCTGGCGCGTGTTGAACGACTTCGAGGAACCACCGTAGTCGACCGCCGCCTTCAGCGAGAAGGAGCGACCGGGGAGGTCCATGGAGGTCGAGGCCTTCAGGCTGTAGGAACGCGCGGGGAGCTGCACGTTCGCGTTGGCCTGCAGAGATGGTTGGCTGCCCGGACGACCACTCCCCTTGCCGGGGCCTCCCTGGATGTCGAGGCTCGGCTGACTACCCGCACGGCCTTCGCCGTGCCCGGCCCCGCCTCGGAAACTGAGCGACGGCTGTCCGGGCAATCGCCCGCCGCCGCGTCCTCTCCAGTCAGCCATCAGACACCTCCAAGATCAAGGACCGGCGGACCCCAGACGCAGATCTATCAGGATCTGCTCAGTCGTCCCTACCGGTCGTAACGCGACCTGTACGTTAAGCATACCGCTGTCCCGGGCTTCCAGCGGATTCGTAGCCTCGTTGCATTGTACCGAATATTCCGCCCGAGATCGAGTCCCGGAGATCAATCCGGCCTCCCAAAATTGCTCCAAGCGGACCATCACGTCGCGCTCGACCACCTTCCACAGCGAGGTGTCGTTGACCTCGAAGACGGCCCACTCGTTGTCGCGGCGTAGCTGTTCGGTGACCATGCTCACGATTCGCCGGCTGTTGATGAACCGCCAGGCGGGGTCCCTCGACATGGTGCGCGCGCCCCACACGACCACGCCGCGGCCCGGCTGGACCACGATGGGGTTGAGGCCCGCGTCGCTGACCAGCCCGGCCTCGCCCCAGTCGAGCTCCACCTCCGTGTGGGTGACGCCGAGCACGGGCACGTTTGCCGGGGGCCAGGCCACGCCGAAGGGTACGCGCTCGAGCTCGGTGCGGGCGAAGAGGCCCATCATGGAGCCCGAAGGCGGGAAGACCTCGTCGCCGCGCTTGAGCCAGGGGTAGTAGACCGCGCCGTAACTGCGGTTCTCAGGCTCCCGTTCGCGGAACCCCTCGAACCAGCGGAACAGCATGTCGCCGTGCAGTCCGCGGGGGGCGTCGAGGAGGAGGAAACGGTTGGTCATCTGGCGGCAGTGCGCCAGGAGCTCGTCGTAGAGGGCGTCCGCGTCGCAGCGGACCTTGCCGTTGCGCAGCACCTCGCACCGCATGTAGGCGGCGGACGGCACGGCCAGGAGCGCGATGTCGTCCTCGGCGCGGAGGCGATGGAGGAGCGGCGCGAGGGGGCCGTCGTCCCCGGTGCGGTGCTTGAGCTCCTCTTCGGCGTCGATGCAGACGGCGAAGAGGTGGAGCGTGTCGCCGCCGTTCTCGAAGAAGGAACGCACGGCGCGGCGCGACGCCGGGTCGAACAACATCCGTTGCGGGTGCTCGTCGAGCTCCGACCACCGGCGCAGGACGATCTCGATGAAGTCCCCGGCGGACGCGTCGTCGGGCCACCGCTCCCGCGTGAGGAAGCCGATGATCCCGCCGATATCGCAACGGACGAACCCCGCGGAGCGGTTCGCGAGGGTTCCGTGCTGGATGCTGATGCCTGGACGCATGGATCTCGATGGCGAAGGGCCGATGCCCCCGAGAGGGGGCCCGGCCGCGAAAGAGAGCTACTTCGGCGCGTTGATCTTTTCGTTGATGCCGGAGATCTCCTTGACCCAGGCGTGTCGCTCTTTGTGCGACACGCTGAGGATGGTCTCCCGGTCCCAGTGGAAATGGTAGGCGATGAACGCTACCTCCTTGAAGATGTTCTCCAAGGGGTAGCTCACGATTCCCCCAGGCGGCCGAACTCCTTTTCAAACTTCGCGCCGCATTCGGGGCACGTGACCTGGATGGTGGCCTCGTCCTCGTTGATGCGGTTGTACATCTCTTCGAGGAAGCGGAGGTCGCCTGCGAACAGGTTCTCGATGACGCCGGTGTTGACCTCGGGCAGGGTGCCGAGGCGCGTGATCACGCGGCTCACGAGGACGATGATGAGGTAGGCGCGGTTGCGCTGCACGCGCATGTCGTTGAGCGGGACGATCTCGTCCTTCGCGTTCGCGAGCCGCATGACCCCTTCCCGGTGGAGCTGGCCGTCCTTGTCGACGTACCCGCGGGGAAGGATGAACTCGAACTCGGTCTTCAACTCCATGACGCTGTTCTCCGGGTGCTGCTGCTGCTAAGGAAATCGGCTGGGGCCCGGGGTTTCCCGGGCCCCAGCCGCATTGGACCGGCTACTCCTCGATGAGAGCGCCGCCGTCCCACTGACCGATGCTGAAGATGACGAACTCCGCCGGCTTCACCGGGCAGATGCCGATCTGGACGTTGACCTGACCCGCGTCGATGAGGTAGCGGGGGTTCGTCTCGTCGTCACACTTGACGTAGAACGCCTCTTCCGGGGTCTGGCCGAAGAGCGCGCCGGAACGCCAGACGCGCATGAGGTACGCGCGGACGTCACGGGTGAGCTTCTTCCAGAGGGTGTGGTCGTTCGGCTCGAACACGGCCCACTGGCTGCCGATCATGATGGACTGCTCCACCATGATGAACAGGCGGCGCACGTTGATGTACTTCCAGGAGGCGTCGGACATCGTGCCGAGGGTGCGCGCACCCCAGACGCGGATGCCGCGGTCCTTGAAGATGCGGATCACGTTGATGCCGCGATCGTTGTACTGGCCCTGCTCGAGGCGGTTGATGTTCTGCGTGAGGCCGGTGATGCCCATGCAGATCTCGTTCGCCGGAGCCTTGTGCACGCCGCGCTCGCTGTCGACGCGGGCGAAGATGCCGGCCATGTGGCCGGAGGGCGGAACGAAGAGCTCGTTCTTCTCGGTCTTGATGAGCTTGCGGCGGTTCGGGCCGGTGACCTTGATGTGGTCCTGGTTGCCCGTGAACCAGCTCGGCTTCGTGACCTTGACCCACGGCACGTAGATGGCGCCGTAGCCCTTGTTCGAGGCCGGGATGTCCATGGCGCCGTCGGAGACGATGGGGCCATCGAGGATCGCGAAGCGATCCTTGCGGATCTCGCAGAGCTCGAGCATCTCCTTCTGCTGGTGACCCATGAGGCCGGGGGCCACCATGAGCGCCATGTCGTCTACGTCGTCGAAGGCGTAGAGACCGAGCTTGTCCGCCTGGTTCTCACGGATGGAGGACGCGAGGTCCTGCGTGCCCATGAGGTAGACGTAGCACTTGCCGCCGCCGTTGTCGTAGAAGCCGTTTACGCCCGCCACGAAGTTGAAGACGGAGGGCTGCGAGAGGAAGTCGCGGAACTCCTTCTTGAGCGCGTCGTCGTTGCCGATGGCTTCGTAGACGGCGTCCGCCGCTTCGTCGAGGTCGGTGAACGTGCGGCCGACGAGGTCTTCGACGGGGCGCGTCTCGAGCAGGTACTGAGCGAAGTAGCTCTGGAGCCAGCGGAAGAACTCCGCCTTGTTCGTGATCCCGACCGGGGGCACGGAGTACTCGGAGCGGAGGGCGGTGCCCTCGGTGCCCTTCACTTCGTAGCCGTAGGCGCCGAGCACGTCGCTCGCGGTCTTCGCGGAGACCTTCTCGAGCGGGAAGGCTTCGTGGAGGCTGTTGATCAGCTTCTCGACGGACTCGTCGCTGTCCGTGAGGACCTTGCCCTCGACGGACATGTTGATCTCGGGGACCTCGAGCGACTTCTCGCCCCAGGAGATCTTGACCCGGCCCTTGGTGCCGGCCTCGAACTTGGGAGCCGCGGGGCCGGCCTTCGGAGCGCCGTACACCTCGAGGTACTTCTTCACGTCCCGCACGTCCTTGCGGGAGAGCTTGAAGGCCTGCGCGAGCGCGGTGCTGGCCTCGTTCGCGTCGCCCTTGATCGCGCCCTTCTCGTCGACGAGCTGGGGGATGACCTTGCCGCGGAGCTGCCGCTTGCCGTTGCTGCCCGTGATCGCGATCGCGTCATGGGGCGGGCGGAACTCGAAGAGCCCGATGAAGCCCGGGGTGCTCGTCGACACCGAGGAGATCGGCTTCGGGCCGCTGTCGACCTCACGAATGTATACGCCTGGGGTATGGTATTCCATGGTTCCTCATTCCTCCGATTCATTGTCAGCGTCCGCTTGCTTGCGGAGCATGTACGGTTTCGGCCCAGGGGGCGTCTTGATGGGCGGGACAACGCGTCCCCCCCGGATTCGACCATTCGGGGAGTCCCCGTTGGCGTCCTGTGGGGGCGAGGTCCTCTCCAGACGGGGCAGCCGGATGGTCGCACCGCCGGAAGACTTGTAGAGCGGTCCATCTAGCGCCACTCTTGCCCGATAGGTCAAGAAGGGGCGGTAGGGCGCTTCGTGGAGCGTGAAGAGATTGATGGCGTCGCCGACGGTCAAATCGTCGACGAGCGCGAGCGAGACCTTCTCCAGATGGAGGCCGTCGTCCTCTTCGGGTTCGCCTTCTTCGTTGGTCTTCTGACCTTCGAAGTTCTTGGCATCGTAGGTGCGGCCGAGGCTGTCGACCTCGCGGCCGTCCGGCAGGAGGAAGCGGCGCGGCCGATAGATGAGGTGCGTCGCCTCGTTCAGCCGGAGCATGAGCCAGCCGAGGAGACGTTCGGCGTCCGACCGGAACTTCGAGTGCACGCCGATGAGGTAGAAGAGGTCGAGCAGGACAGGCGGACGGTGGAAGTACACCTCGCCGGTCTTCTCGGGGTCGTCCTTCACGAAGACCGGCGCCTGGCGGAGGCGCTTCTGGTTCATGAGGTTCTGGTTCTGGGCGAGCCGGTACATGTAGATGTACACGACCTCTTCCCGGTCCTTCGGGACGAACTTGAGCTCTTCCTCGAGCCGCGGCGGGTTCGGGGAGAGCTTGTAGCCGTCCAGCAGGAACTTGTGGAGCGCCTCCGTCGTCTCGCCGATGATGTTCCGGCCCGAGGCCGGACCGGCCTGGGCGCGGAGGAGCTCGGCTTCTTCGGCGGGGTTCAACGATCGTCTCCGGAGGTGGACGGGCCCGCTTCGGGCGGGAGGATGGACCAGACCGAGGGGCGTACGGCGAACGGAAGCGGGCGCTCCCGGACGCCGGAAGTAAACCTCAGTCTCTCGCGGTCCGCAAGAGCGGCCGCCACCTCGGCGGCCCAGTCCACGCGCTGGAACCTCTCCACTTCGTCCTTATACTTTCGTCGCGTTCCCCGGGCGATCTCCAGCCGGAACGGGTACCGCACGATGCGGATGAGCAAAGGGGCGTTCGGACGACAGGACGCCACGTGCGACGTGGGCTTCCGCACAACCATCCGCAGCGCCGCGCGATCGCGCGCCGGCACGGGGTCGGGGCGCGCGTCTGTTTCTTCGCGCCGGAACAGCCGCTCGAAGCCGCGCGCGTCGTCGACGAGGCGCGCCCCCGGGAGGGGGCGGCGCAGGCGGAGGGTGGGGTCGGCGGCCATGGGCGGGGAGTCTATACGTAGGAGCGCGGCCTCGGGTAGGGCCGCGCTCAGGACGACCGCGATCTCCGCGATCCGAACTGGCCCTCCGCGGCGCCCTGCCGTGGCGCGCGTCGGGTTAGGGTTCGGGCGTGAGCCGCCAGAAGCGCACTCCCTCCCTCGGCGACGCGCCCGTGACCCGGGCGCGCGGCGGCGCGCGCGATCGCCTCCGCGACGCCGGCAGCAAGGAGCTCGCGCAGCTCGCGAAGCAGGTCGGCAACGATCAGGTGGGCGCGCTCCTCGGCTCGGCGCGCGCGAAGCGGGACGCCCTCCTCGCGTTCGTGCAGGAGCGCCTCGCGGCGATTCAGGCCGCGCAGCGCGCCGAGCAGAAGGAGCTCGCGGACCGTCGTGACTGGTGGGTCCAGGTTTCCAGAGGGAAGCCGGGCTTCACCCTCCCCGATCCAACCCGCTGGCGCGCGTCGGCGCTGCAGTACAAGCGGGCCGCCGAGGCGCTCTGCGCGGGGGACATCGGGCGCGGCGCGCACCTCCTCGACGCCGCGGTGCGCGCGGAGCGCGCGGCGTTCGAGAGCATGCCGGTGCAGGTGGA
>CAXNIN010000247.1:0-7014 GCA_964202365.1 Myxococcota bacterium | reverse complement strand
GCGCCTGTCGGACGAGTCCGCCAACGTGCGCGTCCGCGCCGCGGCGTCCCTCGCCCGCTGACGCACGCGCGGACTACGTCGCCGCGACCAGAGCGTCGATCCGCGCCCACCAGGGCGGCAACGTGGCGGGGGCGAGCCGGGCGTCGCGGGGACGCGGGGCGCGCAGCCCGAGCTCGGCGAGACGAACCGGCTCCACGCCTCCCACGCCGATCCGCGCCCAGGCGGCAAGCGCGAAGCCGTACCACGAGGCCTCGCCCGCACCCGCGTGGTGCGTCACGCCGCGCGGAAGCCGCAAAAGCGCATCCGCGAGGTCCATCGACCACGTCGGCTGCACCACGACATCGTGCACCGCGCGCACCCGCTCGCCGGCGCGGAGGCGCCCCGCGAGGGTCGAGCCGAATGTCCGGCCACCCGGCCCGTACACCCACCCCACGCGGGCGACGTGCCCGCCGGACTCCAAGACCGCCGCCTCGGCCCGCGCCTTCTGATCGGCGTAGGCCCCGGCCGGCTGCGGCGACGCTCCCGGTGCGTGCGGGCCCGGCCCGTCGAACACGAAGTTCGAGGACAGGAACCACGTCTCGACCTCCCGCGCCCACGCGATCGGGGCGTCGACGTTCACCGCCTCGGAGGCGAGCCCCTCTTCGCAGGCGTCCACCACGGTGCGCGCCGCGCAGAACACAATTGCGTCCGGACGATGCAGCCGCAGCGCCGCGTCGCGCGCGGCCGGGTCGGTCACGTCGCACGCCGTTCGGGGGAGGAACACGCAGGCGCACCCATGCACCGCGGACCGCGCCTGCAAGGCGGTCCCCACGAGGCCGCCCGACCCGACCACCAGGATCCGCAACCCGACCTCCTCGAACGTCGCTTCCCGCGCACCGCCCTTTGAAACCGGCGAACGGAGCTTCGTACCATTGTACTCGGCACGCCTGGAGGCACATGGTGCACGCCATCGAATTCCACGGTCGTCTGTGCGACGCCGAGGGAGGGCCAGCCCGCGCGGGGAGGTACGACCTCGATTTCGCGCTTCACGTCTCGCCCGACGGGGGCACGGCGCTCTGGGAAGAAGAGGTTCGCGGCGTGGCGGTCGCCGCGGACGGGTCCTTCCGCACGGTGCTCGGCGCCGGGAGCGCGCTGCGCGCGCAGCTCTTCGACGGTTCCCCGCGCTACCTCGCGGTGCGGCTCGCGGCGCTGGAGGCGCGCGTTGCCCGGCTTGACGGCACGGCCGGCCGCGTCGCGCGCCTCGAGGACGAAATGGAGGACATCGTGGGGCCCGACGGCGACCTCGTCGACCTGACCGAACGGCTGGACGCGATCGAGAAGGGCCGGGCGCGCCCGGCTCGTTGAGCGGATACCCAGGGTGGATGGAACCTCAGTTGCCCGCATGGGCGTCTTCCCTCCGCGACCGGTACCTCTCCGGCGAGTCGAGCGTGTTCCTCCTCCACGGGAACGTGCGGGACATCCAGCCGTGGACCGACGCCGACGGCGCCACCCGGTACGTCTCGCTCCGCGAATTCCTGGAGCGCTTCTTCGGCCGCGCGAAGGACCTCGTCGTCTACTACAACGTGTCCGAAGGCCTCGAGTTCGGGAGCCGCGCGCAAGAGACCGCGTTCAAGCGGTCCGTCTCCGCGCGCCGCCTCCTCGACGGGCGCGATCCGGTCGACACGCTCCCGCGCGGGTCCGGCCAGGTGCTCCCGCTCGTCGAGGACCTCGTCACCGACCCGGGCCAACGCGCCGCCGTCATCGTCGACTACGTCGAGACGATCGTGCCGAACGGCGACCTCTCGTTCATGAGCGAGGCGGACAAGAACAACCTCGTCACCCTCCTCCGGCTCGGCGCCGACCCCGCGCTCCTCCAGAGCGACAACCTCGTCGTGCTCGTCACGGAGTCCCTGTCGGACGTCAACCGCCGCCTCGTCAGCTCGAGCCACGTCGCGCCGCTCGAAGTCCCGCTCCCCACCCAGGCCGACCGGGAGCGGTACCTGCACCTCCAGGACCG
Organism: Myxococcota bacterium; assembly: GCA_964202365.1. Classification (GTDB taxonomy): domain Bacteria; phylum Myxococcota_A; class UBA796; order UBA796; family SXON01; genus CAJBVW01. The sequence continues at coordinate 5,018 of CAXNIN010000247.1, read as the reverse complement.
CCGCGGCATCGTCTCGACGATCGACGATACCCAGCTCGCCAAGGTCACCGGCGGCCTCTCGCTCAACCAGATCCGCGGCATCTTCCGCCAGGCTCGGCAGTCCGAGCAGCCCATCGACTTCCGCACCGTGAACCGGCGCAAGAAAGCCATCATCGAGCAGGAGTGCCACTCCCTCGTCGAGTTCGTCGACCCCAGCCACGACTTCTCCCACGTCGGCGGCATGGAAGGGGTGAAGCAGGAACTGCTGCGCGTCGCCGAGGGGATCAAGACCGGCCAACGCGCCCGCGTACCGATGGGCCTCATCTTTGTCGGCCCGATGGGGACCGGAAAGACGTTCCTCGCCGAGGCCTTCGCGCGCGAGAGCGGCCTCACCTGCCTGAAGCTCAAGAACTTCCGAGAAAAGTGGGTCGGCTCCACCGAGGGGAACCTCGAGAAGATCCTCCAGGTCGTGGATGGTCTCGGCTACGTGCTCCTCATCATCGACGAGGCGGACCGCTCGCTCTCCGGCGGCGCCGAAGGGGACGGCGGAACCTCCAGCCGCGTCATCGCGCGGCTCAAGGAGTTCATGTCCGACACGTCCCACCGCGGGCGCGTCGTGATCCTCATGATGACGAACCGCCCGGACAAGCTCGACGTCGACCTCAAGCGTCCCGGTCGCTTCGACGTGAAGATCCCCTTCTTCTTCCCGGAGACCCCCGAGGAACGCCGCCAGATCACGGCCGCGGTGCTGCGGAAGTCTCAGCTTCAACTCGCGCCCGGCGCTACCCTCGAACCGGTCGTCGCCGGTACGGTCGGCTACTCGGCCGCCGAGATCGAGGCGGTGGTGCTCGCCGCCGCCAACTTCGCGGCGTGGGAGGAGCGCCAGGAACTTTCGGAGGCCGATCTCGCGCGCGCCGTCGTCGACCTGATCCCGAGCCGCGACCTCCGCATGCTCGAGTACATGGAGCTGCTGGCCGTGTTCGAATCGTCGGCACGGAGGATGCTCCCCGAGCGGTACCAGGGTATGACCACCCAAGAGGTGCAGGCGCGCCTCGATGTCGTCCGTGCCCAGCTTGGCGCGCGATTGACTTGACCCTTCGTGAAAGGGTCGTTAAGGGCGCCCGGCTTCAAGGAAGGGTCGAAGGCATGTACGCGGTCGTCATTACCGGTGGCAAGCAGTATCGGGTGTCCGAAGGGACTACCCTCGTTGTTGACCGCATCGCGAGTGAGGTCGGCACCGAGCTCTCTCTCGACAAGGTCCTCCTCCTCGGCGGGGAGAACACGGTCGTGGGCGCCCCCACGGTGCCGGGCGCGGTGGTCAAGGCCACTGTCGTCGCGCACGCCAAGGGCGCGAAGACCGAGTCCATGAAGTACACGCACCGGCAGCGCCGGCGTACCCAGCGGAACGGGCGTGCGTCGCTCTCCGTCCTCAAGATTGACAGCATCACGGCGTAGAGGTCGACGATGGCACACAAGAAAGGACAGGGCAGCTCCCGCAACGGGCGTGACTCCAACCCCCAGTACCGCGGCGTCAAGCGCGGGGACGGGCAGGAAGTCCTCGCGGGCAACATCCTCGTTCGCCAGCTCGGTACCGTGTACCACGCCGGCAAGAACGTAGGGATCGGTCGGGACTGGACGCTCTTCGCGCTGGCCGATGGCCACGTGAAGTTCGAGAACCGTCTCAACCGCAAGTACGTGTCGGTCTACCCGGCCGCCATCAACACCCTCGCCGATTAGGCGCGGGCGGCGTCGGCGTGAGGTTCGTCGACGAAGTCGAGATCGAAGTTCTCAGCGGGAAGGGGGGGAGAGGATCCTCCACTTTCCGCCGGGAGAAGTACGTCCCCTTGGGTGGGCCCGATGGGGGCGACGGCGGTCGCGGGGGCAATGTGTCCTTCCGCGCCGACTCGGGCCTGCAGACGCTGCTCGATCTGCGCAGCCGTAACTTTCTCCGCGCCGGTGACGGCACGCCGGGCGACAAGCGTCAGATGACGGGCGCGCAAGGCGAAGACCTCGTCATTCCCGTGCCCGTCGGCACCATCGTGCGCGACGCCGAAACGGACGACACGCTCTTCGAGCTGACGCTGCCCGGCGAGGAACGTGTTGCCGCCCCCGGTGGCAAGGGCGGGCTCGGGAACATCCACTTCAAGACGTCGACCAACCGGGCGCCGCGTACCACCACACCGGGCGATCCCGGCGTGCGGCTGCGGCTGAAGCTCGAGCTCCGGCTCATGGCGGACGTCGGTCTCCTCGGGTACCCCAACGCCGGTAAGTCCACCTTGATCTCCACGATCTCGGCGGCGAGGCCGAAGGTCGCGGACTATCCGTTCACTACGCTGGCCCCGAACCTCGGCGTCGTGTCGATGGGCACGGAGGGCAGCTTCGTCGTCGCAGACATCCCGGGGCTGATCGAAGGCGCGGCCGAAGGCAAGGGCCTCGGCCACCAGTTCCTCCGGCACCTCCAGCGCTGTCGCACGCTCATCCACCTCGTGTCGCTCTCCCCCCTCGAGGAAGAGAGCGTCGGGTACCGATACCGCGCGCTCCGCGCCGAGCTCGTCCGCTACGACGACGAGCTCGCCGGCCGGCGCGAGTTCGTCGTGCTCACCCAGCGCGACCTCGTGGACGACGAAGCGGAAGCCGAAGCCCGGGCCGCCCTCGCCGACGCGGGCGCCGCCGAAGTGCTCGCCGTCTCCGCCGCGACCGGCCTCCACGTGCAGAACCTCATCCGCACGGTGTGGCGCTCGCTCCAGGCCGAGCCACCGTCGTGATCGTGCTCGCGCTCCTCGTGGGCTGCGACGGGGGAGGAGAGGCCGCCCCGGCGCAGGTCATCGCGGCCGCCACCGAAGAGACCACCTTCGCCACCGCCACCGGGCTCGGGTCGTTCCACCTGAAGGCCTCGGTGAAACGCACCGAGTCGGCCGCGAGCGGCGCGCCTCAAAGCTCGCAGGAGACCCTGGAAATCCTGTGGCAGGACACCGACCACTGGTCGTATACGCTCGGCCGGGACGGGCGGGTGCACACCGAAGTGGTGGTGTGGGACTCCGTGGCGTGGGCGCGCAACGGGAACGTGGCGCTCGCACGAAAGCCCGACGCCGAGCCCTACCGCGTGCAGCTCGCCACCGTGTGGGACCCATGGCAGTGGGGACTCGAATCGCTCGCCGCACACGTCGTGTACGACGCCGGAGAGCTCGAGCTGGTCGAGGGTCGCCGGGTGCACCACCACCGCCTCGCGCTCGCCCCGCCGCCACCGAAGCCCAGGCGGGGGTGGAGCCCCAGCGCCGTCGCGGGTGATGTGTGGATCGACGAGGCGACCGCCTTGCGCCTCAAGGGGCGGGTGGTCGTCGACGCCGGCGCGGACGGCCGCACGCGTCAGGTGGAGCTGCTCTTCTCCATCGCCGACATCGGCTTGAATCCAGGGGTTTCGCCCCCTGCTGGAGACAAGCCATGACTTGCCCGACCCCCTCCCCGTCAGTATGGTGCATTCCCCAACGGAGCCCCATGCTCGCCCTCGCCGTTTCGCTCGCACTGGTGCCCTCCGCAACTGCCGGTTCGCAAACGGCGCACGCCCCGTCGGGGGCCGCAGTAGCGCCGGCAGCCGCCGCTACGGACGGCACGCTCGACACCAGCGTCGCCAGCCACTGCGCCCGCGCGGCGAGCCTCGTGGGGAGCAACTGCTCCTACACCACGGGCATGATGGCCCGTCGGGTCATCGAAGAAGGCCAGGACTGGACCTACATCGGCGAGCTCGCCCAAACTGGCAACGACCTCGTCAACAAGGTAGCTGCACCCTACTCTGTCGCCGATGGCTTCCACGTGATCGCGAACGAGCTCGTAGAAGTTTTGAGCCAGGAAGGGCACGCAAACGCCCGGCTCTCTCTCGCGGGAAGGCTTCTCGAGGTAGATGGCGTGCGCTACGTGGTGCTCACCTCCTTTCGGGTGATCAATTCGTGAAGAGAGCTGAGGTGTTTCATCGAGTCGAATGAGCTGGCCGCCGCTGCGGCCAACGCCGCCGCCGCCCGCAAGGCGGAGGGCCTCACCTTCCTCGATCTCACGGGCAAAGCCTCCTACTGCGACGGCTTCCTGATCTGCACCGGCACGAATCGGCGCCACGTGCGCGCGATCGCCGAGGGCGTGATGGACGACATGCGCCAGCGTGGGGTCCGTCCGGTCGGCGTCGAGGGGCTCGACGCCTCCCGCTGGGTCCTGATCGACTTCGGCGACGTGCTCGTGCACGTGTTCGACGAGCCCATGCGCGGCTTCTACGACCTCGACGCCCTCTGGGCCGACGCCAAGCGCGTCCCGCTCACGCTGACGCTGCCGTCGGCCCTCGCGGGCGTGCGCCAGACCGGGGCGTGAAGCTGGTCGCGGCCTCGGTCCGCGGCGGACGTACGCCGTGGGCCGACGACGCCTGCGCGGAGTGGAACAAGCGCCTGCAGCGCTACTTCCCGTTCGAGGAACGCGCGATCCGGCCCTCCACCGCGGAAGGCGAAGCCGAGGCGCTCCTCGCGATGCTCCCGTCGCGCGGCCGCCTCGTCGCGCTCGACGAGCGCGGGGAGGATGTCACGAGCCCCGGCCTCGCCGCGCTGCTGGAGCGGTGCGCGCAAGACGGCACCACGACCGTGTTGTTCGCGGTCGGGGGCGGCTACGGGCACGCCCCGGTCGTGCGGGAACGCGCGTGGCGGACCGTCCGGCTCTCGTCGATGGTGCTCGCCCACGCCGTGGCGAGGGTCATGCTCGTGGAGCAGATCTACCGAGCGTGCACGATCCGTGCGGGTGAGCCCTACCACCACGGCTGAACCCCAAAATTCGCGGGAAAGCACCAATTCTGTCCGCCTACTTTTTTTCACACGGCAAATCGGGCGCGATCGGAAGATTTTGCCGGGAGATCCGCTGCGATCCGGACAATCCAAAAAAACCAACAAGTCGAAACGCCGAAAGCCCCCTAAATACCTTGATTGACGGCGGTTGCCGCGGTGAGCATGGATCACCCATGCTTCAGGTCGTCTCCTCTCTCGGCACCGATCGATGCGTCGCCTGCGATG
>CAXNIN010000246.1:0-7036 GCA_964202365.1 Myxococcota bacterium | reverse complement strand
GGCACGGTGCAGACCTGCCGCGTGTTCGGGGCGATGGCGCCGCAGTCCACGTACGGGAACGAGTCGAGGACCCGCTTCTGCTCGGTGAACTCGGTGTCCGGCTGGCAGCCGACGAGGAGCGCGAGGGGCACGAGCAGGGAGGTAGGCTTCATCGCTCGCGAGTCTACGCCTTTCGCGCCCTCCCGTTCAAGCGCGCCGGGTGGCCTGATCGAGCACGCTCCGCGTCTTCCGGTACAGGAACTCGGCCTGCTGGGGGTTGTCCCCGATGCAGACCATGCCGAGCTTGCCGAACTCGGAGAGCGCGCCGATGAGGTGGAAGACGACGCCGCGTTCGGTGGCCACGTGGTAGTGCAGCTCGTGGACGACGGCCATGTCGACGAGATCGGGCGGCCGAAGCCCCTTGTACTGGTCGGACTGCACCGAGTCGCTGCCGTAGTAGAACTTCGGGCGGCCGCTCTGGGAGTGGAACAGGCCGGTCTCTTCGTCGTACGTGCCGTCGGTGAGGAAGCGCAGGGTGAGAAACGGGTGCGTCGTCCCGCCCTTTCGCAGGTTCACCTCGATGGCGTGGTGCTTCCAGCCGTCGGGCTCCTTCACGGAGACGAAGTCCGTCGCGAAGCGCCCGAGCACGCCCTTGCCCGCGAGCGCGCGCGCGATCTCGAGCCCGGCGCGCTGGATGTCGAGGCGGTACTCGTCGTCCGCGGGGAAGGTGCAGCCCAGGAACACCTGGCCGCTCGGGCCGCCGAGCACCTGGTCGTGCGTGGAGATCGCCATCGCCTGGCCGAGCGCATTCACGCGGTTCTGTGACGACGGAGAGCGCTTGATCGCGCCCTCCACGAACTGCTCGACGACGCCGCGCATCTCCTGGAACTTCGTGTGGTACCGCTCCCACGACTCGTGGGGCGCCTCGAAGCGGAGCTGCGGCAAACGCTCCCGCACCCACGCCGTGCGCTCGGTGTCCGACGAGGCGTCGCAGCCGTCGAAGTAGAAAAGTGCGTTTCCTTCGCCCGAGAAGCCGTCGTTCAGCTTCACCACGGCGCGCCGCATCTCCGGGTGCTGGCCCTTGAGCGCCGAGAGCGCCCCGGCGATGTCGTCGCCGTCGCGGAGGTGCTCGAAGCCGTCCGGGAAGAGCACGCCGGCTTCGCGGAAGATCTCCCGGCAGCCGGACTTCGTGCCGAGGTGGTAGAGCTTCGGATCGCTCGCGTAGAGCGGAATCCCGAGCTGCACCGCCAGGGTTCGCTCGAGCGGCGAGCTGTTGAAGCACACGAGGTGGGCGCTGTCGACGTCGGGAACGGCCTGGCGCACGCGGTCGATGAGCCGCGGCCGCGCGAGCACCTTCGCGGTGAGCGGCTGCCGGCTCGCGTCGTTGCACCAGAACATCTCGAGCCGCTCGCGGGCGTGGCTCGCGGGGATGCCGGTCAGCAGGTGCAGGAAGTAGTCGACCACGATGGGGTCGATCTGCTGGCTGGTGACGAACACCACGCGCGTGCGCGGGCGCCGGAGCAGCATCAGCATGTAGAGCATGCGCTCTTCGTAGTGGTGCACGCCCGTGACCTTCGCGAGCTCTTCGGGGTCGAGCGAGAGGCTGGGGACGACCACCACCGTCTGGGGCTGCCGACGGTCGGCCGTGACCTTGTGGAACAGGTCGGGCAGGCGGGCCTGGAGCCGGGCGAAGGCGGTCAGCTCTTCGGGGGAGCCGGGTGTTGGGTGCATACGCCGGAATCTACCGTACCGCGAGGCATCGCGGAGGACACAACGTCACCGCGCGCCCGAGCCGAGCAACACCGCCGGCACGGTTCGGAGCAGGAGCTTCACGTCGAGGAACAGGCTCCAGTTGTCGATGTACTGAAGATCCAGCTTCATCCAGGTTTCGAAGTCGACCTGGTTGCGCCCGCTCACCTGCCAGATGCAGGTGATGCCCGGCTTCATCGAGAGGCGACGCATCTGCCACCGCTCGTAGCGCGCCACCTCGCTCGGAATCGGGGGGCGCGGGCCGACGAGGCGCATCTCGCCGCGGAGCACGTTCCAGAACTGCGGGAGCTCGTCGATCGACGTCTTGCGGATGAACGCGCCCACGCGCGTGATGCGCGGATCGCGCGCCATCTTGAACACCGGCCCGCTCATCTCATTGAGGCGTTCGAGCTCGGCTTTCTTGGCCTCGGCGTCGAGCACCATCGACCGGAACTTGTACATCGGGAAGGTGCGCCCGTAGAGCCCGCAGCGCTGCTGCACGAAGAGCACCGGGCCGCCGTCTTCGAGCTTGATCGCCAGCGCGGTGAGCGCGAGCACCGGCGACACGAGCACGAGCGCCACCGCGGAGCCGACGAGATCCATCAGGCGCTTCACGACGAGGGCGTCCGCGTTCATCGGCGTCGACGAGAAGGAGAGGACGTTCCACCCTTCGTAGTCGTGCACCTCCGCGCGCGCGACGGAGAGCCCGAGGAAGTTCGCGTCCATCGTGAAGGTGACCCCCACCTCCTCGCACGCGTCGGCGACGGAGCGGAGCGTGGCCGTGCTCCAGGCGCGCCCGGTGACGAAAACCTGCGCCACGTTCTCGCGCTCGAGCACGCTGCCGATCTGGGAGATGGTCCCGAGCACCTTCACCCCGCCGACGCTGGTGGCGTCTTCGTCGTCGGGGCGGATCACGCCGGCCACGCGCATACCCCAGTCACGACGGCGGCGGAGCGTCTCGAGGAAAGGGCCGGCCTCCGCAACGCTGCCCACCACGAGGATGTCGACCAGCTCCTCGCGCTCCGCCGGGTTGCGGAGCATCCAGAGCCGGCCGAGGTAGAGCGCGACGGTGCTGAGCGCGGCGAAGCCGAGCAGAAAGGTACGTGAGGTGGGCGTGGCCGGCTGCAGGACGAAGAGCACGCCGAGCAGGAGCAGGAGCCCCATCACCACGGCGCGGACCACGCGGAGGAAGAGCAGGTCGGCGCGGATGCGCCGGAGCTCGGTGTAGGCGCCGGCAACGTGGAGCCCGAGCAGCCACATCGGCGCGATCAGCAGCAGCAGGTGGAGCTGGTTCTGCAGGCGTACATCCTGCAGGATCGGCGGACCCGGGAGGATGTCGACGCTCCAGTGCGCGCCGAGGCTCTCCCGGAGCCAGGCCGTCAGTACGAACGTCACCACGATGAGGATGGTATCGGCCGTTCGAAGCGACCATCGCATCGTGGCGGCGCGCATCCGTTGCATTGGTCCTCGCTCCCCCTTCTCCGTATACATCGCCCGGCGGCGGCCGCCACCACTCCCTGCTGTCGGCAGGCGGGGGCCCGTGGTACACCCCGTTGATGCGCGTGGGCCCTCACACCGTCGGTGACGGCGGAATCGTCTTCCTCCTCGGCCCCTGCGTGCTCGAGCCGGGCGACCGCGCGGCGCGCATCGCCGACGGCATCGCCGAGGTGTGTGCGCGCCTCGGCGCCGCGTGGGTCTTCAAGGCCAGCTTCGACAAGGCCAACCGCTCGAGCAAGTCGTCGTTCCGCGGCCCCGGCCTGCACGAGGGGCTCGCCCAGCTCGACCGCATCCGTACGCGCGTCGGCGCGCCCATCACCACCGACATCCACCTCCCCGAACACGCCGCCCCCGCCGCGGAGGTCGTCGATCTCCTGCAGATCCCGGCGTTCCTCTGCCGACAAACCGATCTGCTCGAGGCCGCCGCCGAGACCGGCCGCCCGGTGAACGTGAAGAAGGGCCAGTTCGTGGCCCCGGCCGACATGGCGAACGTGCTCGGCAAGCTGCGTCCGGGCCTCGCGATGCTCACGGAGCGCGGCGCGAGCTTCGGCTACAACAACCTCGTCGTCGATTACCGCTCGCTCCCGACGATGCGCGCGCTCGGGGTGCCGGTGTGCTTCGACGCCACGCACTCGGTGCAGATGCCCGGCGGCCCCACCACCAACGGCGATCGCCGCTGGATTCCGCCCCTCGCGCGGGCCGCGGTCGCCGTCGGCATCGACGCCCTGTTCGCCGAGGTGCACGACAACCCCGACGAAGCGCTCTCCGACGGGCCGAACATGCTGCGCCTCACCGAGCTCGAAGGCGTGCTCCGCGAGGTGATGGCCGTGCGCGGGGCCGTCGGCGCGATGCCGCCCATCGGGTAGGTTCCACGCGGGCAGTTCCAGGTTGGGCGCGGGCCTCCCGGCGGCCGGGGAGCGTCGCGAGCCGGGACAGCGGGGTGCCGCGCGGTTGTCGACGCCGCACGCCGACAACGGCTATGGTCGCCCCGTGCACCCCGACCGCCGCCGCACCCTCGCCGCCGCCGCGCATCCGATCGTGCTCGGGGCCGCGGCCCTCATCTGGGTGAACGACCGGGTGCTCGCGGGGCACGCGCCCGGGTGGCTCACGGCGTGTTCGACGTGAACGTGCTCATCGCGACGGTGCAGCCCGTCGCGGAAGCGGTGGGACCTCGTCTTCGAGCTGGAGGGCACCATCGCGCCGAGCCCGATCCACGTGCGCGGGCTCGCCCGCCGCGACCTCGGCGGCGGCTGGACCGCCGATGTCGGCCTCGCCGTGCCGCTCACGGGGATGATCCTGGACCCGAGCCTGCAAGTCCTGGGGCAGATCGACCGCCGGTGCTGAACCGCGCCCGGCCCTGGCTCGCCTGCGCCCCCCGGCCGCCGGGAGGCCCGCGCCCTCTGCTCGAACTTCCATTGTTCTACCCCGCGAATCCGTACTTCTCCGACGCGACCAGCGGAGGGAGCGCCGCCCGCGGCAACAGCGCGGACCGGACCGCCCAGAGCTCGGGGAAGATGCGCTGCTGCGTGGTCTTGTCGAGGTAGTCCACCCCGGAGCTGCCGCCGGTGCCGACGCGGCGCCCGATGGTGCGCTCGACCATGCGGGCGTGGCGGTTGCGCCACAGGAGGAGCTGCTCTTCGAGCTCGACGACGGTGTCGAGGAGGAGCCGCGGCCACGCGAGCAGCGGAAGCTCGCGGTAGGACTCGATGAAGAGGAGGCCGGCGCGGGCGCGGCGCTCGGTGGGATCGTCGGGATGCAGGAATGCGTGGCTCGCGGCGAGCCCGGCCTCCACGCGCTCCGTGATGCGGATGCGCTCGCCTTCCCCGAGGGTGCCCGCGAGCGCCTCGATGCCGGCGCGCTGGTGGGCGTCGGCCCGGGCGAGGTAGGCGGCCACGAAAGCGTCGACGGTGGCGGCGTCGTCGGGGTCTCCGGGGGCCGAACCCTGGATGGGCGTGCGCGCGAGCCAGCGGATCAGCGCGTCGCGGATGGTGGTCTCCTCGGCGGCGGCGGCGATGCGGGCGCGGCCGAGGAGCGCGGCGGGCGTCGCGTCGCCGAAGGACTTGATGTGTTCGAGGGCGTTGACGTTGCCGTACGGGACGCGCTGCTCGGGGGCGAGGCCGAGCACCATCTCGAGCTCGCGCATCTGGAAGCTCTGAAAGCCGCTCGACGGCGTGAGCTTGTCGCGGAAGTCGAGGAAGTCCTGCGGGGGCAGCGTCTCCATCACGCGGAACTGGTCGACGCAGAGCTTGAGGATCTCGTTGACGCGGCCGAGGTGGTGCACGACGAAGGGCACGCGCTCTTCGGGGACGTGCGGCGCGGCGAGGTGGTCGCGCGCGAGACGGAGCTGCGAGAGCACGAGCTTGAACCAGAGCTCGTAGGCCTGGTGCACGATGATGAAGTGCAGCTCGTCGGGGGAAACGTCGCCCCCGAGGCCCCCTTGAAGCGTGAGGAGCTTGTCGAGGGCGAGGTAGTCCCAATAGGTCGGTGCGGCCATGGCGGGAGCCTATCGCGCGGGCGCCGGTTCGCGGACGGCGAACGAGAAGCCGCCGCTTCGGTGTACGATCCCGCGCCTCGGAGACGACGATGCTGCTCTTCACCTTCCTCGCATGCGCCCCGCCCATGGGGACGTGGATGTTCTCGAAGGAAGTCACGCTCCCCACCGGGTCGGAGTGCCTGGACGACGTGCTCCACAACTTCGTCGGCGCCTACACCCCGATCGAGGCCGGCGACGATCCCGCGTGGACCGAGTCCGCCACCGGCGAGGTCTCCGCCGAGGTGCTCTTCGGCCGCATCGAGGAGACCGACGGCGGCGCCGTGCTCATCCTCGGCACCGAGGCGCTGCCCGGCACGATGGGTGACGACGGCACCTGGCTGTTCTACTGGACGAACAGCACGTCGGGGGCCGACTCCCTCGACCACGTGACCGGCTACACGTTCGACCACTCGTACGAAGGCACGGACACCGTTCGGGTGCAGGGCAAGTTCGAGGCCGACACCTTCGTGGGCACGTGGGAGACCGAGTCGTCCGCGCTCGAGACGTGGGCGGAGTCCGACACCTGGGCCGACGAAGCGGCCGCGATCGTGGGGGGCACCGGCTCCATCCCGTCGTCGACGTACCTCCTGCGGATCGACGAGGCCGGCGCCGAGGCGGCGGCGTCGAACACACAGGCCGCTTACGACTGCGGCGAGGCCGGTTGCACGCTCACCGTGAGCGCATCGTGTGCCTACCGCTACACCCTGGAGGGCGTCGCCACCGGCTTCGAGCCGGACGACGCGCGCTGGGTGCAGGACGCCGGGCAGGCCGCCGGGAACTGATCGTTCGCGGCGTGGTATGACATGGGCGCCGCCCAGGTTCCCACCCGATGCTCTGGCTCCTCGCCGCCCCCGCGCTCGCCTCCGGCTACTACTACATCGACTCGGGCGCCCGCGGGATCGGCCGCGGCGGCGCGTTCATCGTCGGCGCGGACGACCTGTCCGCGCAGTACTACAACCCCGCCGCCCTCGCGAACATCGAGCGGCCGATGCTCAACCTCCAGGGCTGGCGCACCGAGCAGCAGATCACGTTCGACCGCACCGACGAGGAAGGCCTCGCGTTCGACCCCGTCGAGAACACCGGCGCGCCCATGTACGAGCCGTCCGGCGGGTACGCGACGCACCTCGGTGGGCTGCACCCCGCGCTGAAGAACACGCACGTCGCCATCGGCGTATACGCCCCGACCGCGGCCGCGAACCTCAGCTACGACGAGGAGGGCGCGCAGCGCTACCACCTCAAGAGCTCATCGATTCTTCAGGGGTACGCGGGGCCGAGCGT
>CAXNIN010000245.1:0-7047 GCA_964202365.1 Myxococcota bacterium | reverse complement strand
GGGGGGCGTTGCGGGGGGGCGCGCCCCCCCGCCCCATGGAAACCGGGAACGCGAGCACGGTGTCCGCTGGCCGACCCGCGGGAACCGGAGCCGCGAACGGGCCACTCTCCACCCCCCCGAGGATGTCGTCGAGCGTCACGCGCGGGGCGGGCGCCCTGTCCGGCACGAGCGCGTAGACCGTCGCGAGGACGTCGGGGTCGAGGTCCGCGGGCGGATCGGTGCCCGGCGGGCTCGAAAGCCACTCCGCCAGGCGCCGCGCTCGGGTTGTCTCGTCCACGTTTCCTCGGGAACCAGGGGCTTAGTCGGGGGTGTACACCTTGCGGAAGGCCGCACAGGCGCGGTGCAGGATCACGTCGAAGTTGCCTACGGTGACGCCCAGGCGGGCGGCGCATTCCTCGCGGTCGAGGTCGTCGAGCAGGCGGAGGCGCAGGGCCTCGGCGTAGCGGGGATTGAGCTCGGTGAGGGCCTTCTCGATCGCGGCGCGGCGCTCGTCCGTCTCCACCCCGTCGTCCGGGGCGGCCGCCTCTCCGTGCACCTTGGCCTCGGCCTCGACGGCTTCTTCCAGGCGCCGGCTCCGCTGGTAGCTGCGGAACACGTCGGTGGCGCGGTTGATCGCGATGCGGCGAATCCAGAAGTAGATGCTCTTCGATTCCTCCGGGGTGTATTGGTCGATGCGCTCGAGGATGAGGCGGAAGGTGTCGCGGAGCACGTCTTCGGCGAGGTCGCGGACGGGCAGGCGCGGGAGGATGACCTCCCGAAACAAGCAGTCGCCGTACCAGGTGTAGAGCGTCCCCGCGGCGCGCCGGTCCCCGCGCTGGAGCGCATGGACCACGGCCCGTTCGTCCGCGATGGGGGCGAGCTCCGCTTCGTCGTACAGGGCGCCTCCTCGCGCACCCGACCGGACAACGGTCGGCGCGGGCCGATTCTTACACGGAGCGCGGCATCGGTCCGCTTGCGGGCGCGCAAGCCCGGCCGGAACCGCGTCGCGCGGTCGACGCCTCCCCCAGGTGGCACGTCGGCGGTGTAGCGAAGTAGACTCCGGCCTCCCGCGGAAGCCCGTGCTCGTCTCTCTCCTCTTCGCCGCCGCCTACGCCGATGATCAGGCCGGCCCCACCGGCGGGCTCGCCGGCGCGATGATCCTCACCGAAGACGGCAGCCCGCTCGAACGTTCGCTCGGCGTCGTGGGCCGGCTCGGCGTCGCGATTCTCCCGGTGTTCGACATCGAGGCGAGCGTGGGGCGGATGGAGGGGGAAACACGGGATCTGGGCATCGTCTACTGGATGGTGAACCCGCGCATCGACACGATCTACCACTTCACGCCCAACCAGCGCGTCGACGTCTTCCTCGCGCTCGGCGCCGGCCTCCAGTACGTGAACGTGAGCCGGGAATCCGAGGCCGACCAGCCGAATTTCCAGGACCGCGCGCTCTACGTCAACCCGTCCACCGATTTTGTGATGAACGGCGGCCCCGGCCTCACGCTCCACCTCGCCGGTCCGCTCCACCTCCGCACCGACCTGCGCTGGTACGGCACCTTCGGCCCCGACTCCACCCGCACCGAGGCCGACACCTACACGAACCTCGAGTGGACGCTCGGGCTCGACTTCCGCGGCGAGGCCCCGCCCGACAAGGACGGCGACGGCATCAAGAACAAGTTCGACGACTGCCCGGAAGACGCCGAGGACTTCGACGACTTCGAGGACGAGGACGGCTGCCCCGAAGACGACAACGACGGCGACGGCGTGCGCGACAAGCGCGACGAATGCCCGCTCGACCCCGAGGACCGCGACGGCTTCGAGGACAACGACGGCTGCCCCGACAAGGACAACGACGGCGACGGCATCCGCGACAAGAAGGACCGCTGCCCGGACGCCCCCGAAGACGAAGACGGCTGGGAAGACGACGACGGCTGCCCGGAGCGCGACAACGATCAGGACGGCATCGCCGACAAGCGCGACCAGTGCCCCGTGGACGCCGAGACCCGCAACAACTTCGAGGATAAGGACGGCTGCCCCGACGAGATCCCGGTCGAAGTTAAGCGCTTCACCGGGATCATCCGCGGCATCACCTTCGAGACGAACAAGGCTGTCATCCGGACGACGTCGCAAGGTACGCTGCTCGACGCCCTCGACGTGCTCGACACCTACCCGGACGTGCGGCTCGAGGTGCAGGGCCACACGGACGATGTCGGCAACGACCAGTTCAACTTCGATCTCTCCCAGGCGCGGGCCGAGGCCGTGGTGTTCTGGTTCGTGGACAACGGGGTAGACCCCGCGCGGCTCCGGGCGGTCGGGTACGGGGAAACAGTGCCGGTCGCCGACAACAACTCCGACGCCGGCCGGGCCGAGAATCGCCGCGTCGAGTTCGCGCTCATCGAGGGCGCGCCGGAAGAAGGCGAGTAGGGGCCGAGCCGCCGCGGGAGCGGGCGCGGGCCTCCCGGCGCCGGGGGGGCGGACGGCAAGCCGTGCGGCCGGCCGTGGTCCGGCTCACCAGATCGGCAGCCGAGCGCGGCGGCGGCGGGAGCGGCGGGTAGCTTGCCAGCATGTTCCTCCTCCTCGCGCTCGCGTGCGGCCCCCAGGCTCCGGACGACACCAAGGCCGACGCCGCCCGCCCCGACGCCGCCGACACCGACACGGGCGACGCCGACACGGGCGGCGCCGACTCGGGCGACACCGACGACACCGTCGACACCGGCCTCCCCGACGATACCGACACCGGCGGCACGGACACCGGCGGCGACACCGGCACCGGCGACACCGGCGGCACGGACACCGGCGGCGACACCGAGCCCGCCACGGACCCCGTCCCCGACTTCACCCTCGTCGACATCAACCCCGCCTCGGCCCGGCTCGACGAGGCGGTCTCGCCGCGCGACTACCTCGAGGTGGTCTCCGGGTGGTACTTCATCCACACCACGTGAGGCGGGTGTCGTAGCCAGGCTGGCTACCTCACCACGATGCAGGAAGAGCTCGCGATCGCGCACCCGGACCTGGGCGTGTCCATCGTGAACGTCAACGGGCTCGGGCACTCCCGCGGGAATCCCGGGTTCGAGACGGTCACGACGCTCCCGCTGCTCCAGGAGAGCGACACGACGCGCGTGTGGGACGCGTGGGGCGCCGAATGGCGCGACGTGTACGTGCTCGACCGGGAGAACGAGGTGTACGCGGTGTTCAACCTCAACCGGAACCCGCTCGAGGACCGCGCGAACTACGACGCGCTCTACGCGCTGTTCGTCGAGGCGGGGACGGCGCCGTAGGGGCTACTTCAGCGCGTACTCCAGCGCGTTCGCGACGCCGATGCCGAGGGAGCCCAGCGCCCGGACGACCGCCGGGCGGCAGTTGGGGCGGAGCACGAGAACGCCGCCGTAGAGCGCCCCCTGGACGTAGGGCGCGAGCTCGGGCCGCGCCGCGAGCGCCTCGGCGGTGGTGGCGTCTTCGAGCTGGAGGAGGTCCACGGCGGCGAGGCCCGCCGGCGGGATGTCGCCGCACCAGCCGCGGATGAGCACCTCGGTGGTGGGCGACATCGGCGTGGCGGCGCGGGCCCGGAGCGCGTCGAGAAGGGGCTCGGCGGGGCGCCCGCGCAGCTTCGCGGCGGACAGTCGGCGGGTGGCCCCGGCGCCCTCGGTGATGGGATCGAGTTCGCTCGGGACGAGGAGGTCGGCCGTGACGAGCACCTTGACGGTGGCGTCCTCCAGGATCTCGAGCGACCGGATCGGCGGCCCCCCGTAGTGGAGCACCGTGCCGTTCACGCCGCCGCGCGGGACGAGGAGCCAGCGGTCCGCGATGGCGACGGTGCGCGGCCCGCGGGCGGCGGCGTCGCGCGCGGCGCGATCTGCGTAGGCGATGAGGTCGTGCCCGGCGAACAGCGTCGTGACGCCATAGTTGTTCGCCCAGCCGGCGAGGGTGTCGGCGACGTTGCCGGGGAGGGGGCGGCCGAGCGCCTCGGCGAGGTCGGCGAGGAGCGCGGCGCCGTCCAGGCCGCCTTGGAGCGCGGCGAGCCAGCGCTCCCGCTCGAGCTTCCACCGACGCACGGGGTCGCCCGGGCCGATCGGGATCGGCCGGGCGGCCTGGTCGAGGCGGAAGGTGAGGCCCGGGGGCGTCGTCGCGACGGGCCCGACCACCTCGAAGTCCATCGCCACGAGGAAGCCGGGGATGGCCCCGGTGGCGGGCTCGTCGGCGGTGAGCCCGAGCACGCGGCGCCCGAGCGGGGTGAGGCGCACGCACAGGCCGCAGGGGGGTGGGGTCCACGCGGGGAGCGCGGGCGCGCCGGGCCGGCGGCCCCCGCCCTCCCGGAACAGGCCGTCGTACTCGTAGGGCCGCTCGGGGTGGAGCGGGGTGTGCCACTCCGCCTCCGTCGAGCCCACGTCGACGAGGCCGAGGCGCCACGCCGCCTGGGTGAGCGCGCCCCGCGCGTACTCGCGCTGCGCGAGCCAGTCCGACGGACAGTCGCCCGCAGTGGAGTAGCGGTAGCGCTCCAGCTCGCCGAGCCCGAGGCGGCGGTCGATGCGGAGCGCGGCGTCGACGAGGTCGTCCACGCGCACCCAGCCGTCCGTCCCGAGGCGCGCGAGCACGCCGTGGAGCACGCCGCGGGCTGCGCCCGCGCCGCTCTCGGTGATGACCCGGTAGCCGTAGGTGGGGGCGTCGAGGTCGATGTCGTCCTTGAGCGTCGAGCGCGCGACGAAGCCGGCGTGGACGCGCGCGAGCAGCCCGCCGAGGGTACGCGCGTCCGCGGGGAGCTCGACCGGGCGGAGCAGGCGGTCCCGCACGTCGACGAGCCCGCCTGCGCGGGCGAGCTCCAGGAGCCAGACCACGTGCATCGGCGGCAGCTCGAGGTCGCGCACGAGCGCCTCGAGGGCGGGGTTCCCGAGGTCGCCGCCGACGTTCACGCGGAGCTTCCGCCGGGCGGCGCACGCCACGAGCGCGAGGATGCGCGCGCCGGTCTCGGCCCCGCGATGGGGGCGGACCGCGCGGATGCCGACGTCCGGGACCGGGGCGGGGCAGATTGGCGCAGGCGTCGACAACGGGAGGAGCTCGGGGAGGCCGGGCGCGACGGCGAGGCGCGCGCCCGTGCGGCGCATCACGTCGTCGAGCGCGATCTTCGTGCCCCACTCGGAGTCGAGGCACAGGAGGAGGCCGCAGCCGACCAGCCCTTTCAGCGTGCTCTCGGCGTCGGCCTCACCCCGGGCGCGGAACGCGCGGAGGAGGGTGCCGGTGCGGAGGTTGGGGTGCCGGCCCGCGAGCGCGAGCATGATGCGCTCCCCGGGAGTGAGCCGCGCATCGCCGAGGCGCTCGGTGTCGCTGAGGATGGCCGTCAACAGCCGGATTCGCTCGGTCTTCGTGCCGGCGCGCTTCGCGGTGTCGAGGTCCCACACCCGGAGCATCGCGTTCAGCGCGTCGGCGGCGTAACCGTCGAGGGTCTCCGCGAGGTTCACGCGCCCTCCACGAGCCGCGGCACCTGCCCGATCTTCGCGAGCCGCGCCGTGAAACGCGCCTGATCGGCCGGCCGGACGGCGGCGAGGCCGGGCGCCGGACGCGCGGCGACGAGCCGCGCGAGCTGGGGGTCCGCAAGGAGCAAATCGAGCGCCGACGGGTCGGCGGTGATCCAGACGAGTCCGCGGTGCACGAGCGGTGGCATTCGGATCACGTATCGCGACGGGTGCCTAAGGGTCGAACAGCACGCCGCGACCGAGAATCCAGTTCGGGTCGGCCGCGCGCTTCAGCGCCCGCCATCCGTCGAGCACCGCCGGCGGCACCATCAGCGCGAGGTGCGCCTTCTTGAGCCGCCCGATGCCGTGCTCGCCGCTCACGGTGCCGCCGAGCGCCACGGCCCGCTGCGCGAGCGCGAAGTAGCGGCGCCGCGCCTCCGCGAGCTCGGCGGCGTCGCGCGGGAGGAAGTTGAGGTGGAGGTGGCTGTTGCCGATGTGGCCGAAACACACGGTGGCCATGTCGGCCTGGTCGTAGGCGTCGAGCATCTCGCCGAGCGCGGCGTCCGGCACGGCGAAGTCGGTGCCCACCTTCTGCACGCCGTACCGCGCGATGCGCTCGTTCACCGTGGCGGGCAGGGCGTGGCGAACGGCGTGGAGCCGCGCGCGCCCGGCGTCGTCCTCGGCGACGATCGTGTCGTCGAGCAGCGCGTCGTGCGCGGCGAGCGCGTCGAACCACGGCTCGAGCGGCGGCTCGCCGTCGTGCTCGATCTCCAGGAGGATGGCGGAGTCGGCCACCGGCACCTGGGGCACGCGCCCGCGGATGAGATCGAGGGAGCGGCGGTCGAAGTACTCGATGCATCGCGGGCCCATCGCGCGCGCGGTCGCGACGAAGGCGAGCATCGCCGCGCGCGTGGGGAAGTACGTGAAGAGGGTGAGCACCCCGGCCGGGAGCGGCACCAGCTTCACCCGCGCGCGGGTGATGACGCCGAGCGTGCCTTCGGCGCCGATCACGAGGTCAAGGAGGTTTCTGGCGGGGTAATAGCCGGCGGCGGTCTTCACGCGGGGCTCGTCCCACGCGGGGACGGGCCAGGGCGTCGGCGTCTGGCGGTCGATCCACCGGATGTCCCCGGTCGGGGTCACCAATTCGACGGCCTCCACCCAGGGCCGCGTGGGGCCGTACTTGAAGGTGCGCGCGCCCGACGCGTTGCACGCGATGGCGCCGCCCACGCTGCACTCGTTGCGGGAGGTGGGGTCGGGCGGGAAGAGCCTGCCCGCGCGCTCCACGTCGGCCTGCCACTCCCCGAGGAGCACGCCGCCGTCCACGTCGTCGAGGGCGTGCACCCGGTTGAGCCCCTCGGTGGAGAGCAGAACGCCCCCCTGCGGCACGGGCGCGCCGGTGGTCGACGTGCGCCGCGCCGTCACGGTGACGGGCGTGCCGGCGCGCTGGGCGGCCGCGAGCACCTCCGCGACCTCTTGGGCGGAGCGCGGGCGGTAGAGGGCGTCGGCGGTGCCGTGAAGGTTCGAGGCGTCCGTGAGGTACGCGCCGAGGATGGCGGGGTCGGTGACGGGGTCCACGCGGACATCTATCCCGCCGGCCGCCCGCCCTATCCCCAACGCAAGATCTG